>NZ_JHAL01000001.1:0-300000 GCF_000738005.1 Bifidobacterium crudilactis | reverse complement strand
AGCGCCATCAGCAGTGCATCCAACACGCAATCCCGTATGCTGAGGGCCCCCTATGGCGCATTCAACAAACAATGCTGGAGCGACGCCTCGGATATGGTCAGCTCCAACATTCTCTGGACCACAGACACCTTGGACTGGAAGAGGCCCGGCGAACAGGCCATTAAGGATCAGGTGTTGAAACACGCGTACTCCGGCGCAATCGTCCTCATGCATGACGGCGGCGGCGACAGAACCGAAGACGTGAACGTGCTCCCCTCCATCATCGACGCCCTGCATGCACAGGGATATGAGTTCGTGACGGTCAACGACCTGATTGCGATGGATGGTCGCTTCCCCGAATGGGTGGCCAAGAATGAAGTGGCACCTCAGACGAAATAGGCATTCCGAGAGCTTTCACACCATAACCGGGGCTTTCGCTGCGTTTGTGTAGGGATTTTTTAAGAGCCGTCGGCTACTACGCAACAACCGCTATTGCGGTTCCGCTATTTTCCGCATCTCCACGGCCCTGTCTACTTCAGAATCCCTACACATACGGCGATCAGCACGCTGAGGGACTCCCGAGACCCGCTGAAGCCCTCTCAGGCACAGAAGACATCCAGAAATCATTCAGAGAATTCTTTCCCGCATCGGATGCAACATGAATGTCGGCCGAAGAAAACGGCAAGGCTCCGGCACTTTCATGGAAGCATGAACACCAACAAGAAACCCACGGAACCCAGTCCGAAGCATGACGGAACAACCCCGCAAGGCACGGCAATCATCGACCGCCGTGGCCATCCGCAACAGGTGGATGCGGATATCGTGATTCCCGTGTACAACGAGGAACACACCCTGCAGACCTGCATTCAGACGCTGGAAGCCTACCTTTCCCATGAAGCCAACCCGGGCAGCGCCTTCACCTGGAACATCATCATCGCCGACAACGCCAGCACCGACGCCACATGGGATGTCGCGACGGCCCTGTGCGCGCAATACCCTGAATCGCTGAGGGCCGTCCGCATCGGGCGCAAAGGCCGGGGTGCCGCCCTGAAACTGGCATGGTCGGAATCGTTGGCCAGAGTGGTGTCATACATGGATGTGGACCTTTCCACCGATATTCGCTGCACCGGCATACTCATCGGCTCACTGCTCGCCGGAGGGGCCGACGTATCCATCGGCTCCCGACTGCTCGCGCAATCCGATGTGACCCGTTCGACGAAACGCGAATTCATCTCACGCACCTACAACCTCATGCTCAGAACCTATCTCGGTGTGAAATTCCACGACGCACAGTGCGGCTTCAAAGCCATGACCGCAGCCGCCGCCGACGCCCTGCTCCCCAGAATCAAAGACGACGAATGGTTTTTCGACACCGAACTGCTGGTGCTGGCCGAACGTCGTGGGATGCAAATCTACGAGATACCGGTGACCTGGGTCGAGGACAGCGACAGCAGGGTGAACATCCCCGATACCGTCAGCAAAGACATCGCAGGGATGCGTCGCATGCGTCAGGAAAGCCGGAAAGACGGGAAAAGCCCCATCACCAATCCCTACGCGACGCTCGGCTGGGGAGTCCGGAACCAAGATGAATTACGCGGGTCATTGATTGAACTCGCCAACGTGAAAGTGGGCGCATAATGAGCGAGCAATCCGACATGTCACTCCCTTTGGCGAAGGACCGGTCGCACCAGACCAGGTCGCACGACCACGGACGCGCATCACACACGGGCATCACCATGTACCGGCTGCCGAAACGCAGGCTGTCGGACTGGATTCTGCTGCTCGCGCTGATGGCTATGGCCGCAGCGACATACTTCGTCAATCTCACGGCATCCGGCTACGCCAATGAGTTCTATTCGGCGGCGGCACAAGCGGGTTCGGTGAACTGGGAGTCCTTCCTGTGGGGCTCCCTGGACTCGGGCAATGCGATAACGGTCGACAAGCCGCCTGCATCCATATGGCTGATGGCCCTCTCCGTGCGTGCGTTTGGCCTCAGTTCCTTCTCCATACTGTTCCCCCAGGCGATTATGGGCGTGCTGACGACCTATCTGCTCTATGCGACCGTCCGCCGCTACTGGGGCAACGCGGCAGGGCTGATTACAGGAATCGCTTTCGTACTGACCCCTGTGGCGGCATTGATGTTCAGGTTCAACAACCCTGACGCTCTGCTCGTCCTGCTGATGGTCGGGGCCGCGCATTGCGTGCTGCGCTCACTGGAATACGCCAAGACCAGGGCAGGCAATCGACGCCGTACCTGGTGGATGGTTCTGGCTGGAATACTGGTCGGTTTCGGATTCCTCACCAAGCAGATGCAGGTGTTTCTGGTGCTTCCCGGATTCGCCATCGCCTTCCTGATAGCGTCCCCGACAGGCTTCCTTCGCCGCGTGGTGGACGGCGTAGCCGCGGTAATCGGCATGGTCTTGGCTGCCGGATGGTGGGTCGCGCTGACCGTCCTCGTCCCATCCGGCTCGCGCCCGTATATCGGCGGCTCGCAAACGGACTCCTTCCTAGAACTCACCTTCAGTTACAACGGTTTCGGAAGACTCACCGGCAGCGAAGAGGGTTCCGTCGTTCCGGGCGGGTCCTCGACCGGCGGAACAGGCGGAGGCATGTGGGGTCAAACGGGTTGGACGCGACTGCTCGACGGTGAATACGGTACGCAGATTGCCTGGCTCGCACCACTCGCCTTTGCCGGAATCGTCATAGGTCTGGTGACGCTGGGACGTGCGGCACGTATTGACCTGCGCAGGGCAAGCGTCATCGTCTTCGGTGGCTGGCTCGCCGTCACGTGGTTGACCTTCAGCTTCATGGCGGGTATCTTCCACCAGTACTACACGGTCGCGCTGGCACCCGCCGTCGCCGTCCTCGCGGCGATTGCAGTTACCGGACTGTGGGTGTCCCGCAAATCCCTGTGGTCGAGAATCGTCACGCCCGCATTGGTCCTCGGCTCCGCATACTGGGCGTTCACGCTTGCGGGCAGGAGCACCTGGCTGCCCTGGCTGAAATGGTGCATACTCAGCTTCGGTATCCTCGCAACCGTCGTATTCATCATCGCAGCGCTGTCTTCCTCAAGGAGAATCGCGATATGCGGTATGACGTTATCCGCGGTATCGCTGCTTTCAGGCCCCTTGGCCTGGACGGCCTACACGGTCGCCACCGGGCACAATGGTTCCATCGTTCTGGCCGGTCCGAGCGTGACGTCATCCACCGGGATGGGCGGCATGGGCGGAGGTATGGGCGGACAGGGCGGAGGCCCGGGAGGCGGTCAGGGAGGCCCCGGCTCCTCGGACGGCACCATGCAGGAGGCTCCTTCAGGCACACCCGGGCAAGGCTCGGGAAGCGCACCGGAGGCGCCCAGCGGAACAATGGGCCAACCCCCCAGCTCCGCTTCCGGCTACGGCAACGCTTCGGCCCCGAGCGGCTCCATCGGTGAAGGAACGTCCAGCGAAGGCATGGGCGGCGGCTCAATGGGCGGCATGGGTATGGGCGGCAGCTCTGCAAGTTCCAAAATCGTCTCGATGCTGGAGCAGTCGTCAAGCTCGTATCGATGGGCAGCCGCAATCACCGGTTCGCAGAATGCGGCCAGCTATCAGTTGGCTTCGCAGAAAGCGGTCATGGCCATCGGCGGTTTCAATGGCTCGGACCCGGCACCCACTCTCAAACAGTTCAAGGAGTATGTGCGACAAGGACTGATTCACTACTACATCGCCAGCTCGTCCGGAGGAGGCACGCAGATGGGAGGTTCGGGCTCCGCTTCCGAGATATCCTCCTGGGTCACCGAACACTACACCGCAACCACCGTGGATGGAGTGACCGTGTACGACCTATCCGCCGAAGCCTCCTGATAGACCCGTCAGAACGTCCACAAACAATCCGGTTCTTCGCATTTTGGCAGGTAATAACCCATCTAATACGATAACTGCACTAAAAGGACAGCAATTCGGTGATACTTCACCGGAAAAGCTGTCCTTTTAGTGCAGTTATCTCCGTTTAAGCCCCTGGACGGAACGGCTAGACCAGGTTCGCGTCGCGCTCGGCCCGCTTGGAGAGGACATAGGGGCGGACGGCGAACACAAGCATCAGGCCGCCGACGATAAGCAGGACGAGGATGCCGATACCACCCATGTAGGGCAGGTTGGCCAGGCTCCACGCCGGGTCAAGCACCATGACCTGCCTGCCCTCCTGGGACACGTAGGCGAGGTTCGTGCCCGACGTGGCATACGTGACCTTCGTCACCTGGGTCGCATCCTCATTCCACTCGGGACGGATGTCCACCGTGAAATCGGACACCTTGAAATAGCCCGACGGAGCCGTAGTCTCCTTGAAGGAGAGCTCAGGAGCCTCAACACCCGACAAGGACAACGTGCCATCCGTATGCGTCACGACCTCGGTACCGCCCGCAGCATCCAAACGATACACACCATCCGACACCTGCGTAAACTTCAACACCTGCCCGTCACGCGACACCTCGAATTCCACGCCGCCAAGCGTCTTCGACAGGTCGTCCTTGTCCAGCTTCACCAAGTCCAGCTTGAACGTGTACGCGTTCGCCGTCGCGGCCTTCGACTCCAAACCAGCACCCGCATCCGTCCAACCGTTGGATACCTCGCCGATACGGGAGCGGGTCAGGGTCGCGGTATTCACATTCGGCTTCAACGACTCCCCCTCAACAGGAGACGACACCACGGCCGACGCATTTAACACCGCCTTGTAGCGGAGTCGAATCAGCGAACCCGCAGGCACCACGGCCTTGTTCCGCACCCCCGAAGCACCATCCGACTCCGCAAACAAGGCCTTCAACCCCGTCACCGTCAACGTCTGACCCGACACCATAATCGAATTGGACGGCAACTGGCCGGTCACATCAGTATCCGACGACGGCACATCCACCAACACCCTCACCCCGGACGCGGCAGGCAACGTCAACCCCGACTCCGCCACATCAGCCACATCGAACGCATACGAGTCGTACGCGACGGACGAATACCCCGCATCGCTCAAATCAGGCACCTGGAGCGCTATCTCATACTCCACCTGACTACCCACATCAAAACCATCCACACCCGCATCATTGACAATCCGCTTCGCAATATCCGTCACCGTAGTCTTCAACGACGCCTGACCAAGACGCGGCTTGCCCTTCACACCGGCATCAGCAAAATCCACGAAACGACCTTCATCACCAAGAGCCTCGTTGAACACCTTCGTGCCCACGACAATCGGCAGAGAACCACCAGACAACTGAGAGGAATCCACAATCAGATACAAGCCAGGGCCGCCAGTCACGTTGAGCGTCTCAGGGCCACCAGCCAAGCCGTTCAGACTGCCCTTGACCCCACCCAGCGTCGCAGCATCCTTGTTCGCCAGTTCCTTGGCGAACAGTTGAAGCTTGCCCGCATATGGGCTATATGCACTCGTCACATCATCAGTAGGCGGGTCAGTCGGATACCCCAACCAGTGCGACGCCACCCAACCGATGGGATTATCCGCATCCACATTCGAACCACCAACAATCTCAGCGGCCTCCTTGAGCGTGTCCTTCAACGCGGCCGGAGTGGTCAACATCACGCGCTTCAACGCACCGGTCTGGTCAAACACCTCGTCCTTGTAGTCACCAATCTTGTACGCGCTCAATGTGCCCGTCGTGGTGCCCGTCAACTCAATACCGTAGGAGGGCGGGGTCTTCACCTTCCACCCCTTGATGGTGGTCTTCACCGGCTCCGTGGCTTTGTTTGTCAACCCCTCGGCCGCACTGCCATCCTCCTGACCCCACACATACAAGTCGTAATCCTTCGACTCATCGCTCATAGCCGACTCGGGCAACGCCATATTGCCACCACTGCTCGTCCTGCCCGAACCCAACACCGTATTCGACTCAGGGTCGACAACCTTCCAACCCAAACCCGACTGAGCATCCAAATCCGAACTCCCAGACAAACTCAACACGCGCGAACCCTCACCACCAGAAACCGAAGCAGACCAACCATTATGCAACTTCTTACCTGACTCCACAAACGTGAGCCTCAAATCACCACCACCGCCCTGGCTTTGATTGCTGCTGTCAGCCGACAGCAGCAGATTATCAACATTCAGACGAAGAGCAGGCCGCAACCCGAGACCGGTGTCGTACGTAAAGATATAGTTCGGGCGACCGCCGTACTCCATATAGAACGCATAATTCGAATTGCTCCAGTAAGCAGAACGCAACCAAGAGGCAGAAGCACTATGAATAATATTGGGACAACGTTTGACGTTATCAGCATCAATGTAGCCATCGTTGGCGTTGAAATATTCGGCCATATCACCCGTCGATAACGGAAACACACGATACGAACCCACAGACGTGGACTGGTCAGTAGCATACCCACTGTTACATCCCGTAGTACCGCCCTTGGTGCAAACTCCGGACAACTTCGAGGCAGCACCCATCTGGTTCAACTCGACATCAGAATAATACGTGTCAGAACCCAACTGCCGAGACACCTTAGCCACATACGACTCATACGACGCCACGCCGTCAGTAGCTGTACCGGCATCAAACGTGTTACACGGATACCCACTGCACGACGAACCGGCAGCAAACGCGAACGGGGTGGTCACCACATCATCAGCCCACAACAACACCTCATTCGCATCCAACTGCGTCGTCTTCGACCACGCCCACGAATCACTCTCACTAGTAGACCTCGGAGAACGATTGACCGAGGTCGTGTTCGGACCCTTACCCAACACCAGATACTTGCCATCAACCTCAGCAGTGTCAGCATCACCCGACTCAACCTCCTGCGCCGCATTCGCCAACGAACCCGACCTGCCGAACAACACCTTCCGAGCCCCATCCGCAGTCGCACCCACAGACCGCATCGGAAACGCGGTCAACGTACTGAAATAGCCGTCGGCCACACCAGCCTTCACCGTACCCGTAACCGCAGCATCATCAGCCGCAGCCCGCTCCACCGGCAACCCAACCAGCACACCACCCAACAGCATGAACATCGAAAGCACGAACGCGACAAGAGCGCAAAACCCGCCCTTCATCCGCAGACCGCCAGCAAACCCATGAGAACCCAACCATCGCATACTCAGCACCACCCTAGGGATGTCAAAAAACAGCCCCCCCCCCCCGCGACCGGAAAACCGGAAAATGTGTGATGTGTGATGTGTCAGGACTTCGGTGACACAACACCACGCACCATACGCGGAGGGAACATGCTAGGAAACATGATGTCGTTAATCATACATGTTGTACAAGATGTTCACCGCAAGCCGATACCCGGCACCCCGATATGGGCATCTCGCGAGAATTCCACCTCTACCAACACCGCAATCAGTCCGATTTTAATAACATAGCAATAACATGAAACCGAAAAGTCTAGTTCGGAAAAGTGCCAGAAACGGCGGAATACCAACGAATATCAAGAGAGCGGGCGACGGGAATCGAACCCGCCTCTGAAGCTTGGGAAGCTTCCATTCTACCGATGAACTACGCCCGCAAATATGATTCCCCGCGGGGAATCCGTACGAGGAATCAGTGTAGCACGAGGCCCGATGCGGCCTTACGCTCCGTGGTGTTACGCCCCTGTGATGTTACGCCCCGATGTCCGAACGCTGCCGGTATGAGGGGGCCGGAGTTTCGATGCTTGCCTCCCCGCCCATCTCGGCGCTCATCTGCATCAGACGTCCGATACGCTCGCTGGTGGGGGGATGCGTGGAGAAAAGCCTGCTCATGCCCTTGGCATTGAAAGGATTCGCAATCATCATCGAGGAAACGCTTTGCGTGCCTGCGGTTTGTGCAAGAGGCTCCTGCTGAACGCCTGACTCGATTCTGTTCAGGGCCGACGCCAAGGCCTCCGGGTCGCCGGTGAGCCTGCTGCCGTCTTCATCCGCATCGAATTCTCTGGTACGCGAGATGGCCATCTGTATCAGCGAAGCCCCGATCGGAGCGAGAATGCTGCTCAACAGCACACCGATGATGCCGATGCCACCGGAATCCCTGCCATCACGGTCCCGGCCGCCACCCATATACATCAAAGAGTATCCCAGGTAGGTGATGACCGTGGCCATCGCCGATGCCACGGCGGAAGTCAGGATGTCGTGATTGTAGACGTGCATCAGCTCATGACCCAGCACACCGCGAATCTCGCGCTCGTTGAGAATCTGCAGAATTCCCTGCGTGCAGCATACCGCCGCATGACGCTCGTTGCGTCCCGTCGCGAAAGCGTTCGGAGACATCGTCGGCGCGATGTATATCCGCGGCATGGGCTTCCCCGCCTTCATGGACAGCTCGCGCACGATGCGGTACAGCTCCGGAGCTTCCTGCTCGCTGACATGCTTCGCTCCCATCGACGCGATCGCCAACTTGTCGGAGAACCAGTACGACCCGAAAGTGGTCGCCAGCCCGATGACGATAAAAATACCCAAGGTACCTTGGGAGCCGCCCGTAAACCACCATATGAGCATGACGATCGCCCACATCAGCCCAAAGAGCACAGTGGTCTTCAAGCCATTGAGATGCCCATGAACCTTCATATTGCCTGTCATGCTCCATACAGTAGCGATAAACGCTGGATTTTTTCTGATTACATGCTGTACGCGAGCGCGCCATCAGCCCAAAGCGATGCGTCTCATCTCTTCAGGGTCGATGACCTTGATATGCTCACGGCCAGAAGCCGCACCCGAGGATCGTTCATACGCGTCAATCTTCCGCCATCCCTCGAAGGTGATCGGCCTGACTCCACGGCTTTCCAGAAGGTCGTCGATGGATGTCTCGGAGCGATCCTCGGCCAAACGGCCATGCTCTTCGCTCGCGGCGAGATCGTCGAGGATATTCCCCACGGTTTCGAGGGCATCCGACTTCGTCGAACCGATAAGCCCCACCGGACCACGTTTCGCCCAACCAGTGGCATACAGCCCCGGAATGCGTTCCCCGCCTTCCGACTCGGGCGCCGTGAACACCCGCCCACCCACATTCGCCAGGGTGAAACGGTTCTGGTCATAGGGGATTCCAGGGACCTGCGCCGGACGGTATCCGATGGCGTGATAGACCGCTTGAACAGGGTAGTCGATGTTCTCACCAGTACCGGCAAGATGGCCCTGTGCATCAACCTGGGTACGCTCAACGCGAATCGCCGTCACCTTGCCGTCCGCGCCGAGAATCTCGGTCGGAGACGAGAAGAAGTGAATGTGGTACCGCCTGTCGGCAGGGTCGCCCGCGAAGTCGGTGTTGCCGTCGTCCTCCATATCCTCCGCCATCTCGCGGATGGTGTAGAGCTCCTCCAGCATCTGTCGGGTCAGCTTGTCCTCGCTCGCTCGCTGCAAGGTCTCGTCATCAAGTTCGAAATCATCCTCCTCGATGATGAGCTGGACTCCGGGAAGCTTTTCCATCTCCCGCAGTTCCTGGACGGAGAACTTGGCTTGTGCGGGCCCTCTGCGTATGAAGAGATGCAGGTCACGCGCCGAGTTCTTCTGCAGTCCTTCATATACATTGTCGGGGATGTCGGTGCTCAACAGGTCGTCAGGTCTGCGCATCAGTATCCTCGCGACGTCCATGGCGACGTTGCCTCCGCCGATGACGGCCACATCCTGCGCCTCCAAGGGCCACTCGTCAACGGCCGTGGGGTAACCGTCATACCATTCGACGAAGCCTGCCGCACCATGAACGCCGTCCAGCTGATGACCGGGGATGTCAAGAACACGATCCTCGGTGGCTCCGGTGGCGAAGAGCACTGCGTCATATCGTTGACGCAGGTCGTCAAGCGTCAGGTCCTTGCCGAATTCGACATCCGCATACAGGTGGATATTCGGATTATCAAGGGTTTTCTGCAATGCCCCTGCAATGAATTTGATGCTCGGATGGTCAGGGGCCACACCGTAGCGGACCAGACCGAAGGGGACGGGAAGCTTTTCGAACAGGTCGATTCTGGCGGCAGCGCCAAGGCCGCGCTCCTCACCATGCTGTTGCAGCTGTCGGAGCAGAATATCCGAAGCGTACACTCCGGCGGGCCCGGCACCGACCACAGCGATGCGTAGTGGGCCATCGTCATGCACGGACGCAGAATCAACCGCTGTCACCTTGGATTTTTCGGACAGGTTGCCGTCGGCGGATTGCAATAAATCATTCACGAGTAACAGATTATCCCAGGACGGGACACAGCAACAGGGTGAAAATCACCCTGCTCGTACGTTTGTGTAGGGATTGTTTTGGACACGCCCGACCACGCGCATGGACGATGGCGGTTTGGCGCCAAAAACTTCGCCATATACATGAAAATCCCTACACAAACGCATTATTCCAATGAATTTGTCTGCATCTGAAGCAGTTTTTCGACAGACCGGCATGGAAAAGCCGCGCCGCAGGATGCTTACCTGCGGCGCGGCCACGGTCATGTCTATGCTCATGCGGTCAGAACATGCGTTTTAGTTCCCGAACAACCCGTACGGGTCGGTCAGACCGCCGTCATCAGAACCACTTCCTGAACCGCTCCCCGAATCACCGTCAGAGCCGGAACCGCCCGAGTTGCCGCTGTCGTTGGAATCGGACTTCGACGATCCGGAAACCGCAGCCTCCTTCTGGTCCAAGGTCACACTGAGGTCCAGGGTTTTGCCGCTGCGCACCACAGTCAGGGTCACCTTGTCACCGAGTGCAGAGGCACGTACGAATCCGAGCAGTGCGTAATTGCTGTTCACTGCGTGGCCGTTGAAGGCGACAATCGTGTCGCCCGTTCTGACCCCGCCATTGGCCGCCGCGCTGCCGGAGGTGACCTTCGTGACCTGTGCGCCGGTGCGCGTCACACCATCAGCCTCCGCCGTGGCGCTCTGAATGGTGATGCCCAGCACCACATGCTGCACCGAACCGTTCTGGATGATTTCATTCGCCACACGCTTCACAAGATTCGAAGGAATGGCGAAACCAATGCCGATGGAACCTGCGCTGGAGCTGGTCGTCGCGGTAGAGGCAATCGATGAGTTGATGCCGATTACCTGCCCCGCGGCATTGAACGTAGGACCGCCCGAGTTGCCTGGGTTGATGGCCGCGTCAATCTGGACCGCGTTCGTCACAATCGTCGTGTTGGTGTCGTCCATAACCGAAACCGGGCGGTTCAAGGCGGATACGATACCGGTGGTGGCGGTATTGTCATACCCCAGCGGGTTGCCGATGGCCATGACGCTCTCACCGACGGCCAGGCTGTCCGAGTCGGCGAAAGTCACCGCCTGGAGGTCACTCGGCGGGTTTTCGATTTTGATGACCGCCAGATCCGTTGTGGTGTCGGTGCCGACAACCTTGGCAGAGTAAATCTGCCCGCTTGACAGGGTTACTTGAATTTTCGTGGCCCCCTCCACGACGTGGTTGTTGGTTACCACCTCACCTGACGTGTCGATGATTGCGCCGGAGCCTTTGGCCGTTCCACCCGAGACGACCGTGTCGATGGCTACCACCGAGTTCGAGACACTCTTGCTCACAGCCTCCCAATCGGCGGCTTCACCGGACTTTGCGGTCGCGCTCCCGGAACCCGAGGAATTCGAATTGATACCGGACAGGGATGAGGTCGTCGGTCCCGAAATCAAGCCGTTCGAGATGGCGGCCCAGCCCAGACCGAGCATCAGTGCGGCGCTGAGCACAGCGGCGATAACCGCCACCATCACCATGCTCAGCGTCTTGCTGCCGCCCTTGCCACCGCTGTTCTCGGCGTGGTTCTGCCCGGGTCCTTCCGGTGCCTGCGGCGGAATCTGCCCGCCGTCGGAGACTCCATATTCAGGCATGAAAGGATTGTTCTGCTCTTGAGGTGCACCGTATTGCGCATTCTGGCCTTGGGTCTCCTGAGGCTGCACATTGTCTTGCCTGGGAGCGTATGCGCCGTATTGCGGAGCCGGACGGTACTGGGTCTGCTGCGCGAACTGTTCGGTGGGCTGCGCCGGTTGCATCGGCTGAATCTGCTGCGTCTGCCCTGATTCGTATGAAGGCTGCGGGTGAACTTCGCCTCCATCCGAGGTCTGGTTCTGCTCCTGACCCTGGCTCTGTCCAGCTGATTCATCGGACCGTGGCGCCACGAAACCGTCATATCGCTGTGTACCGGCGCCCAGACCGCGAAGCGCAAAAGTGTCCTCACTATCCGCCGTTGGAACCACTCGGGTCTGCTGAGCGTCGTCTCCGCTTGCCGAATCGCCCGCATGCACGGTGGGCAGCGGAGTGGTCCGCTGAGTATTCAGGCTGTCGGACATCGACGGAATCGACGGGACACCGAAGTCCGTATAATTCTGCGTCTCCTGGGAGTCCTGAGGTGTGTTGTCGTTCTGCGGGTCCTGGGCGGCACCGTGCTCGCCGTTCACGCTTGCGTTGTTCACGTCGCTCTGCTCCGCATGCTTTTCCTGATTCGCTGCACCGTTACGGGCTATTGGGCTGGGCTGCCATGACGACTCATCGTGCGGACCCTTCCACGGATACAGATTATGTTCTTCTGCCATTGCTACTCCTTAACAACTTCCTGCGGTACGCATGCCAGGCGCACCGCAACGACCCCATTGGAGCCTCTCCGTGCCGCCTTCATTCAACTGCTATATAGAAGTAAAGATAGCGGTACTGGAAGTTTTCTGAGTGTTTGTTGTAAGAAGAGGGCGAATTCTCCACCGAAAACCACATAAAAGAAGGGATATTCCTTGATATACAGGCGCATCGCAGCTCCTCTGCCCCCGCGGCACAGCGGCTTTCACCCGGCTTCGTCCGGTTCCGCCTTGGGCTGACCGCAAGCCGTCCGGACGCCCAACAAAGGTCGGGAAATCAGGCCTTCCCCGCTACAGTGGTGTCCATGACACTGACTTTGAGCCCACTGGGATGCGCACCGGACCAGCCTGGAGATCGCAGAACATTCAGCTTCGACATCACCACACGTTTGGACGACAGCGTCCAAGGTCTTGGCAGAGGAGGAAAACGCCACGGCCGTACCGGGGTCATCCATACGCCGCACGGGGATATTCGCACGCCCGCTTTCGTGCCGGTCGCCACACAAAGCGCGATGAAAGGCGTGCTGCCGGAGCAGATGAAGGAATTAGGGGCACAGTGTCTGCTGTCCAACGCCTTCCACCTCTTCGAGCGACCGGGAGAAGATGTGCTGGACGAGGCGGGTGGTCTGGCCCAATTCATGAACTGGGACGGCCCCACATATACGGATTCAGGCGGCTTTCAGGTCCTCTCCCTGGGAGCGGGTTTCAAAAAGACCCTCGCCATGGACGTGAAGGGTATGAAATCTGACGATGTCATCGCCGACGGCAAGGAACGCATGGCCTTCGTCGACGAGGACGGCGTGACCTTCAAATCTCCCCTGAACGGCTCTCTGCATCGCTTTTCGGCAGAAATCTCGATGGGCATCCAGCATAAAATCGGTGCCGATATCATGTTTGCCTTCGACGAGCTCACCACACTGATGAACACCAGGAGCTATCAGGAGCAATCGGTCGACCGCACCTTCCGGTGGGCGCAACGCTGCGTATCGGAACACCGGAAACTGACCGCTTCAAGGGTGGGCAAGCCCTATCAGGCATTATTCGGAGTGGTGCAGGGCGCGAACTATGAAGACCTCCGCCGTCTGGCCGCCTCGCAAATCGCCTCGTTGGATTTTGACGGCGTGGGAATCGGAGGCGCCATCGAAAAGCAGCTGCTCGGCCAGACGTGTGCTTGGATATGCGACGAAATGCCTGAATCCAGGCCACGGCACGTTCTGGGCATCGCAGCCGTAAACGATATCTTCAATGCGGTGGAGAACGGTGGAGACACCTTCGACTGTGTCGCACCCGCACGCAATGGCCGCAACGGTGCCATTTTCACCCGTGACGGACGATGGAACGTGAAACGCGCCCAGTTCAAGCACGATTTCCGCCCGCTTGAGGACGGTTGCGACTGCTACACCTGCCGCAACTATTCCCGTGCATATGTGGACCATCTGCTCAGAGCACGCGAATTCAACGGATTCACCTTGGCGACCATCCACAACGAGCATTTCTTCGTCAAACTCCTTGACGATATTCGTGCCTCCATTGACGGCGGATATTTCGACAAGTTCAAGCAGGAGACGCTGGCACGTTTCTACGCGAACGGTTCGCGGGGCTGACGGTTCGCGGCATCGCCCGAGCCGCAGGGTCCTTGCTCTTCCTGCGGAACACGCTGACATTCGCACGGACTTGCACATCACGGATAGGTAGTGCTATTTTTGACGTTTGTCTGCGCGCGTGGCGGAATGGTAGACGCGCTGGCTTCAGGTGCCAGTGATCGCAAGGTCGTGGGGGTTCAACTCCCCCGCGCGCACGAGAGTGAAACCCTCGGAACTGTTGATTAATCAGCGGTCCGAGGGTTTTTCTTTACCCGCACCCATAGCCTCGTGCCCACGTTTTGCCCACACTGGGGATACGGTCACTTCAACTCAAGGTGATTCGAAACCTTCGCATCATAACGGCGGCAAGGCACCGGTCCAAGACCTCCTGAAAGATGGCGGTATGACAGAAACAGAAACCATTGCTCTGGTCGCTTTTTTCTTCGGACTCATGATATTCGCCGTGCTGTTCATCTTCAGCTGGGCCATCTACCACCGGCCGAAGTACCACTCGCTTACCGTGACGAAGCGTAATCTCACCCGCGACGCAGCAGGGCAGATGTCCTTCTCGCAGCACCCGGTCGACGACGATGAAGCGAAGGCGGTGCTGGAGATTATCGACGCACTGATTACGTGCCGCCGGTCATATGGTCCGCTCACGAAGCGCGCGCTGTACCTCTCCATTGTGGCGGTCGCGCTGTTCTGCGTCATGTTCAACCCGTATACCGTCTGGATTCGCATCGGCGTCGGCTTCGCGGTGGTGGTCGTCGTACTGCTGATGGTTTTCGCGGCATTGAAACCACTGCGCAATGCATTCAGAACAAACAAGTTGCTGACGGTCCATTTCGAAGAGTGGGCCAAGGAACATCCCGAATACAGCGAGAAGGCCCCGAAGCCCCGCCGCCGCCAGGATGAAACCGCGCAAAGCTACATATCTTCAGAACCGTCCGCTTCGAGCTATGCAGCGCCTCTCCCGACACAAGCATCTGGGCAACCCACAGGTAGCGGCACCTCATGGTCTTCAAGCCACGACGATGACAGCGAGCAACGGCCATGGCAGTGACAGGGCCTCCACCCGTTCTGCTGTGACTGTCTAGCCACTACGCGAGTTTTCCGTGCCATCCGCTTACCCGGGTGGCACGTTTGTTATGCCCTACGCGCATCCACGATGGCTCGCAATCCGCCGATTCCAAACCCACGCCTGTTACAGCAGACCCCTATCCGCATATCGCGACGTGAACCGCGATGCGAGAAGAGCACACGCCGCATTCCTGCCGCGGAGGGATACAGCCACTATGCGCAGCATGACGGCGCAACCCACCCGCTTGACAGGCCACTCCTGCATCCCAAATTTAATAACGGACGTTAATAACATACGACATGAATAGTTAACACTGTGAGATATGGTGTATAGTGTAGGTCGAACAGGGGGTGCGAATGACATTTGCAGACGAGGGATACCAGCAACTTATTCACTTAGCCGCTGAAAAACACTCGGAAATGATGAACCGGATGAGCCGGGACATGAAGGGCGAGCCCTTCGTCCTCGCACAACTCGGTCACAATGGCACGATGACGCCTTCCGAACTTGCCTCCGGCCTCGGAAGCAGCTCGGCCCGTATCAGCGCCGTACTCTCCTCCTTGGAGAAAAAGGGTCTTATCACAAGAGACATCGACCATGAGGATAGACGCAACATTCTGGTCACCCTCACGGAGGCGGGCCGGGAAGTAGGCAAACAACGCCACGAAGAGATGCATTCGGCCCTGTGCTGGGTCTTTGAACAGATGGGCGAGCGCAAAACCAAACAGTTCATCAAGTTGATGACGGAATTCACCACATACACCACACTGTGCCAGCCCGGCCAGCCTCGACCTTCCGAAGAGGAGATTGCTGAGGTATTTCACCAGCAGCGCATGAAGGCGGCCTCCACGAAGACATAAAGAGCGCATCCTCGAGGCCGCCGGACCTCCAATAAGCACCAGCACCCGCGCCGGTGTTGGTACGCCGCGACCGCGGGGCTGAAATTCCCGGCAGCAGACAGCCACGGTCTCGGCACCTATGGTGTCAATCTCCGCAGTACCGATTCACGAAGCCCTGAAGCGCCGACAGACTTACCGACCGGACTGTTTGGCGCGCTTCGCACTGCGCGTTCCCTGTCGCGTCAGGCGACGGGAACTTCTCCCGGACATCCTCGATGCCCGCTCTTCCTCTGTTCTTCCCCTGCTCTTCCTCCGTTATGCATGCGACGGTGTGTCCTCCATTCAGCAGCATGCATCTCATGATTCGGCAACCACTGAAAGGATTATTCGTGGTTCGTATATGCAAATATCTCTCTAAACGGGAAATAGGCCAGCTGTTCCTGGCTTTGGTGTTCATCGTCGCCCAGGTCTGGTTCGACCTGAAACTGCCCGACTACATGTCGGACATCACGCAGATGGTCGAACAGCCCGGGACGAAAATGTCCTCCGTCTGGTCCGCCGGAGGCAAAATGCTGCTGGTATCCCTTGGTTCGGTGATCTGCACGGTCATTACGGGATTCATCGTGGCCAGAGTCGCGGCATCCTTCACCCAGCGCATCCGCTCCATGCAATTCGCCAAAGTCGAGTCCTTCTCGACGGCAGAGCTGAACAAGTTCTCGACACCCAGCCTGATCACGCGTTCCACGAACGACATCACCCAAATCCAGATGTTCATCACCATGGGACTGATGATGCTGGTCCGTGCGCCGATCATGGCCGTCTGGGCCGTGCTCAAGATCGCAGGGAAGGGTTTCGAATGGACCTTGGCCACCGGCATCGCGGTCGCCGTGCTTATGGTGACCATCGGCACGCTGATGGTGCTGGTGATTCCTAAATTCCGCAGCATGCAGAAGCTCACCGACAACATCAACCTCGTTGCACGCGAGAATCTCGTCGGCGTGAGAGTCGTCCGCGCATACAACGCCGAGGATTACCAGGAGAACAAATTCGAGAAGGCCAACAATGACCTGACCGATACGCAGCTGTTCACCACACGCTCAATGGCGGTGATGATGCCCTTGATGAACACCGTGATGAACGGGTTGATGCTCGCGGTCTACTGGATCGGCGCATACCTCATCGAATCGGCCTCCATGGGAGACAAACTCACCGTCTTCTCGAACATGGTGGTGTTCTCGAGCTATTCGGTCCAGGTCATCATGGCCTTCCTGCTGATGAGCATGGTGTTCGTACTGCTCCCCCGTGCCGACGTGTCGGCCCAACGTATTCTGGAAGTGCTCGACACCGAACCGAGCATCATCGACGGGACGCGCACGCAAGGGGTCGACGGGCAACAGGGTCTCGTCGAATTCCGCGACGTGAGCTTCGCCTATCCCGATGCACAGGACAAGGTGCTCGAACACATCAATTTCAAGGTTGCCCAAGGTCAGACCATGGCGTTCATCGGCTCCACGGGATCAGGCAAAACCACCTTGCTGAATCTTCTTCTGCGATTCTATGACCCGACTTCCGGCACGGTCAGCGTCGACGGGGTCGATATTCGTGAATATCGTCTCAAGACCTTGCGCAGCAAGATTGGCTACGTTCCCCAGCAGTCCGTCATGTTCAGAGGAACGGTCGCTTCCAATGTCGCTTACGGCGACAAGGCCTCCGACGCCGATTCCGCGGAGCGGACCCTTGAAGACGTCAGGCACGCGTCCTCGGTCGCACAGGCCGCGGAATTCGTCGAAGGACTGCCGGAGGGCTACGACGCTCCTGTCGCCCAAGGCGGATCGAACTTTTCCGGCGGACAGAAACAGCGTCTTTCGATCGCACGGGCGGTATGGAGCAAACCGGAGATTCTGGTGTTCGACGATTCCTTCTCCGCGTTGGATTTCAAAACGGACAGAGAGGTACGCGACGCCCTGGCGAAGGAGACCTCAGGCAGCACCATGCTTATCGTCGCGCAACGTATCGGCACCATCATGAACGCGGACCAGATCATGGTCCTCGATGAAGGAAAAGTCGTGGGATTGGGAACACACAAGGAACTGCTGGATACCTGCGAGGTGTACAGGCAGATCGCAGAAGGACAGCTCAGCGAGAAGGAGCTCACGGCATGAGCGTATCCCTGCATGAGAAATCCGCACCCGACGGCATTGCCGCCGATGGCGACGGGGCCGTTCCTGGCGGTCGAATTCAGCGCTGGCGTATACAGCGCAAGGTTGAACGATGTGATGTGGCGTATGTCCGTTTGTCGGGCAGAAAGCTGGAGGATTGATGACTAGTACGAATGCACAGGCGCACAGCCGGGCGCCACGTCGCGGCGGCTTCGGCCCGGGACATGGCCCGGGAGGCGGAGGCCCCGCCGAGAAACCACAGAACTTCAAAGGGGTGCTGGGTCAGCTCCTGCACTTCACACGCAGCTACATCCCCGCCATCATATTCGCTTTGGTGCTGGGAGCGGTGGGAACGGTCTTTCAGATCATAGGGCCCGACAAGCTCAAGGACATCACCAATCTGGTGATGAAAGGCCTTCCCTCCTTGGTCCACGGCAAGCCGGTCGTCGGCTCGATTGACTTCACCCAGGTGGAGCATATCGCGTTCACCCTGGTCGCCCTGTATGTCGGCTACGCCGTGCTCACGTATCTGCAGAGCTGGATCATGGCGAACATCACCCAGGAGACGGCCCGGAAGATGCGCGATGCCATTTCGAAGAAGATCAACAAGCTGCCCTTGCGGTATTTCGATCGCGTGAGCTATGGCGACGTGCTCAGCCGCATCACGAATGACGTCGACACCATCGGCCAGACACTCGGGCAGAGCATCGGGGCGCTGATAACCTCGATCACCCTCTTCATCGGTTCGCTGATCATGATGTTCGCCAACAATGTCATCATGACTTTCGCGGCAATCGCTTCGAGCCTCGTTGGCATCGTGCTCATGCTTGTGGTGATGAAGTATTCGCAGAGCTACTTCGTGCGTCAGCAGGTGGCGCTCGGCGACGTCAACGGACATGTGGAGGAGAAGTACGCCGGGCACGTCATCGTGAAGTCCTACAACGGCGAGGAATCCTCCATCAATCAGTTCGAGAAGTACAATCGCGACCTCTACGACTCCGGTTGGAAGTCTCAGTTCCTCTCCGGTCTGATGATGCCCTTGATGAACTTCGTGGGCAATCTCGGATACGTGGTGGTCTGCGTCGTGGGTGCGGCCCTTGTGGTCAACGGTTCCATCACCTTCGGCGTCATCGTGGCCTTCATGATGTACGTCCGCCTGTTCACACAACCTTTGAGCCAGTTCGCTCAGGCATTCCAGAATCTTCAACGTACCGCGGCGGCATCCGAGCGTGTGTTCGAATTCCTGGACGAAGAGGAAATGTCCGACGAATCAGGGAAAGCCGCTCTCCTCGGTGAGAATGCCGACGGAAGTCCGAAGCAGCTTCGCGGCGATGTCGAATTCGACCATGTCAGCTTCGGCTACTCGCCCGACAAGACCATCATCCACGACTTCAGCGCACAGGTCAGCGCCGGGCAGAAAATCGCCATCGTCGGGCCGACCGGCGCAGGGAAAACCACGATGGTGAACCTGCTGATGCGCTTCTACGACGTTACGTCCGGGGACATCCTCATCGACGGCGTATCGACCGCAAGCGTTCCGCGCTGGAACGTTCACGACCAGTTCTCCATGGTGCTTCAGGACACCTGGATATTCCGCGGAACCATCCGTGAGAATATCGTCTACGCCAAAACGGGGGTCAGCGACGAGCAGGTCGTCAATGCCTGCAAGGCGGTGGGTCTGGACCATTTCATCCGGACGCTCCCCAAAGGTTATGACACTATGCTCGACGACAAGACCACGCTGTCGCAAGGACAACGACAGCTGGTCACCATCGCCCGAGCGATGGTCAAGAACGCGCCGATACTGATACTCGACGAAGCGACCAGCTCAGTGGATACGCGAACCGAGGAACTGATTCAGCAGGCCATGGATGCACTCACCGTGGGCAGGACCAGCTTCGTCATCGCCCACCGTCTGTCCACAATCAAGAACGCGGATATGATTCTGGTGATGCGCAGCGGCGATATCGTCGAACGTGGCACACACGAGGAGCTGCTCGCGCGCGGTGGCTTCTACGCCGACCTGTACAACAGTCAGTTCACGAACGCGGAACTGATGGCATAAACCGAATAACGCTCGCTTCGGGAAAATAGCCTTATTATATGCCGTTCTTCCCGAAGCACGTCACCACAACGCTACGAGAGTAACCAGACTCCTCGCCCGATTTTTCTCTCTACCATCGAGACACGAAGAGTGGAACAACGGAAGGGGAAATCATGTATTGGATTTGGACGCTTATCGTAGGTGCGATTATCGGCATCATCGCAGGGGCCATTACCAGCAAGGGCAAGTCGATGGGCTGGATCAGCAACATCATCGCCGGCCTGATCGGTTCGGCCGTCGGCCAGGCGCTGTTCGGCTCATGGGGACCACAGCTGGCGGGAATGGCACTGATTCCTTCGATTATCGGAGCTGTCATCGTCGTCGCAGTCGTGTCCTTCTTCGTCAGCAAGTCAAATAGCTGACGCTCTGCAGGTCATATAGCATCACATCGTCAGGCCGGTCGCCCCAAAGTTTGGGGCGACCGGCCTGACGTTTGTCCGACCTAACGTTCACGAATGGGACGCTCCTCGTCCTGACCGCCGATAACATACTCAACGACGACATGGCCGTACTCATGCGCGAGGCGCTCACGGATCGCGACGGCCGCATCCCTCCAGGCCGAGGTGGCCACACCGGCATCACCGACGATCGGAATCGCCACCCTCAGGCCTTTGCCCTGCCGAAACACCATGCATCTATGCCCTATGGTTTTCGAGGGGGACATATCACGCACGATTCTGCTGATCTCGAGCTGCATTCCCCCCGAGGTCAATATGCCGTTCGACAACTCCGTCCACGCCTGCCCGCACATCACCAAGGGGTCTTTGACCGTGAATATCGTCAGCACCAGGGTGATGAAGAAGTCGCCGGTGTACAGGAGGAATGCGAAGGGGGAATTCATCGGTATCTGCGACACCACCAGGGCCGCCACGCCGATGCCACCCGACATCAAGGCGTCGATTCTGGTATTGGTCGCCTCCACATCGAGCAGCGAGCTGGTGTCATGCAGGACGTGGTTTCTTCTCTGCAGATACGCATACAGGATGAAGCCGCAGGTGACCATGATGATCTCGTAGAAGATGACCGGGCCGATATTCATGGCTTCCCCTGTACCGTATCGCCAGTAGTCGTAAGCTTTGACGCTGACCTTCCATAGCGTCAGCGCCATCAGAGCGATAATCAACACCGATTTCGCCAGCATATACAGGGATTCAAGCGCGAAACGGCCATATGGGTATCGCTGGCTGCGTGTGGAGCTCGTACTGGAAATCGCGATGGAGACCAGCCCCGATATGACCGCGATGATGGTGAAGGCCGCATCCAGCAACAACGCCTGAATATCGGTAATCAGGTAGACCACGAGCCCCGCGACGCCCATGGCCCCGTTGATAACCGTGCCCACCAGCAGGGCGCGAGACTCGACATTGCGCGAGCGACGGTCCTCGGTCATCACCGGTCATCCTGGGTCTGTGCATCCAATGCACGAGCGACACTGGTGATCATGGCGCAGACCATCTGAATCTGTTCCTCGCTGTAGTCGCGGCTCACGCTCTCCAGAGCGGCGCGGATTGGCGCATCAATCGCACTGACGTCGTCGACGGCCTCGGGCGCGATGCTCACATGGCTGACCCTTCCGTCCAGGGCATCCCTCTCCCTGTTGACCAACCCCCTGCATTCGAGTTCACTGACCTTTTGCGATACGGAGGACTTGGCCACCCCAAGCGTTTCCGCGATGCTGCTCACCGTCGGATTGTCCATCTGACGTATCAGGTCCATGTAGAGCAGTCCGTTGTATGAAACTCCGCGATACAGACCGCTGGTACGCATACGCTTGAGTTCGTTGATCACGATGCTGTAGTACATCTGTCCGACGCATTCAACGAGGTCCATAATCCCCCAATCAGATAGTTCTATTTGCCTAACCATATAACCACAGTGGTCTTTTTCCGTGCAAGCATGTTCACAGTGTGCACACCATCGGATAGATTGATTGCGTGAATGCACAGTTCCGCAAAGCCCGGATTCGGCAGAGCAACATCTCCTGGCGAAGGCCGCTGACGATGATGCTCTCCACGCTGGTTCTGGGCGTCGCCACGGGACTTTCCTCGGGCCTGCTGGCTCTGCTGCTCAAATCCGTCGAGTCGCTGTTTCTGAACTTCAACGAGTCCCCATCCCTGCCAGGACCGTTCAATACGCCCTGGCTATGGCGTGCCGCGTCCGTGGTCATCGGCGGCATCATCGCCGCCGTCATATGGTGGCTGCTACGCAACCGCGCCAAAACGGTGCCCACCGTCGGGCAAGCCGTCAAAGGCAGGGACATGCCGGTGTGGCAAACCATCGTTCACGTCGCCACACAGATTTTCCTGGTCGGGACCGGAGCCTCGATCGGCAGAGAGGTCGCCCCACGAGAAGCGGGGGCCATGCTCGGCGGCCTATGGGTTCGGGCATGCAGACGCATCGGTCTGCGCGAGGATGACCGTCGTCTGCTCGTCGCAGCCGCGGCGGGCGCGGGCTTCGCCGGAATATACATATCCCCGCTGACCGGGGCGCTGTTCAGCATCGAGATTTTGCTCAAACGCATCACCACGACCACTGTGGCGGTGAGCTTCTCCATGGCTGCCATCGCCGCATGGGTCGGTGGCATGATTCACGGCACGGACCCTTACTATGCGACCGGCACTCAGGATTTTCAGACTCCACTGCTGCTGTTCGTCCTCATTGCGGCGCCTCTTGCAGGATATATCGGCGGCTGCTTCGCGAAAGCGACATCCTGGGCGGAACAACGCAAAACGACCGACGTCCACATCCTCTGGCAGCTACCGCTGGCGGCGTTGCTGACAGCCGTGGTATCGATATGGGGCCCTGCGGTGATGGGCAACGGCAGGGCGCTGGCCCAGATCGCCATGAACGCGACGCTATCACCCGCCGTCCTCAGCATCGTGCTGTTGGGAGCGGTCAAAGCCGTTCTGACGATTCTGACCATCCGTTCGGGCGCTTCGGGAGGAACGCTGACGCCTTCCATCGCTTTGGGCGCAAGCACGGGAGCCGCACTCGGAGCAGTATGGAATCTGGCGGCACAGAACATGACGGCGTCAGGAAGCACGCTTCCAGGCATTCCTATTTGGCAATGCGCTATCGTCGGAGCCGTAGCCCTGCTGTCGGCCTCCCAACAGGCTCCTCTGATGGCACTGATGATGCTGATGGAAATAAGCCACCTACCCATAACCGCTCTCGGACCGCTTGGACTGTCCACATGCCTGGGAGTCGTATCATCCCGCCTGGTACTGGCATCAAGCGTTTCAGGAGACTCCCAGCAAACTCCATCACCCTTCCTACCGAAATCCGACGGCCTCCCCAGACACTAAGGCTTTACTAGAGGTTGTCGAAGGAAGTCGAGCACAGCTCCTCGTGGTGCACCGCACTGACAGGAGACACCCGCCTCTCAGACCAGGAACCCGTTCCCCTTCTCAAGGTTCCCGAAAACCATAACTGAACCCTTCTTCTCTCTCCTCTATACAGTCAGGCTGGCGTCCCCCAACGCCAGCCTGACTGCTATCCCCGTCACATTGCGGTATCCATACCGCGCCACATCCCGGCATCCACACCGCGGCCGGTCACATCCCGTGGCAGTTGTCAACGTCATATCCACGACGACTTCCGGTTGTCGACTGCTCGATGCGCAAATCGGTAATTATTGTATATACAACTGTTGTATATACAAGGGTCTAGTCTGTTCGAGTGATACATCAGCAGGACCACCATGACGGGGCGGAGACGACGTCCCAACGCCCCCTATCGGGGAAAACCCCAAGTCCGCACGATGACCATGAACGTCATCATGCTCCTTTGGGACTCGAGATACGCTCGCTCAGCAATATGATCAGCAGGTATCTCAATGCGACGATGCCGGAAAGCGCCCGGACCGCCACCGGCGGCAATGTCCGGATCATCATGTTTCTCGCGCGGAACCAGGACCGCGACATATTCCAATATGACATCGAGGAACGTTGCTCCATAACCCCCTCCACCGCCTCAAGGGTGTTGAGCCTGATGGAGAAAAAGGGATTAATCGAACGGCAGGCAGTCGAAAGGGACGCGCGACTGAGAAGAATCGTGTTGACACCGTCCGCCTTCGACATCGTCGACGAGCTCAAACGGAATGCGAACGCCATGGAGACGACGCTGTTCGAAGGATTCTCACCCTCCGAAATGACCCGGCTCTCCTCATATTTCATACGCATGAGAAGCAATCTGCTGGATACGGGTCTGGTAAGCGGGTCCTGCACGAATCAGAGAAACGCAGAGAACGGGAGAAGCACATCATGACAGCGACCACCAGAACTGCCACAACCACCCCGAAACCACAGTCCCAACCGCAGTCACCGGCGCAGGAGCAGGGGGAAGGGCATAAGCAGCAAAGCCATACCATCAGCACGCTGTTGAGAAGCCTCAGGGAGTACCGAAAGGAAAGTCTGCTGGCGCCGACTTTCGTAGCCGTGGAAAGCGTTCTGGAAATCATCATTCCGACCGTCATGGCGCTGCTGATCGACAAGGGCATCTCCGGCAGGAGCATGCCGAACATCTGGCGTTTCGGACTGATGCTCATCGCATGTTCGGCCGTTTCGCTGAGCTGCGGGTTCCTAGCCGGCAGATACGCGGCCATAGCCTCATCCGGCCTGGCCAAGAATCTGAGGCACGACCTCTTCGATACAGTGCAGTCCTTCAGCTTCACCAACATCGACCACTTCTCCACAGGTTCCATCATCACCAGGCTCACCACGGATGTGACCAATCTCCAGAACGCATATCAGATGCTCATACGCCTCGGCGTGCGAGCGCCGATTATGGTCATCATCTCCTGGGTCTTCGCTTTTCGCATCAGCCCCTCGATATCCATGGTGTTCGTCGCCACGATACCCGTTCTCGGTATCGGGCTGTTCGCGCTGACCGTTATCGTGCATCCGGTATTCGAGAAGGTTTTCCACACCTATGACGAATTGAACAATGTCGTCGACGAGAACCTTCAGGGTATCCGCGTGGTCAAATCCTTCAACCGCGAAGAACACGAAGTCGGCAAGTTCTCGGCGATTTCGGAACGCATCTACCGATATTTCGTCAAGGCCGAGAAAACCATGAGCTTCAACATGCCATTGATGCAGCTGTGCATGTATGTGTCGATGATCGCCATCGCATGGTTGGGAGCCAATCAGATAGTCGCGTCCGGCAACAACAGCGCCAACGGCCTCAGCACGGGCGACCTTACCGCTTTGGTGACCTATGCCATGCAGATTCTCATGAGCATGATGATGCTTTCGATGATCTTCGTGATGGTCATCATCTCCAGGGCATCCGCCGAACGCATCCAGGCAATCCTCACCGAGGTCAGTACCGTCAGTGCACCGGATCATCCTCTGACCACCGTCGCGGATGGTTCCGTTGACTTCTCCGACGTCGGTTTCCGATATGCGGACAGCTCCGAAAACCCCGTCCTGGACTCCATATCGCTCCACATCGAATCAGGAACGACCATAGGCATCGTAGGAGGTACCGGTTCGTCGAAGTCCAGCCTGGTACAGCTCATCCCACGTCTCTATGATGTGACTTCCGGATCGTTGCGCGTAGGCGGGCATGATGTGCGTGAATACGATCTCGAAGTGCTGCGCGACCAGGTCGCCATGGTGCTGCAGAAGAACGTGCTGTTCAGCGGAACCATCAAGGAAAACCTGAGGTGGGGAAATCCCGACGCGAGCGATGCCGAACTCGTCCACGCCTGCAGGCTCGCTCAGGCAGACGAATTCATCACGGAGTTCCCCGACGGGTACGACACCTACATCGAACAGGGCGGAAGCAATGTTTCCGGCGGTCAACGCCAGCGGCTGTGCATCGCCCGCGCACTGCTCAAACATCCGAAGATTCTTATTCTCGACGATTCCACAAGCGCCGTAGACACCAAGACGGATCAGCTCATACGGGAAGCATTCAGCAGCGAAATCCCCGACACGACGAAAATCATCATCGCTCAGCGCATCGCCTCGGTGCAGGAGTCCGATGACATCATCGTGATGCAGGAAGGTCGCATCCTCGACCACGGCAACCATGAAGAGCTGCTGCGCACCAGCGAAGAATACCGCGAGATATACGAATCCCAGACCAGAAATTCCGGAGATGACAAGTGATGAGCACAACAACTTCGAAAGCGACCAAGGCAGCGGACGCCCCGTCGGCAGAACACCGCAGCGCGCCGAAAGCCGCACCTGGAACCACCAAACGACTGTTCGCCTACATATTCACCTATAAATGGCGAGTCACCGCAATCATCGTCTGCATCCTGCTTTCCGCGGCGGCTCAGGCCGGATCGGCATTGTTCCTGCAAACGCTCATCGACACCTATATCCTGCCGCTCGTCGGTGTCGACAATCCAGACTGGATGCCCCTGATCGAAGCGCTGATTCTCATGGGGTGCCTCTATGCGGTCGGCACATTGAGCACCTGGCTGTACAATTGGCTTCTGGTCGGCGTCGAACAAGGCACCCTCAAGCAGATACGCGACGAGATGTTCGCCCATCAACAGCTGCTTCCCATCAGGTATTTCGACACTCATGAGCATGGCGATGTCATGAGCCGATACACCAATGACACCGACACGCTCCGTCAGGCCATCAGCCAATCCTTCCCCCAGATGTTCTCATCGGCCGTCTCGGCCCTGGCAGCCCTCGCGGCGATGCTATGGCTGTCGATTCCCTTCACGGTGTTCACGCTGCTGTTCACGGTGGTCCTTATCGTGGTGGTCCGGGTGCTTGTCACCAGGAGCGGTCGGTATTTCATGTACCAGCAGCAGTCCATAGGCGACGTCAACGGCTTCGTCGAGGAGGCCGTCAACGGTCAGAAGGTCATCAAGATCTTCAACCACGAGCATGCTTCCGCGGCAACCTTCGCCGAGAAAAACGAGAAGCTCTTCGAGGCCAGCACTCAGGCAAACATCTACGGCAACATCACGATGCCCGTGGTGGGCAACATGGGCTATCTGCTCTATGTGCTGCTGGCCATCGTCGGTGGCATCGCAGGAATCGCAGGATGGGGCAACATCGGGCTTTCAGGTGCCGGCGCATTGACCTTGGGAACGCTCATTTCCCTGCTGACGCTTTCCAGGTCCTTCATCAACCCCATAGGCCAGGTATCCATGCAGTTCAACATGGTGATGATGGCGTTGGCAGGCGCATCACGGATCTTCGCGCTGATGGATGAGCCGGTGGAGCAGGACGACGGCACGGTCACTTTGGTCAACGTCACCATCGACGACAACGGAGAACTCAGGGAGTCGCAAGAAGCCACCCAGCACTGGGCATGGAAACGACAGGCCGACGATGACGGCACGCATTCGATGCAAGCGGCCGGCCAGCTCAGCCCCCGTGCAGCAGAGGTGGCACAGAAGGCAAGGGAAAGCTCCGTCACCTCCGCCGATGGGCGACTTACCCTGCTGCGTGGGGACGTCCGCTTCACCGATGTGACCTTCGGATACAATCCCTCCAAAGCGGTGCTGCACGACATCACGTGGTTCGCCAAGGCAGGGCAGAAAGTCGCGCTCGTGGGCGCGACCGGCGCGGGGAAGACCACGGTGACGAATCTGATCAACCGTTTCTATGACATTCAGCAAGGGCAGATACTGTACGACGGCATCGATGTCAGCCACATCCGCAAGCCCGACCTCAGGCATTCCCTAGGAATCGTCCTGCAGGATGTGAATCTCTTCACCGGCACGGTGATGGACAACATTCGCTACGGTCGTTTGAACGCCACCGATGCGGAATGCGTCGAGGCGGCGAAGCTGACCAATGCCGACGGTTTCATCCGTATGCTCCCGGACGGCTACCAGACCGTCCTGCAGGGCGACGGCAGCGGACTTTCCCAGGGCCAGCGTCAGCTGATCTCCATCGCGAGGGCCGCCGTAGCGGACCCACCGGCGATGATTCTCGACGAGGCCACATCCTCCATCGATACCCGCACCGAATCAGTGGTGCAGCAGGGCATGGACGCGCTGATGAACAACCGCACCGTGTTCGTTATTGCGCACCGTCTGTCGACCGTGCGCAATGCGGATGTGATTATGGTGCTCGACCACGGCGCGATCATCGAACGGGGCACGCATGATGAGCTGATCGCACAACGCGGTCAGTACTATCAGCTGTACACGGGCGCGTTGGAACTGGAGTGACCATGTGCACCTGCGACGCCCGATAACTGCACTACAAGGACAGCTTTGCGGAGAAATTATCACCACATTGCTGTCCTTGTAGTGCAGTTATCACCTCCCATATGAATAATGCCCGCGAAACGGATGAACACTGCTATGATGTAGCCGCTATTGAAGCGCAATCAAGGGGAGATTATGTTAGCTTTATTCATCATTCTTATGCTGCTGTGGATTGTCGGCGGAATCGCAGGCCTCGCCGTCAAGGGTCTTATCTGGCTGTTCTTCGTGTCGCTCGTGCTGTTCATCATCACGGCCATCTGGGGATTCGTCAAAGGCGTGTTCTCCAAGAAGAACTGAGCCCGGTCTTTCAGCAATAGGATACCTGCTTCAACAGGACAGTTTTCGTCGGAAAATCACCGATGAGGCTGTCCTGTTGAAGCAGGTATCGTATTCAGTGCAAGGTTCGAGTGCACTCAGTGCACGGCCCGGTCGAAGAAATCAAGAATCGTCCTCACATATGAGGACATCGCCGCATTCGGCATGCCGAAGAGTTCGTGCCTGCTGTCTTCCACCCTCACCAGCTCGGCATGGCAACCGCCTTCCTGCACCTGCTCCACGAACTGCCGTTCCTGCCGTTCCAACACATAATCGTCATTGGTGGCTTGCAGCAGCAGCATCGGCGTTTCGATGCGATCACAGTTCGACTGCCGCAGCAGCGATCTCGACATGCGCAGCGCCTCCCTGACCCAGGCGAAGGTGGCGGCGCTTGTCTGGTACTCGATGTGCTCGGTGCGCAAGGATTGGAACCATTCGATACGATTCGCGCTGGCCCTTCGATAGTCCCGTTCGTCGATGGCCTGAGAAAACGGGGCGTGCCCGGGCACCATGCGTGAGGAAAAACCAGCCATGCAGGCAGCACCGACAACCATCGGAGCGAGCAGCATCGGCATCCCTGTACGCGGGGCAATCATCGGCGACGACAACACGGCCTTGTCGAACAGCGTCGGATAGCGTTGCAGTACCCCGGCGCCGATGGCACCGCCCATGGAGTGTCCGAAGAGATAGACGGGCCGACCTCCGGCAAGCTCCTGGGCCACACTGGAACAGAAATGCGACAGGTCCTCGACATAGCGGTGCCAATCGTCGATCGATACCAGATTCGGGTCCTGCACATCCCTCACCGAGAAGCCATGCCCGCGATGCTCCAGCACGCATACGGAGTACCCGGCCAGGAGGAAATACCAGACCATTTCATCGTATTTTTCGGCGAACTCCGTGAAACCGTGGGAAATCACCACCACGCCACGCAACCTCGCGGACGCTTCGCTTCGATGCAGGCCATCGAAGTCCTCGGCCGGATAGCACACATAGTGCAGTTTCCCGTTCTGATGTGGAGCATGGCCCTGCAACGAGGGCGATGCCTCCATCCATCCTTCGACCCGACAGGATTCCAAGGCGGGCACCACGGTCGTGTTCATGATTTCGGCGTAGTGACTCTCATCGAGAAGTTCGAATTGCATACGTCCACGCTACAACCCAGGGGCCACCAGTTGGTAGGCGGTGCCGCTACATGAGTTTGGTGCTCGCCAGGCTTCTGTTCACCCAGGCGTTGAAACGCACCATCGGACGTCGCAGAACCAGCCCCAGGAACAGCGTAGGAATGAGGAAGAGGGCGAGCGCGCCCATCGCTTCCCAATATTCCGCGCCATACGAGTCGGTCATCGCTGCGTGCATCGCGTCGATTGCATGGGGGAAGGGAAGGAAGGGATACACCGCCCTGAAGAATCCCGGCAGCATCTCTATGGGGAATGTGCCTCCGGAGCCGGCGACCTGCATCACGAGCAGCACCACGCACAGCGCCTTGCCCACATCCCCGAAGGACAGGGTCAGGGTGTACATGATGGCGGAAAACACCAGGGCGCACATCCACGCGACCAGCAGGAACTTGAATGCATGGTTGGCCTGAACCCCGAGATAGAACAGGTCGCCCAGAGCGACCAGACCTGCCTGGAACAGCGCGATGACCAGGAATATCAGGTATCGGCCGAAATACCGCTGATGGGCCTTCAACTCGCTCTGCGCGCCATGTCGCCTATCGCGTTCGTGTTGCCCGATGTCGTCCAGTCCCAGAACCGCCCTGCGCTGCCTATCCGATATGTTCACGGACACCATCGCCACGAGGATGACGCTGCCCACCCATATGGACAGCACGGTGTAGAAAGGCGTCATCGCCGAACCGTAGTTCGCAATCGGATAGACCGCTACCCGGTGCAAGGCGACAGGAGAAGACAGCAGCGTCGCGAGTGCGTCGGGGTCGGATGAGCTCAACTGATCAAGGTTCGCGGGATTGCCGTTGTTGTATGCCGCAGTAAGCCTGTTGCCGAAATCGGATAGCTTCCCGGATGCGGTTGCCAAGGCATCGGCTCCCTTGTCCAGGTCCGTCCGGATTGCGCCGATGCTCCCCAGCAGACTGTCCGACAGCTGCGTCACGCCCCCGGCCGTATCGCCCAAATCTCCGACGATGGCCGTGCTCTGGGCGATGAGGGCGTTCACGGAGGTGTTGAGTTCCTTGAGCTTCGGTTTGAGATTGTCGTCGTAATCCGAAGAAAGCGAGGCCACGGCGGCACGGGCTTCGGCGATGCGCTGCTTGGTCGTCTGCTGGGCGCTTTGCAGGGATGCATTGTTCTGCTTGACGCTGCCGGCGGCGGCGCCCAGACTGTCGGCGACGCCGTTAAGCGACTGCTGCGCGGACTTTGCGCGATCCGAAGCCTGCTGAAGTGCCTGTTTCAGGTCCGCCTGCTCGGTTGATTGGGCCTGCTTGGCGAGGTCGTCCGCAAGACTTCCGAAACCTTCTGCACCGGAATTCACCGTGCCTTGCAAAGAGGTCATCTGGTCCGCGACCGCGCTCGACTGTTTCCCCGCGCTGGCGAGGGCACTGTCTATCTGCGTGGATACCTGCCCGTATGCGGAGTCGGCTTGTGTGAGCGCGGCGGAGAGCGCGTTGCCGCTGGAATTCAACGTGCTTTCGAATGCGCTCATACCGTCCGAACCCTGCTTCAGCGCGGCGGATGCACCGTCAGCCGATTTTCCCGTTTGGGTGAGCAGGGCATTCGTGGAGGTGATAATCGACTGCGAGGATGACAGCAGGCTCGAATACGCGCGCAACTGTTCGCTGGCGCTATTGAGCTGTCCCGCCAAATCTCCCACATGCCCCGTCGCGGCATTTACATACTGCTGCATCTCCGGGCTTTTGGCGTATTTCAGCAGGCTTGAGGCCATATCCAAGCCGACCGTCCCGATGGTTTTCGCAAAACTCTGGTCGATGGTCGTGGTCAGGGCATCGGCACCCTGACCGGTGATGTGCGGAGCTATGGCATTCGATTTCTCATTGATGACGTATTCCAGCTTCGCATGGGTGACTTCGGATGAAAAGAGCGTCATCATATCGGCACTGAATTGCTTCGGTATGATGATGGCCGCATAGTACTGCCCCGAAGCGACGCCGTCCCTGGCTTCGGCGCTGTCCGTGAACTGCCAGTTCAGTGAGTCGTTGGCCCGGAGTTTGTTGACCACCGTTTCGCCGACATTGATGCGAATCGGCATCAGATCCGAAGAGTATCCTCGGTCTTCGTTGGCCACGGCCACCTTCAGATCCTTGGTATTGCCGTAGGGATTCCAACTCGCAGCGATGTTGAACCACGCGTACAGGGCGGGAACCACTATCAGCCCGATCAGGACGATGACGCCGATGACGTTCCTGGTCAGGTTCCGAAGGTCACGGGCGAATATCCGCCATATTGCACTCATGAGTCCTCACCCCGATTACCTTGTGCCCCTCGAGTCTCTGAGGGCTCCCGCGTCTCGTGCGGCACGGTCGTCTCGTCCGTTCCGTCCCTTTCGCCCTGCGACTCGGCTTCGGGCTCGGCTTGCACTGCACTGCCGTCCTCGGACGTCGCCATCGGAGGAAGAACCATGGTGCTCTCGGCATCACCGTGGTCACCGGGTCGCATCGTCCGGACATGCTCATCTTCCCCTGCGGACTTGTCTGGAGCATCTCCCGGCCTTGCTCCGACGGGCAGCTCTTTTGCTACGACGCTGCTGTATCCGACCTGTTTGATGAAACTGTCACGCATGTATTCCACGACGATGAGATAGAAGTCAATCAGAATAATGGACACTATCCACAAGGTGAGCATCACGATTTTGGCTTCGACGCTGAACAGCAGCACCAGGAACACCACCGGCAGCACGACGACCATGATCAGACCGGTACGCACCAGACTCGGGTACAGGGCGAGGAAACGGTGTGCGCGTTGCGAAATACGCTTACGATACTCTCCCGAATTCGCGAATATCTCCAGAATGGAACCCATGCCGATCGAATCGCGTTCCCCATGACTCTGCTCGGTGATCAGCAGATCGGTGGCCGCAAGCCTGCGGTCGAACATCGCATTGAGATTGGCCAGCACTTTCTTGCCGAGGATGCCGACTACCAGCGCAACGGGCAGATACCAGAACACCGCAAGCATATTCCCCCAGTAGTGGCTGCGGTACATCCCTCCGATGGTCTCTCTCATCGCGTTGATTCCATAGGTGAAGGGCAGCCAAGGGCTGAGATTGCGGAAGAACTGAGGCATGAGCTCGATCGGGTACATACCGGAAGACCCCGGTATCTGGAGGATGAGCACCACGACTGCTATGGCCTTGCCGATATGCCGCAGTGCCGAAGCCAAGGCATAGATGATGTTCACGTAGACCAGAGAGATGAAGGCTCCGGCAAGGATGAACAGCGCCGGTCTCTCGTTCTGCACGCCGATGACCAGATCGCCGATGGTCACGATCAGAGACTGCAGTATGCCGATGAGACTGAGCAGCAGGCCTCTGCCGAGATACGACTGCGCGGCGTTCATCTTGTCGAGACCTTCACGGTCCACTTCGAGCTTGTAGATGGCGATGATGACGAAACCGCCCACCCAAAGGGCCAGATTCGTATAGAAGGGTGTGACCGCCGAACCGTAGTTGCCGATCGGATAGACCACCGTCGTTCTCAGAGCCACGGGTGAGGCCATGAATTCGCCGATGCCGTTCTCGTCGAGATCGAGCAGCGACGACAGCTTCTGCATCACCGCCGAGCTGCCCAATGCGGCGATATCATCGCGGACGGACGTCAGGCCGCTTTTCACCGAGGCCAGCGACGCCTCGGTGGAGGCCATGGTCGTCCGTGTCTGATCCATGGTGCTGATGAGCTGTCCCATCAGGGCCTTGGACTGCGAAACCGTCGAGGACAGACCGGTCATCGTTCCGGAAAGCGTGCCTGTCATCGCGGAGAAGTTGTCCATGCCATTAAGCAGACCTGGGACCACCGTGCCGGATATGTTCGCACTCGCCGTGTTGAAAGCGGCCACACCACTGTTCGTCGAAGTCGAGACAGCCTGCGAGAGATTCGTCGCGGCGGATTTTCCCGAGTTGATGATCGTCGACGAAGAGTTCTTGAAAGCATCGAGATGCTGCTGCTGAACGGTGTTGGCGTCCTGAAGCTGCTGAATCTGAGCTTCGATGGCTTTGTACAGATCGTCGCTGTTGTCGAGTCCCGACTCTTCCAGAGCCGTTCTGAGTCGCGCAATCGCCTGGTCGTTGGCATCGATGACGTTGCCCACCGCAGCGTTCACCTGGTCTACAGCTCTTCCGGCATCGTTGAATCCTCCGACAACGGTTCCCGAAAGCGCGTTGGCGTCGACTGCCATGCCCGAAAGCCCGGTGGACGCGTTGCCCAACCCTGTGAGCAGGGTGTTGGAGAAGGTGAGCGAACTGCTCCGGCTTTGCTCCAGCACACTCCGGGTGTTCTGCAGGGTCTGCTGGGCTGTGGCGATCTGAGCGATCAGCTTGTCCGAATCCTGTTGGGCCGAGCGAATATCCTCCGTGGCCTGCTGCATGGTTTGCGAAACATCGGCAAGGGTCGACTGCACATGAGCGATGTTATCCACCGCCGCATTGAGGTCGGCGGTCACCGATGCCCTGGCCTGCGTGCCTGATGAGTCGATGATTCCCGCGGCGTTCGTGATGTTCTTCACCACGACGTCGCTGACCGTGGAGATGAAGGTGGCGTCGATCTGCTCTTCGATGGTGCTGGCGCCCGTATCAGTGACCTTGGGCGCGACGGCGTTCTTCTTTTCGTTCACGTAATACTGCAAGGAGGCACGGGAGGATGTGCCGTCGAGCGAAGATATCAGGCTGCGGCTGAAATCCTTCGGGATGACGATGGCAGCGTAATATTCGCCTGAATGCACACCTTCGACCGCCTGTTCTCGGTCGACGAAGGTCCATCCCAGCTGATGATCGCTCTTCAGCTTCTGCACGACCTGCTTGCCGGCGTTGAGATCCCCTGCGATATCGGATGTATACCCCGTATCCGCGTTGGCTACGGCCACCTTGATATTGCCGGTATTCGCATACGGGTCCCAGTTGGCAATGATGTTGAACCATGCGTACAGAGACGGGATGATGATTACCCCCAGGGTGATCACCACGGCCACAGGGTTGCGCACCAAACGAATGACATCACGAAAGAAGATGCGTGACACAGCCTTCAACCGATCGCCCCCTTAGCGCACATTGCCCGAATTCAACATCACTCTACCGCCGCCATCGGCCATCAGGCTTTGGCTGTGTCCGGAAGATGAGGGACGCCGGACACCTGAAACCCACCGTATGCGGTATCCCTTTTCGCCGCGTCAGCTCCCCACGCCATGCCCGCCAAGCCCGGCTTTCCGCACCTAGCCCTCCATACCCAATGCCTGATAGAGGAAGTCGCGCTGGGCAAGCAGCAGATTTTCGGCCACGGTCTCATCATTGGTCATATGGGTGATGCCGTTAAGTGGCAGCACCGTATGATCCCTGCCCGCGGCAAGCAAGGCCTGCGAAAGACGCAGGGTATTCGCCACGGAGACGTTGTCATCCGCGAATCCGTGAATCAGCATCAAGGGACGTTTCAGACCTGCGGCATCGTCGAGAAGGCTGTTGTCCTCATACACCTGCGGATCGAGTCCGAGGTAGCGTTCGGTGTAATGGGTGTCGTACAAGGTCCAGTCGGTAGGCGGCGCCCCCGCACATGCGGCGTGCACGGCCTCCGGGGCCCTCAGCACGGCGAGCGCCGACAGGAATCCACCATATGACCAACCGATCATGGCCACGTGCTCGAGATCTGCCTCCGGAACGGCCTCGGGAAGGGCATGCAGGGCTGCTATCTGGTCGTTGAGCGTCACTTCGGCCATGTTCTTGAAGATTGCCCGATCCCATGAGGGTCCGCGGCCCGTCGTACCGTGACCGTCCGCGGTCAGTACGATAAAGCCCTGGTCCGCCCACCACTGCGCCTCCAGATACATCGCCTGACTGTAGACCACTTGCTGGAATCCCGGGCCTCCATAGGGCTTGAGCAGCACGGGTAGTTTCTCGGCATGCTCATACCTGCTGCCTTGGGAGGGGCGGATGACGGCGGCCTGCAAACGATCACCACCGAGTTGCAGGAATTGGACACGAGGCGCAAAGCCTGCTTCGGCGGCGTGGTTGCCAATAGTGGCGCGGAACACCTCGTTGCCTCTGACCCAGGAGTGCGTCATCACGCTACGGGCGTTGTCCATATCCCTGCCGCTGAGGACCATGCCCGAAGACGCCCGGGATGCGGTCCATACACCTGGCCGCTCATTGAGTCTTCTCACGGAACCGTCGAAACCGAATGCCACCACATCGAAGCTTCTGGGATCCTGCGATGCCACGGCAAGCACACCGCTCTCGTCGACATCCAGCAGTTCCCGCAGCTGCCACCCCGCCGGGGTGAAAGCCTTGCCGTCAATCTCCAGCCTGTTGGTGTCGCTCCGCTCATCGGATACGGCACTGATCAGCTCTCCGCGTGGAGTACGGCAGGGGCAACCCGCAAAGAGGTCAATCCACGTGTCACTGCCATGTTCCAACAGAACGGTTGCTTCGATATCATGCTCGCCGCCTGCGGAATCCAGTTCGGAAGCAAGTGGGATCGTCACAATACGGTCCTTGTTCTGCAAGCGGTTCTGGACCAAGGCCAGGGGGTCGTTCCCCTGCTGCCAGCGCAGCGCGGACAGATACTCGTATTCCTGCTGGTCCCAATGGACATCGGCGCTTGCAGCGACAGCTATCTCGATGCTGCCGGCAGGTCCGGAATCCCTCGACAGACGCAAGGCGACGAGGTCGACCTCGGCATTGTCGGTCAACGCGCGGGGGTATCTGCGCCCAACCGCCGGATGATCCGGATTCGCGGGATCGCTGATGTACCACATCGTCTCCCTGGACTCATCCGCCCGCTCCACCAGCAGGGCATCCGAATCGGGAGACCACCAGAATCCCTCGTATCTGTCCATCTCCTCGCCAGCGACGAACTCAGCGAGTCCGACTGTGGTGTCGGGCCGAACGGTGGCATCGACATCCAGGACGACTTTCGCCTGAGCACCCGCGTTGACAGGCACGACCACCATCTTGCGGCCCGTGGTGTACGCCACAAGAGTGCCGTCCGGACTGATGCGGGGGTTGAGTACCGGCTGCAGATCACGGGCTTCGATTCGCGCACCGCCTGAAACAGGGACCTCACCTATTCGCACCTTGTCGGCGTCGGCACCGATACGGCCAGCCCAAAGTCTCCCGTCCAGAGGGAATACGACGGTGTCACCGGCATCATCGACACTGAAGGAGACGATGCCTTCCGCACCCTCACGGGCTCGTTCGCGCCGGGCCCGCTCCTCCGCGGGTATTTCCTCCCGACGCTCACCGCCGAGCAGCTCGCGCGGATCGGCCAAGAGATGCTCCGCATGCTCACCATGCTCGTCGAATACACTGATCCACAAGCTCGTGGCCAGGTCTTCAGGACCATCGGAGCGCAGGAACAACGCTCTGCTGCCACCGCCGATCACCTGTGCCGAACGCGGGGCACCGAGGCTGAAACGTAGTGTTCTGGCACGCTTTCCCGGAAAATCGGATATCACATCATTACTCAAGGTATGCTTGGATTCGCCCATGCAACTCACGCTAGCACCATGTCTGAAGCGGTCGTAGTGCCCTTCGCTTGAAGACTTTGCAAGTATTGCCTCCCCCAGCGATACAGGCCGAGCGCACTGCGTAGGATGATGTGAGTATATAGAAAGGGATGACTATGAGCGTTCTCGACCGTTTTGAGAAAAGCGTTGAAAGTGCCGTTAACGGCGTATTCTCAAAGTTCGGCTCCAAGGATCTTCAGCCTGTCGATCTGTCCAGCGCACTTGAGCGCGAAATCGACGCACAGGCGATGCCTATGGGTCGTGACCGCACAGTCGCACCCAACGAATACCGCTTCAAGCTGTCCACTCCGGACTTCGACCGTATCGAGCAGTGGGGTTCCGAGGCGCTGGCCAACGAATTGGCCGACAACCTCACCAAATACGCCGAAAGCCAGCATTACGCCTTCGTCGGCCCGGTGGTCGTGATCTTTGAAGAGGACCTGAACCTCAGCAAGGGTGATTTCCACCTCGCCTCCGAATCCGTGCAAGGCAACGCCGCGCCCGTGACCACTCCGAGCGAAAGCAAGGACTGCCCCGTCCTGGAGATCAATGGCAGGCAATATCTGCTCACGGCTCCGAAAACGGTTCTGGGCAGAGGCTCGAACAGCGACATCGTCATTGATGACCCGGGCATATCCCGCAGGCATCTTGAAATTGATATAACCGATAAAGGCGTGATTGCCCGTGACCTGGGTTCCACCAACGGCACGTATGTGGAAGGCCACCAGGTGCCGGCCGCGACCCTCCTGGACGGCAACACAGTCACCATAGGACGTACCCGTATCCTGTACTGGGCTTCTTCGCAGGAACAAGGGTAGGCCGAATAGGCGTAAGGTCAAAGTATGACGGAACTTACATTCGCCATCCTCAAGTACGGGTTCCTGGCCCTGCTGTGGGTGTTCGTGTGGCTGGCCATACGTTCATTGAACAAGGAGATCACCGCTTTTTCACCCCGCCCTTCACGAGCGAGAAGAAGACGCGAAAAAGCCGCGCGCGAAGCGGTGTCGGTGTCGCCACAGCCGACCTCACCTCGCGGCGTATCGGGCAACGCCGAGCATAACGCCGGTCCGACGCTTCTCGTGGTCATCGACGGGCCGATAGCAGGAGTCTCGGTTCCCCTCGGCCATCAGGCCATCACACTGGGACGCGCCGCGTCGAACACCATGGTCCTCGACGACGAGTTCGTCTCCTCGCATCATGCCAGCGTGGCTCCTGACCCGGATCACGCCCGCTGGATCATCCACGACCTGCACAGCACCAACGGCACTGTCGTCGATGGTCAGCGGATCAGCTCCCCCACCATTCTGGAGCCCAGAGTACCTGTTCGCATCGGCGCGACCACCTTCGAGTTGAGGTAACGCGGCATGAACGATAATCGGTCGGCTCGCTCGCTGTTCCTATATTCCACCGCAGTGTCGGATGTCGGATACGTGCGCAGCAACAACCAGGATTCCGCATTCGCGGGCGAACGTCTGGTAGCCATTTGCGACGGCATGGGAGGCCACGCCGGGGGCGATACGGCCTCGACGATAGCGATACGCTCCCTTGCACACATCGAACGCGACGACAACGACAGCGACGTGCAACGCGTCGCGGAAATGATGGAAACCTCCGTCATGGCCGCCCACGACGCCATCGTAGGCAAGGCGAAGCGCGAACGGCGGTTGTCCGGGATGGGGACCACAGTCACCAGCGTCGCACTGGTCGGCGGCTATTGGGTTCTCGCCCATATAGGCGATTCACGCGCCTACCTCCTCCGCGACGGACATATCATCCGCGTGACCCAGGATCACAGCTACGTTCAGCACCTCATCAACACCGGCAGAATCAGCGAAGCCGAAGCCAAGAATCATCCTCAGCGCAATGTCGTTATGAGAGTGCTCGGCGATTTCGACATCGACCCCCACCCGGATATCTCCATCCGCGCCGCCAAGCCGGCGGACCGGTGGCTGCTCTGCTCGGACGGTTTGTGCGGTGTTCTGGAGAACTCGACAATCGAACAGGCTCTGGCCACGATTTCCGATCAGGAGGAGTGCGCCCAGCGTCTGGTCATGATGGCGTTGAAAGCCGGCAGCACCGACAACGTGACCGCGGTGGTCGCGGATGCGACACTTGCCCTGGACGCCAATGCCTTCGACTTGCCGCATCAGAATCCCGTCATCGCAGGAGCCGCAAGCGCAAGTCTCGAGCCCATAGCCGACATCGTCGAAGGGCCCGTGACCACGGCACCCAAGCTCAGGGAAGGCAACGGTTCTCCTGCGCAACGCGCGGCCGCCCTGTCCTCCAGCGACTCCAAGCAGCGCTCGCACCAGCAGGATGGCGAAGACGGCGTCAGGATGGCTCAGCCTTCCTCAACACGTGAAGACCGTGGAGACCGCCAGGTTCCCGACACCGGAGAGATTCCCGTCGTACACAAGAAGGACGGCAGTGCCAGCGCCGATCCGAACGATCCTGCCGTCGCCCAGGCCATCCACCACAAACATGTGGAGCAGCGTCAGCAGCACCGTTCGCGTAAACGCCGCATCCAGATCATCGTCGCATCCTTCGTCGCGGCGATTCTGGCGGTGGTCTCCATAGGCGTGTTCGCCTCATATCGGTGGAGTCAGACACAGTATTATCTCGGCGAAAGCGATAATCGCGTGGCCATTTACCAAGGCGTTCCCACGAATGTGTTTGGATTGAGCCTTTCACATGAGGTCGAACGCACCACCATCCAGGTCAGTTCGCTGCCGAAGTCCTGGCGCGAGCAGCTCAGGGACGGCATCAGCGTGGCGAATCTTCAGGAAGCCCGCGACCATGCCCAGCTGATACATAGCGAGGCCAGCACTCTTCACGATTCCGAATCGGCATCGGCCAGTGCCTCGGCCTCGGCCTCGTCCTCATCATCGACGCAGAGCCCTTCATCCGGCACGGCCTCGCCAAGCGGGGGGCAGAGCTCATGACGATTCCCATGCGACTCAAACAGATCGGTCTGCTGATGCTGGCTATGGCCATCAGCGCCATAGGCTTCTTCCAGCTGTTCCGCAGGACTTCCGGCGATGCGTCCTTCACCTTCATCGTGCTGCTGCTTGCCGTGGGGGCACTGTTCGTGCTCTTGTGGGCGCTGACAGCCCGTTTTCAGCCCTACGCCAGCCAGACCATACTGCCTTGCGTGCTGCTGCTCAGTTCCATCGGCATACTGCTGATCGCCCGCATCGACATAGCCAACACCGCTCTCGGCAACGCTTCCGATGTGGCCACCAGGCAGTTGGTCTGGCTCGCCACTGCCTTGGTCCTCAGCTGTCTGCTTATCGTATTCCTTCGGGACTATCGAGTATTGAGACGCTTCTCCTACGTGAGCATGGTCGTAGGCATAGCGTTGCTGCTGTCACCTATGCTTCCCGTGGTCGGACGGGAGATCGGCGGCGCCCGCATCTGGATCGGCATAGGCAGCCATAGCCTGCAGCCGGGCGAATTCGCCAAACTCTTCCTGGCGTTTTTCTTCGCCTCCTATCTCTTCGACCATCGCGACCAGCTGGCCGTGGGTGGCAGCAAGTTCCTCGGCGTCCGTCTGCCCCGCATCCGCGACCTGGGACCGATCATCGTCGTATGGGTCGCATCCATGGGCGTGCTGGTCCTGCAACATGACCTGGGCACCTCATTGATGTTCTTCGCCATGTTCGTCTCGATGCTGTATGTCGCGACGGGCCGACGCAGCTGGATATTCCTGGGGGCGGTGTTCTTCGTCATCGGCGCCTTCGCGGCAACGCTGATGTTCAGCCATGTCAACGCCAGAGTCGACGCGTGGCTGCATCCTTTCAGCGACGCGGAATACAACAAGGCCTTCGGCGGTTCAGGACAGCTGGTCCGTGGCGTGTTCGGCCTGGCGACAGGCGGCTTGCTGGGCACCGGTCTCGGCGAGGGTCATCCGTGGTTCACGCCGCTGGCAAATTCCGATTTCATCTACTCCTCCATCGGCGAGGAACTGGGCCTTGCCGGTCTGCTGGTCGTGCTGATGCTGTATCTCATCATCATCGCCTCCGGCATGATCACGGCGATGAAGGTGAAGGATGGATTCGGCAAGCTCCTTGCCTCCGGTCTGGTGTTCACCATGGCCTTCCAGGTCTTCACCGTCGTCGGTGGCATAACCCTGGTCATTCCGCTGACAGGTCTGACCATGCCCTTTATGGCGGCAGGCGGCTCCAGCATGGTGGCCAACTCCATATTGGCCTCGCTGCTGATAGTCATCTCCAACCAGGCCAACAGGCCGGAACCGGAGGTGTCTTCGGAGACCTTCCAGCATGAAGCCCTGGCTGCTCTCAGAGACCATGAGATCAAAACCCGTCAGGCGGCCAAAGACGCCGAATCGGAACAACCGGACAGCACATCGCAGTTCCCGGTCGCCACGAAGCACCCGGATCGTGTACATGCCGACGATGATGGGCAAGCGGCAGCACAGCAAGCGCGCACAGTACGAGGAGGAGCACAGTGAACAAGTCATTACGTCAGCTCTTCACCGCCGTCATCGTGCTCTTCGTGATTCTGGGCATGTCCACAACGGTCCTGATGACCTTCCGAGCGGGTGCCCTGAACGCGGATTCACGCAACAGCCGCGCCCTGTACCACGAATTCGGCGTTCCCAGGGGTTCGATACTCGCCTCCGACGGAACGGTCCTTGCGGAATCCGACCCGTCCAACGACTCCTTGGAGTATCAGCGCAAATACTCCAACGGTTCCGTATTCGCCCCTGTAACCGGTTACTATTCGATTACCGCACGTGCGGACCGAGGCGTTGAGGCATCGAGAAACGAGCTGCTCAGCGGCCAATCCGACAGCCTGTGGTGGAATAAGTTCAAATCGCTGATTTCCGGCAGCCAGAACCGCGGCGCGTCAATCGAAACATCTATCAATCCGAAGCTGCAGACGCTTGCCTACTCCCTTCTGGGCAACAAATCCGGTTCGGTGGTCGCCATCGAACCCAGCACCGGTCGGATTCTGGCAATGGCGAGCACACCCAGCTACGATCCGAACAGGCTTGCCGTCCATGATTCCACGAAGGCGAACGCCACTTACTCGGCCCTCGTCCAGGACAACAGCAACCCCATGCTCAACCGCGCCATCGCGGAGCATTACCCTCCGGGATCGACCTTCAAGGTGGTCGTTGCGGCGGCTGCGCTCGAATCGGGCCAGTACAAAGAGGACACCGAGCTGCCCGCAGGGAGTTCCTACACTCTGCCGGGCACGAACACGCAGCTGACGAATACCACCACGGCCGCAAACGGTACGAACAACAAGATTTCCATGAGCGATGCCTTGGCGTATTCCTCGAATACCGCTTTCGCCCAGCTTGGCGTGGCGCTCGGCAACAAAGCCATCAGCGATGAGGCTGCGAAGCTCGGCTTCGGCAGCAGCATCACCGTGGACGGTTCGACGACGACAGGCGTACCGATGAAGGCCACTGCATCCAGCTTCCCCGACACGGCATCGGCGGACAGACTCGCTCTCGCATCCATCGGCCAGGGCGACACCGTCGAAACGCCGCTGCAGAACGCGATGATCGCGGCCGCGGTCGCGAACAACGGCAAGCTCATGCAACCGACAATCGTCGATCGCGTGCGTTCGAGCGATCTCAGCGTCATCTCCCAGACAAGTCCCTCGGTATATTCCGACGCCTTCTCCTCCGACACCGCCAAATCACTGACCAATATGATGAAGAGCATGGTGGTCAAAGACGCGCCCGAACTGCAATTGTCGAATGCCGCGGTCGCAGCGAAGAGCGGCACCGCCCAGACAGGCGACAACACCTCCATCGACGCATGGATGATCGGATTCGCCCCCGCCGACGACCCGAAGATCGCCGTCGCCGTCGTACTGCGCGATGCGCCATCGGCCGGAGCCGTCACGGCCGGCCCGATTATGAAACAGATGATGCAGGAGGCACTCAAATGAAACTCATCGAGGGCCAACTGATTCACAGAAGGTACCGTCTTGACCAACGACTTGCTCAGGGAGGCATGGGCGAGGTCTGGAAGGGCTACGACATCGAACTCGGCAGAACCGTGGCGATTAAGGCTCTGCGCGGCGATGTGGCCAATGAAGAGGCCAAGCTGCGACGCCTGCGCGCCGAAGCGCACAACTCGGCGAATCTTGCACACCCGAATATCGCGGCCCTCTTCGAGTACTACGAGCATGACGGCATCGGGTTCCTCATCATGGAATACGTTCCCAGCAAATCGCTCGCCGAGATTTTCCAGGATTCCGGAGCCATGGATGCAATCGACCTCCTGCCGATTCTCATCCAGACGGCGCGCGGACTGTTTGTGGCGCATTCCCACGGCGTGATTCACAGGGATGTGAAACCCGCGAACATCATGGTTTCGGACACCGGCGAAGTGAAGATAACCGATTTCGGCGTCTCTTACTCCACCAATCAAGGCCAGATCACACAGGACGGCATGGTGGTCGGGACGGCGCAATACATTTCCCCCGAGCAGGCTCAGGGCTTGAAAGCCACCCCGCAGTCGGATATCTATTCGCTGGGAGTCGTCGCATACGAGGGACTGTGCGGGCACAGGCCCTTCACGGGTGCCACGGCTGTGGACATCGCCGCCGCACACGTCAATGAGCCCGTTCCGCCGCTCCCCGACACCGTCGACACCCAATTGGCCGCTTTCGTCATGTCGATGCTCGCCAAGGATCCGCTTGACCGCCCACCAGATGCGATGATGGTCTCCAAGACCCTGGCACGCATAGAGCGTCGTCTGCTGGACCAGCAGACCCACGACACCGAACTTATTGTCGAGACGAGCAAACGCATGCCCAGAAGAGTGGTCAGCGCGCCGCACGCCGTGCACAATATGCTACAAGCGGCATGGCAGGCTTCGCGTAAGCTGACGACTGCAGATTTGGGCGCGGCCGCACGAATAGTACAGAACTTGAACACCGAATCAGAGATGTTGAGCAGAGAGGATTCGATATGAGCACCACGTTGCCGTCATCACTGGCGAATGGTCGCTATGAGCTTGGGCAGCTTATAGGGCGGGGAGGCATGGCCGAGGTCCATGTGGCGCAGGATGCGCGCCTGGGACGAACCGTGGCCATCAAAATCATGCGCTCCGATCTGACCAACGACGAGATTTTCCTGTCGCGCTTCCGCCGCGAGGCCCACTCCGTGGCGCAGCTCAACAATCCGAATATCGTATCCATATACGACTCGGGCGAGGAAACGCTGGTCGACGAAAACGGCAACCATGAACGCGTGCCGTACCTGGTCATGGAATATGTGAAAGGCCAGACGCTCAGGGATATCATCAAATCCAACGGCCCTCTGAGCCAGCGCGACGCAGAACAGGTGATGCTCGGCGTGCTCAACGCCCTGGAATATTCGCACCGCATGGGCATCATCCATCGCGACATCAAACCCGGAAACATCATGATCAGCGACCAAGGCATGGTCAAGGTCATGGATTTCGGCATCGCACGCGCCCTTGATGACTCTGCGGCCACAATGACCCAATCACAGGGCGTGGTGGGGACGGCACAATACCTGAGCCCCGAGCAGGCACGGGGCGAGAGCGTGGATATGCGCTCCGACCTGTATTCCGCCGGATGCGTACTCTACGAAATGCTCACGGGACGCCCTCCTTTCAAGGGCGATTCGGCCGTGGCCATCGCATACCAGCATGTTTCCGAAGTGGCCACTCCGCCGAGCGTGCTCATTCCGGGCCTCCCGAAGATGTGGGATTCCATCTGCGCCAAGGCGATGGCCAAGGACCGCCAGAACCGCTACGGTACCGCCGCCGACTTCAAGAACGATGTACTCACCTTCATGAATGGCGGAACGCCTCTTGCGGCCGCTTTCAATCCGCTGACCGACCTGTCCAACATGAAGGCCCGTAAGGACGCCGAGCAGGACGCCACGACGGTCGCGATGGGCTCTCCGACCGAGAGCATGGCGGCCACACAGGCATTCAACCCGACCGGAACCCAGAGCTCTCCGATGAACGGCAATCTCGCCACGGCCTCTCGAGCCGACCAGCGTGCCGCCGACAAGCAGAAGAAGAGGAAAAAGGCCATAATCATCTGGTCGGTCGTGGGCATTCTGGCGGTTCTCGCCGCAATCGGCGCTCTTTGGTATTTCAACCAACCGGCATCGCCCGAAACGGTTGAGGTGCCTGAAATCACCTCGCAGATGTCCGCTGCGCGGGCTCAGGAGAAGATAGAGAGCGCAGGACTGGTATTCGCCGAGAAGCAGGACACCAACTCGACGGAACCCCAGGGCACCTTCACCAAGCAGAGTCCGAAGGCCGGAGACAAGGTGTCGAAGGGCTCGACGGTGACTGTATGGTTCTCGACAGGTCCGCAATCCGTAAAGGTCCCCGATGTCACCGGCAAATCCCAGGATGAAGCCCGACAGGAGCTCCAGAACGCCGGATTCACGGTCGGTTCGACCGCTTCCGTCGAAGACAGTGGAACCGTCCAGAAGGATCATGTCACCCGCACGGATCCCGCAGCCGGTCAGTCGCTTTCCAAGGGCAGCAGCGTGCTGCTGTACATATCCTCCGGCATGACCAAGATTCCCGACGTCACAGGCAAAGCCCAGGCCGAGGCCCTGCAGACGCTCAATGATCAGGGATTCAATACGAACACCACGGAGGAGAATTCGGATACGGTTCCCGCAGGTTCCGTAACCCGAACCAATCCGGCTGCCGGCACTTCCGTGGAGCAAGGCACGGCCATCACCGTCTACATCTCCAAAGGCAAGGAGCAGGTGACGGTGCCGAACCTTGTCGGCATGACTCTGGATGAGGCGAAGAAGGCCCTGAGCAGCGCCTCTCTGTCAACCGGCACGATAACCGGCTCTCAGGATGGCTCCTCCACGGTCACGCAGCAGAACCCCGCCGCGAATGCCTCCGTCGACAAGGGGACGGCGGTTGCACTGACCACCACCGCACCGACATCCTCATACAACCCGAGCAGCGTGGTCGGTATGACCCAGAGCGATGCCACCAGCGACCTGCAGGCGCACGGATATACGGTTAAGCGGAACAGCAGCAACAGCTCGGATACAGACACCGTAACGAGAATCACCGTCAGCGACAAACAGGTGACTCTCTACACCGGTTCAAACTGAGCGTGGTGAAGATGTCCGCGCTTGTCTGAAGCCACCACTGCCTCAATGAGATAACTGCAATAAAAGGACAGCTTTACGGGAGGATTATCACCGAATTGCTGTCCTTTTATTGCAGTTATCTCATCGACGGTCGATTTCCAAGACATATCCTCACGATTGCGAGGCGACCTTTGGTTTCAGACCTGCCGAGCGTTGCACCGCATTCCCCTGTCCGCAAAGCTCAAGCCAGTTGGCAAGCAGACGGTAGCCTCCCTCGGTCATCACGGATTCGGGATGGAACTGCACCGCGTACAACGGCAGGCTGCGATGTTTGAGGCCCTGGATGATGTGATCCGATTGCGTCCATGCAGTCACCACCAGCTCGGCCGGAACGGTCGAAGGCTCCACAGCGAGTGAATGGTACCGCGTCGCCGTCATCGGATTAGGCAGGCCGGCGAATATCTCATCCTCGATGTGCTCCACACTGCTGGTCTTGCCATGCATGATGGTCGGGGCGTGACCTACAGTGCACCCATAGACCTCGGCCAGGGCCTGCAGCCCCAGGCACACACCGAACATGGGTGTTTCGGTACGGGCGCACAATCTGATCAACGCCTCGCTTGCACCTGAATCCGCAGGCGCCCCAGGGCCCGGGGATATCAATACACCGTCATAGTCGTCAAGCAGACCTGGTGCGTCGCCGGAGACGGCATCGTTGCGGACGACGCTTACCGTCGCCCCGAGAGTCTTCAGATAACCCACGATGGTGTAGACAAACGAATCGTAGTTGTCGATGACCAGAATCCTCGCACTGTCCGTCATGCTGCTCCCCGTACTGTGGCCTAACTTTTGCTTCACTTGTTGAATCGACTATAGAACACGTGTCCTCACATTATCTCGCAGACGCTTGCATGGCAGGCGATTGACCATAAGCGCACCTGACCCGACGTCGCATTCCGCAGTCGCGGCGCCGATTCACCGGATCATCGCTAATTGACCGAAACATAGTTGGACATCAACTGCAGATAAGGCACGTGCGAGGCCAGCCAGGGGAAGCCCCACTGGAAGAGCGCGGCGGCGGCGGCGAGCGCGAGCAGCGCCATCAGCAGTATGCGTATGGGCTTGATACCCGGTTGGTGCCGACTCAGCCAGCCAAAGATGCTGACATCAGGGCGCGCCTGCTCTCCCTGGCGTATTCTTCTGAGCACCGGATATCTCCATGCGATCGCCGCAGCGATGGAAATCACCAGATAGGCGATCAGCAGCCATGTCACCACAGGCACCAGAGATGTCAGACTGTCCAGCGGAGACGTGCTCTTCTGACTGGAGAACACCGTCGAAGCCGAGGAATCCCCGGATGAGAGTTCCTTCGGCACCCCGTCAGAGACTTTTGCCCAGTAATCCAACTCACCCCAGCTGATCCACCGGTGGGTCGCCGAGGTGTATCGGGGTTCGCAGGTGGTCAAGGTAATCATCCGTTTGGTAGCCGCCACGGTCGGGTCCTCGGGATTCGCCGCCACCACATCCGTCTGGTCCGGCAGGACGATCTTGTGCGTGGTGTAGTGATACACGTACCAGTAGTCCTTGGTACGCACCACAATCGCATCGCCCTCCTGCAGCTCGTCCACATGGGCGAGCGGCTCGCCGTATCCTGAGCGATGCCCCGCGACGGCGAAGTTTCCCAGCTCCCCCGGCATCTGCGTATCCTCATAATGCCCCAGACCGTGTTTGGCCAGCTGTTCGTTCGACGTTCCCTGAACGACGTTGCGCTGCCAGGCGGAACCGAAACGCGGGATGTAGATTTCAGCAACGAGATCACCCTCCGCGGCGCTTGTGGGCTGCACCGGCGGATCGCCCTGCTGTGCGGCCGCCACCGCCGAGGTGCCGTTGTCGCTCGCGGGTTCCGACCACGATACCGATTGACGCTGCTGCAATTGACTCTGAGATGATTCAACGCCCGTCCACCACAACTGCCAGGCGATATACAAGCCGCAGAGCACTGCGAGGGTCAGCAATATCTCGCCCAATATGCCGAGAACGCTGAACAATGCGCTGCGTTTGGGTGCGGACCGCATGCTTCTGCGTGTGTGATCTTGACGTGCCATATTCGGCTCAGTCCTTCTTGTACTCGGTGGCGTAGTGCAAGGGTTGCAGCACTGCTGTGGTTTTCGCGAATTTCAGGTTGTCCGAAGTCTCCACGGACCAGCCCAGACCTATCGTGTTGACATAGCGTTTGTATATCTGAATCGTTCTGGAATCATCGAGAGCCGCTGTCATCTGTTGCGTGGGCCCGATGGCGGAGACCTTGTAGGGCGGGGAGTATTTCTTTCCCTGGAGGAGCAGCACATTGCCCACGCAGCGCACAGCGGTGGTGGGCAGCACTCGTTGGTCCTGAATCTGCATGGACTCGGCGCCACCGGCCCAGAGCGCATTGACCACGCCTTCGATGTCCTGCTGATGAACGACATAGTCGTTGATGGTGGCCGACGAACCCGATTGATCGACCTGCTGCTCCCATAATGGCGAATCGTCAAGCGTCACGGTCACTCCCGGACCTTCTATGGCTGGCAGCACCGTTCCCGAACCGGCGTCATCAGTATCGTTTGCGGTGTTTGAGGCGCTGGTGAGGTCCTTGAGCGTATTGATCTGCTCACTGAGCGTATTGATCTGTCCGCTGAGCTTGGTGACGAGCTGCTCTCGTTCGGCCACAAGACCTGCCGTGTCAGAGGTGACCGTCACCGTCCGGTTGACGCGAAGATTCGTAATCAGCAGGAATCCGGCAAGCGCCATGACCAAGGCAACACTGATCAACCCGGCAGTGCTGCGCCGAGCTCTGTGCCGTTCGTTTCGCCGAGCCATGAACACCCTTTCCCGACTACCGATGTGGTCGGTTTCGAGTCTACCCATTACTATGACTTATAGCCTATCGAAGGAGAACACACCCATGGCTGAGCAAGAGCTGCACGAAACCGACGCGCAAGCGCAGGAATCATGGCAGGGCAACGAGTCCGGGGCACAACTAGCAACCGAAACACCGTCCGAACAACATACTGAGAGCGAAACCACGAAGAAGTCGTCGAGCGATGACGATTTCGGTGTCTCAATCGACAAAGTTGAAGCGGTACTGAACGCGAATGTTGATAAGTCTGCTCTGACTCCTCAGATGAAACGCATGATTCAACGTCAGGATGACAACACGAAGCGTGTGGAGGAATCGATCAAAGGAACGAAGGCAAATCCGGGATGGTTCGTCCCCGTGTTCTGCGCTTTCATGATTCTCGGCCTTATCTGGTGTGCGACGTATTACCTGACGGGTAAATACCCCATCCCCAACATCAACTCGTGGAATCTCGCCATCGGTTTCTCCTCGGTGATGGTTGGATTCCTCATGACCATGTGGTGGAGGTAACTCCCCCGAAATCCATTGTTATGCACATTATGTGAATACTTATCCCCAAGGATGGGGTGGTTATCCACAACGTTGTACACACTCTGTGGATAGATTACATGCGTGTAATTTGCCGTTCGACCCCGAAGCCCAGCCCGGGGTCGAACGCTTAATAAGTCAATGACGACAAGGGATTCTGGGTATTGCACAGCAGCGCGACAGCCAGCAGCAACACAAACACCGCTGAAGCATATATCCACATTCGGCGTGCAAAACTGGTCTTTCGCAACGCGGGGACGCCGGACACCAGCAACCACGTCAGCAATCCACCGATGACGAAGCCGCCCGCATGCGCCTGCCACGCGATTCCCGGCACGACCAAAGGCATCAGCACGTTTATGCCGATCCAAATGCTCATCGAACGAATATCCGCGCCTATCCGTCTGAATACGATGAGGACCGCGGCGAAGAGACCGAACAACGCTCCGGACGCCCCATAGGATGCCGTGACCCATCCTGACGGCGAGAACACGCTCCACACCATCATCCCGACACCGCCACCCAGCCCAGCCAGGACATAGAGCGCCAGGAAACGCCAATGCCCCATCATTTTTTCCAAGACCGGGCCTATCGACCACAGGGTCAGCATATTGAACAGCACATGCAGCAGATTCGTCGCATGAAGAAACATCGCGGAAAGGAAAATCCACGGCCTCGACACGGCATAGACCGGAATGAACACCGTATTGCTCAGCATCGCGTTCAAAGCGTTTGGAGCGAAAACCCTCAATGCGATTTCAACCAGCCATATGAGCACGCAGGCGACGATGATGCCGCCCGTTACCACTGCCCCACCGTTGCGCCACGAGGCGGCAATGCGCCTACGGGAAAACAGGGTCGAGAGTGATGGGCCGGAGCCGAGGCCGAAACCCCCGCGATTGAATGCATTGTTCATGCGACTCACTCTATCGAAAGCACAGTCGCGAATACCCAATCTCCATGTCCTGTTCATAGGAATCACCCCGTTCAGGAGACAATTCACACGCAATCGCCACAAAAAACAATTATGATGGTGACTAGCGGTGGCTTGGATGGGCAGGTCGCCTTAACACGGTGGAAGGAGCCAACATGAAGAACAAGTCTTCAAACGGCTGGAAGTTTTTCGCGTTGCTGTTCGGCGCACTGCTTGCAGGAGTAGTCGGACTGTACATCTACAAGCAGCAGAATCCAGACTACGACCCTTGGGAAGAACCATGGGAGAACAGCTCATCGCCGGTTGATCTTGGTATCGCCGAGAAGGCCGAGTCGCAGACGGACTCCGAGGAAGATGCCGACGAGGACGAAAACGCCGAAGACGCCGAGGATACGGCCAACGAAGACAAGGCCGACGAGCAGAAGTAAGGGTTTCAGGGCCGAATCCTGACCTCAGCGGTTATACGACTCAATGTTTTCAAAGCAGTGTCGTGGAACCAATGATTTCGACCCAATGATTTCGGCCCAAGTTTTCGAAGCGGTGTTGTGATTGAACAGCGACTTATGTGCCAAGTACCGGATGTGGCGGTGCTCGGGCATCTAAGTCGCTGTTTTCGTACCCCGATAGAAGGCTAATGGCGGCGCCTGAACGCGTGCGGCGAAGCATGTGTGAAGGCAACAAATCAGCAGGGTGTCCCGTGTATCTCAATGCACAGGTGCATAATGGCGAGCGCGTTCCGGACAGCAACCATGCAAAAGAGCACGCGAGGCTTGATTGTTCTCAAGCTTCGCGTGCTCTTCACTCGGAGTACCCCTGAAGCGAGCCACTCACGCGCACCGGATGCTCCGTAGTTCGCGTGGCATGCCCCAGGTCCTTCGCAGGCCTTCGCCGAATCTCACTCCCGAGAAAGTCGGGGACCGCGACATACGGCGAAGGATGCCCGTGTAATGTCTCAGAGCGCTCAGTTGTTCTCGGGCAATGGTGCGGTGTGCCAGATACGGTCCAGATAATCCTGGATGGAACGGTCCGAACTGAAGTAACCGCTGTTCGCCACATTGAGGATCGCACTGCGGTTCCATGCCTTCTGGTCCCGGTACGTATCTTCGATCTCCTGCTGGATGTCCATGTAGGCGGTGAAATCGGCCATCGCCATGAAGTAATCCTTCGTCAGCCAATCAGAGACCAAGGGCGCGTAGACATCCCTGTCACCCTCCGAGAAGGTGCCGTTCGCAACCAGGTCAATGGCTTTCTTGAGCCTGGGGTCGGCCTGGACATACGACATCGGATTGTAGTTTCCGGCGTAGAGACGGTCGACATCCTCAACTTCGAGACCGAAGAGGAAGAAGTTCTCCGCACCCACTCGCTCACGGATCTCCACATTCGCACCGTCCAAGGTACCGACGGTCAACGCGCCGTTGAGCGCGAACTTCATATTGCCCGTGCCCGACGCTTCCTTGCCTGCCTGGGAAATCTGCTCGTCAAGCTCGGTCGCGGGTATGAGGTGCTCCGCCAGTTCGATGTTGTAGTTCTCGGGGAACCGTACCTGGAGACGGCCTGCGACATCCGGGTCCTGGTCGATAACTCGCGCGACATTGTTGATAAGCCGTATCGTCAGCTTCGCCATGGCATATCCGGGAGCCGCCTTCGCGCCGAAGAACACGGTCCTTGGCAGCAGGTTCTCGGCGCTGCCGTCCTTGATGGCCGCGTACTGCGCGATGACCGCAAGAATCTTCAAAGACTGCCGCTTGTACTCGTGCAGACGCTTCACCATCGAGTCGAACATGGTATTGGGATCGATCGAGAACCCGTAGCGTGCCGCTGCGAAATCGGCGAAATCTCGCTTGTTGGCCTGCTTGACCTCGGCGAAACGCTCCAGGAAGGATGCGTCATCCGCCAAAGGCGCCAATCCTTGGAGCTGCTCCAGATCCGCCATCCAGCTGTCCGTACCCAGCCCTTCGGTAATCAGCGCCGAGAGTCTTGGATTGGCCAAGCGCACGAAGCGCCTGGGCGTGACGCCGTTGGTCACATTCGTGAAGCGATCGGGGAACACCTCGCTGAAGTCCTTCAGCGTGACATCTCGCAGCAGCTGAGAATGCAGCTCGGCGACGCCGTTGACGTGAGACCCTCCGACAGTCGCCAGGAATGCCATGCGAACCTGAGGGTTGCCATCACGCGTCAAGATGCGCATCCGGTCGATCTGTTCGCCGTCTATGCCCTTCGCCTGAAGGCCCTCGACGAATTGGGCGTCGATACGATCGATGATCTGCAGATGGCGCGGCAGCAGCTCGCCGATCAATTCGCCCGACCAGACCTCAAGTGCCTCCGGCAGCAAGGTGTGGCAGGTGTAGTTGAAGGTTCTGGTGGTGATGTCCCAAGCGGTGTCCCAGTCGTATCCATACTCATCGAGCAGCACGCGCATCAGTTCCGGAATCCCGATGACGGGATGGGTGTCGTTCAACTGGAAGCATATCTTCTCGGGGAAGCCACGCAGGTCGGGGTGATCCTCACCCGGGTAGAAGGTGGCGATGGCGTCATGGATTGATGCGGCTACGAAGAAGTACTGCTGCTCAAGACGCAGGCGCTTGCCCTGCGGAGTCGAATCCTCCGGATACAGAATCTTGGTGATGTTCTCCGCATCGACCTGCGGGATGACGGCCTCCATGTACTCGGAACGGTTGAACGCTCCAAGGTCGAATTCGTCGTATGAACGGGACTCCCAGAGGCGGAGGGTGTTGACTCTGCCGGAGCGATACCCCGGAACCATGTAATCCACGGGGACCGCGCGCACTGACCATGCCGGCTTCCATACGGTGACGCCATCGTTCTCCACGACTTCGCCCCCGAAGGAGACACGCTGCGAGCGCTGGTAATCCGCGTGACCCCAGGGCTCCTCTTCGGTCAGCCAATAATCCGGCTTCTCGACCTGCCGACCGGCATCATCGAATTCCTGACGAAAAATGCCGTAGCGGTACCGAATGCCGTAGCCGAATGCAGGAACGCCAAGAGAAGCGAGCGAATCCACATAGCACGCAGCCAGACGGCCAAGACCACCATTGCCCAAGCCCGGCTCACGCTCAGCGGCAAGTACCTCGGCCTGCGAAAAACCAAGTTCCTTCGCCGCCTGCGCGAATTGCTCGTCCAGCCCCACATTCAGCAAGGCGTTGGACAGCTGTTTGCCGATCAGGAACTCCGCACTGAGATAACCGACAGCCTTGGTATTGCCGGAGACCATATCGTTGCGCGTCCGCGACCAGGAATCAACCAGATGATCTCGTACCGCCCCTGCCACAGCGACGTAGATATCAGCGGGTGTGGCCGATGACAGCTCGACTCCCTGCTGGTATTTCAATTTGTTCCGGATTTCGTTCGCAAACTCCGAACCCGATAGCGACGCTTTCGGTGCAGTTACTTCAGTCATGAAGAATCCTCTTTCCTGATCGAATCGTGCTTATCATTATGCCCGCTTTTTCATGTTGCGACAGGCATGACGACATGAACATCAGGTAATCTCGGGGCTTTCGACGACCGATGACCAGCATTAGCGCAAGAATGTGCCTATGAGCGTCATCAGAGAACAGGATGTTGAATCGGGCCGATTAGCCCTTGAGCAGTGGCGAGCAGCAGCGCTGTCCAACAAGAAGGCGGGTGACCCCACGGCCCCTGTGGACCTGCCGCGCAAAGACTGCGGGATGGCCGTGCGCTACTCCTTGTATCTACTGTCGATGAGGGCACCAGGCGGTGCCGTGGAAGTCCGCGTGGCCCCATGGGCCGCCGTCAAGATACTCGATGGCCCCAACTCGGACCCCCATAATCTCACGCCGCCGGACACCATCGAATTGGAGCCTGAGGTATGGCTCCGCCTGGCCTGTGGGATCAGCAGCTGGGACGCGGAACGCGAGGCCGGACGAATCAGCGCCATAGGCGAACGCGACGATTTGAGCTCGTTATTGCCGCTGGTATAGGGTGTTATGACCGGAAATACGATAACTGCTTCACCAAGCAACTTCTCGACGAATATGCACGTGAAAAGCTGTCCTGGTGAAGCAGTTAACTCCCAGACCTCATTTAGCAGTGGACTTTGCCTTGCTTTTGGCGGCTGTTTTCGTCTTTGCCGCCGCAGAAGACCTCTTCTTCGCCGGGGTCTTCGCCTCGGAAGATGCCTTCGCTGTCTTGGCTGCCCGCTTTGCGGCCGGTTTGCTGTCCGAGCCGTTGCCGGGCTCCTTTGCGGCCTCCGACTTCGGATGCGCCTTGACCTTTTCCAGTTTAGGTTTCAACGCACTTGGCACAGGAATCGGTATGTGACGATGTCGCGCGACCGGCGCCGCCGGCATCTCCGATGCCGTGGCCTTGGCCGCCGCTTGTGCGGCCCATTTGGCGTAATCATCCAAATCATCGTCAACTCCGGGAATCGAATGCTCGTCCCCTGTATGTGAGCTCACTGATTCGATCGGACCGAACTCTTCCCCCACAGCCGAAGCTTCCTGTTCAGCGGAAGCTTCCTGACTGCTCAACTCTTTCGCGAGTTCGTCATAATCGGTATCAGTTGTCAGATATTTGAGCTTACGGGCTATTTTCGTCTGTTTAGCCTTCTGACGTCCGCGGCCCATCTGACCCCCTTCGCCAGTCAAGTGCCCAAGCAATAGGCAATACGGTTCTAAATTTGCATCATATTAGAGGTTACCACCTGTTGTCTTGTCTGCTGAGACTTTTACGATAAAAGCAAGATTTCGGCTCTTTGTGCAGCTTTCTGCACAGAAACTCAGGGGATAACGGCAATGACGGATGAACGGCAGCTGACAGCGGCAGGCAATGAAATGAGCGCAAGCTTCCTTACGGCTAAGAAACTCTCGGACGCCACCCTGAGCAAGCTCGAGCAGGCTCCGGGACGTTACACTATGCTGACCGGCGATCGCCCGACCGGCAAACTGCATCTGGGCCATTACTTCGGCTCTCTGCTCGGACGCGTGCAGATGCAGGAGCGAGGCGTCCACACCAACATCATCATCGCCGACTACCAGGTCATCACCGACCGTGACACCACGGAACACATCGGCGACAATGTGCTGAATCTGGTGCTCGACTACCTCGCTGCGGGAATCGACCCAACTAAGACCATGATCTACACGCATTCCGCCGTACCCGCCGAGAACCAGCTGCTGCTGCCGTTCCTGTCGCTGGTGACCGAGGCGGAGCTGCACCGCAACCCGACGGTGAAATCCGAGATGGAGGCCAGTGGCCACGCGCTGACCGGTCTGCTGCTGACATACCCCGTGCATCAGGCCTGCGACATCCTCTTCTGCAAGGCGAATGTGGTCCCAATCGGCAAGGACAATCTCCCCCACGTCGAAATCACCCGCACCATCGCCAGACGTTTCAATGAACGGTATGCGCCCAAACATCCCGTTTTCCCCGAGCCGGCGGCCATTCTTTCCGATGCCCCCGAAATTCCGGGACTTGACGGCCGCAAGATGAGCAAATCCTACGGCAACTCCATCATGCTGGGTGCCACCGCCGAGGAAACCGCAAAACTCATCAAGAAGTCGCCCACGGATTCCGAGCGCCGAATCACCTTCGATCCTGTCAACCGGCCGCAGGTATCCGCATTGCTCACCACCGCCGGATTGGTCACGGGTCGCAGTCCGGAGGAAATCGGCGAGGAAATCGGCGAATCAGGTGCGGGCGCGCTCAAGAAGTTCGTCACGGAGGCCGTCAACGAATTCCTGGGCCCCCACCGCGAGCGCCGTGCCGAGCTGGCCAAGGACATGGATTCCGTACGCGATGTCCTACGTGACGGCAACGCCCGCGCCAACGCCATCGCCGAGGAGACCCTGGACGAGGTTCGTGCAGCCATGGGCATGAAGTACTGAACGGTCACCAGGCGACACCACCGGGCGGCTACGCCGGGGTAGGCTACACAGGTTGGTGACTACGCAGGGTTTGTGACTACACAGGGTTTGTGACTACACAGCGTTGTAACTACACAGGATTGACTACGCGGGGCCGACAACACAGAGCCGACTACACAAGCTTGGCTCACACGCCAAGCACTCACACCGGGCGCTGCGGCGCACCGCAGCGCTACACGTCGTAGCGCCAGGATTTGTCGGTGATGACACGAGCCATGGCCAGGCCTACCGGCAGGCAGATGATGACCATGAATGCCCGGAACGCCCAGTCCAACGCATTCAATGTGGAGAACTGTCCTAGATAGAACATCGCCCGGTACATATACAGGCCGGGAACCATGATGACAATCGACGGCACGGTCAGACATATGCGCGGATACCCGAGATGCGATGGCAGCCACCCTCGGCGGACCGAGGACCTCCATGCCGTGGCCAACAATCCGGCTGCGAAGGCACCGAAGAAGGCGGCGGCCTCCGGGGGCACATTCAGCAGGTCCTGTATTTCCAGACGCATCGTATCGGTGATGGCACCGATCAAGGCCGCCGTGAAGGCCATGCGCTGCGGGGAGTTGAACAGGACGGAGAAGCCCCATACCCCGGCGAATGCCGCACCGAACCTCAATATGCCATTGAGCATCGGGTCCAGCCCCAAAGGTTCGAAACCCTGCGGATTCAACGACACTGCCCTGGCCACGGCCCAGCCTGCGAAAGTGGCCATCAGGATAATCGACAATGCGTACATCAGACGCTGCAGCCCGGAGGGGAAATCGATTTTGGCGATGTCCAAGCCGCCGGTCACCAGAGGGAAGCCGGGTATGACGAAGAGCATCGCCCCGATGTAGGCGGTGTCATGGGCGAGCGCTATCGGATTGAATATCCCGATGAACCTCAGCATGCCGACGCAGGCCAATGCGGCGACCGCAACGGAAACGAAGGTGACGAAGAATTGATTGAGATGCTTCGCCAACATGAGTCTGCGCACAAAATGGCCGATGCCCGCCCCTACGAAAGCCCCGGCCATGTCAAATGGCCCGCCACCGAGCAGGAACACGAAGGCTGCGCATGCGACGGCCGAGCCGATGGCTGCGAACCACGCAGGGTACAGTGGCTTGCGTCGTTCGATGACATCAAGCCTCGCATGGGCCTTACGAACGGTAAGACCGTGGAATTCACCGTCGTCGTCCTTCTTCTGGTTGATGGCCTCCTTCACCCTGCCGAGTGCCCTCAATGCCGACAGCGCAGCGGCCGGGGTGCCGAGACGCGTCACCAAAGCCTTGGAAATGGAAGCTTCGTGATGGTACACACTGCTTAGTCCGCAGCTCACGCTGAACCAATCGGCGAAATGCTCCAACAACCAGATGCGTTCGGTATTGACACCGGTGGTGGGAAGGTCAACCACTTCGGTGATGCGGTCCTTGCCGTCGGTGCAGGTCGCCTCGATATCCGTCAGATTCACATCCGCCCGCACATGTACCCCGAGAGGATACGCGATGCGGTGCATCATCTCCCGAACACGAAAACTTCCCGTCCCCGATGACAGGTCCAGAGCCCCGACTCTCACAATCAGACTGGCTTTCGCCGCGATACCCGCTTCTGTGACAGGCTTGTCGAGGTCCCTGACGATATCCTCCATGTCCAGAGGAATGGAATGCGTGTGATAGGCCGAGATCTTCTCCTGGCCGGACTCACTCTCCTGCGTGGCGCGTTGCGCCTGATGACTGTTATCTCTGAAACGTTTTGCGAAGCCCACAACTTCTTTTCTACTCCACACCCTGCACCTCGGGGCGAGTTCGCGTTATCTATTTCACAGACCGCGGATGGACCCATGTAATACAACTGCCCATAAGAGGACTTACAATGTTGCACGCAAGCGCTGAACTAAAGGCTGTGGGCTTGGAACGATCAGCTATACACAACCGCGGAGGAGCCGCGGAAAGCTGGTAGATCGAGCAACCGGAGGTTTGGCAAAGGAGGCCAAATGGCAGATAACAACGACCAAATCAAAGCTGCGGATGCCGGAATCGTCAGTTCCGGCACCGGGACGAAGGGTCCGGAGGAGCGTGATCTTCCCGATTCTCTGAAATACGACATGGACCTGTGCCTGCGTATCCTTCGCGACGTCCTGGGGGAATTCGATCCAAAGCTCTTGGAATCATTCGATGATCTTCGGCAGAATGCAGTCGAGGCCAGTGCTGAGCACTTCAGCGATGTGCTCAAGGACCCGCACCCCGATGAGGATGGGCTCGAAAAAGCCGTTGCACTCATCGACGGCATCTCGATGCACGACTCGCAACTGCTGGCACGGGCATTCACCACATACTTCCACCTCGCCAATCTGTGCGAGGAGAACTACCGTGTCGCCGCATTGCATAAGCGCGAGGCCGAAGTCGACCTCAACGCCGCCACGGATCCCGTCAACGAGATGACCGGCGCATATCATCAGCTGATTGACGAAATGGGGCCCGCAAAGGCCGAGGAGCTGCTCGAAAAACTCGAGTTCCACCCGGTGTTCACCGCCCATCCGACCGAGGCGCGCCGCAAGGCCGTCGAGGGGAAGATCCGACGTGTGGCCGAACTCCTGGAGGAACGCCCCAAGCTCGGTGGCTCGGATTTGGAAGAGAACGAACGCCGTCTGTACAACGAGATCGACGCCTTGTTCCGCACTTCGCCCATCGGCTTGAAGAAGCCGACTCCCGTCGAGGAATCGGACACGATCATCGACATCTTCGACAACACGCTCTTCGACACCATTCCCAAGGTGTACCGCCGTTTCGACGATTGGATACTCGGCAAGAAGGCCGGAAGGGTCGCGCCTGTCTGCCCCGCCTTCTTCCATCCTGGCAGTTGGATCGGTTCGGACCGTGACGGCAATCCCAATGTCACCGCCAAGGTGAGCCGTATGGTCGCCCGTAAGTTCACCGACCATGTGCTGTTCAAGTTGGAGCAGGCCACCAGAACCGTAGGCAAGAACCTTACGGTCGAAAGCGAGACCACCCCTCCGAGCGCTGAGCTGCTGAACCTGTGGAGCCATCAGAAGGAGATGAGCGAACGTCTGACGGATAAGGCCTCGGTGATTTCCAGCCGGGAGCCGCACCGTTCGGTCGTGCTCGTCATCGCCGACCGTCTGCATGCCTCGATTCTGCGCGACGCGGACCTGATGTACAAGAGCTGCGATGAATTCATCGCCGATCTCAAGGTCGTGCAGCGTTCGTTGGCCGAGGCCAATGCCGCACGTCATGCGTACGGCCCTCTGCAGGATCTGATCTGGCAGGCTCAGACCTTCGGCTTCCACATGGTCGAGATGGAATTCCGCCAGCACTCCGTGGTTCACGCCCGGGCGCTGGAAGACATCCGCGAGCATGGGTTGCATGGCGAGCGCGGGGATCTGCAGCCGATGACCCATGAGGTGCTGGACACCTTCCGCGCGCTGGGCTCGATCCAACGTCGCAACGGCATCAAGGCTGCACGCCGCTACATCATCTCCTTCACCAAGTCGGCCCAGCACGTCAAGGACGTCTTCGAGCTGAACCGTCTCGCCTTCGCGCATCCGCAGGATGTTCCCACCATCGATGTCATCCCCCTGTTCGAGCAGCTTGAGGATCTGGAGAACTCCGTGGACACCCTCGAGGAGATCATCAAGATCCCCGAGGTGCAGGCGCGTCTCAAAGCCACGGGCAACAAGATGGAGGTCATGCTCGGCTACTCCGATTCGTCGAAGGACGCCGGCCCCACTTCAGCGACCTTGGCCTTGCACTCTGCTCAGGAGCGCATCGCCAAATGGGCGTTGAGCCATGACATCGATCTGACGCTCTTCCACGGTCGTGGCGGCGCTGTCGGCAGAGGCGGCGGCCCGGCCAACCGTGCGGTGCTCGCACAACCGGTGGGTTCGGTCAACTGCCGTTTCAAGCTCACTGAACAGGGCGAGGTCATCTTCGCGCGCTACGGAAACCCGATTCTGGCAATCCGCCACATCGAGTCCGTAGCCGCGGCCACGTTGCTTCAATCCGCACCAAGCGTCGAGAAGCGCAATACCGAGATGACTCAGAAATACGCGAAGATGGCTGCCGCGCTCAATGAGGCATCTCACAACCGCTTCCTTGACCTGCTGAGTACACCGGACTTCGCTCCCTGGTTCTCGATTGTCACGCCTCTAACCGAGGTAGGTCTGCTGCCGATTGGTTCAAGACCGGCGAAACGTGGCATCGGCGCGAAATCCTTGGATGATTTGCGCACGATTCCGTGGGTGTTCTCGTGGGCGCAGGCGCGTATCAACCTTGCCGCCTGGTACGGCCTCGGCACCGCCTGCGAGCAGTTCAACGACCTCGACACGATGCGTAAGGCATACGAGGAGTGGCCGCTGTTCAGCACCTTCATCGACAATATCGAGATGTCCATCGCTAAGACTGACGAACGCATCGCAAAGATGTATCTTGCTCTTGGCGACCGCGATGATCTGTCACAGAAGGTCCTCGACGAGATGGACCTCACGCGCAAGTGGGTGTTGAAGATCGTCGGAGACAAATGGCCCCTGCAGCATCGTCATGTGCTCGGCCAGGCAATCCGCATCCGCTCGCCGTATGTGGATGCCCTGTCGGTCACTCAGGTTCGCGCGCTGCGCTCCCTGCGTCGGAGAAACGACAAGGAGGAGCTCAGCACGAGTCAGCAGGCGGAGTTCATCTACCTGATTCTCTGCACCGTTTCCGGAGTCGCCGCCGGCCTCCAGAACACCGGATGATTCGAGTTCCGAACCTTTCAGTGAGAATCCCGCGCACCGCCAACCCGGTGTGCGGGATTTTCGTATGCCGGTCGCCGCCTTGCTCATAACGAATCACCAGGGCAATGCCCTGTGCTTGTCGTTCGGGAGAACGGCCATGAACCGGAACGACGGACACACGTCTGATACCTGTCACCGGATGCCGCGTAGGATGAGATGACCTAGGACCTCAGGAGGACAGTCGTGCGCTCTTTCAAATCCCTGCCCAAAGCCAGACGGGGCGATCGCATTGCGGTCATATCCCCGGCATTCGCCGCTCCAGCCGTTGCACCTTCCGTGCATGAGCAGGCCCTGCGCCGACTGTCCGAGTCAACGGGTCTGATTCCGGTGGAATATCCCACTACACGACAGCTTGGCGCCAGCGCCGAAGCACGTGCCGCCGATATCGAAGCAGCATTCGCGGACCCGGATATTCGCGCTGTGATGGCCACAATCGGCGGCGATGACCAGATCACCGTCATTGCACACATCGACCCCTCCGTCATCGCCGCCAATCCAAAGCCGTTCTTCGGCTACAGCGACAACACCAATCTTCATAACCTGCTTTGGAATTCGGGAGTCCCCAGTTTCTATGGCGGGTCGACCCAGGTTCATCTCGGCGCAGGGCCACGAGTGGATGACATTCATCTGCGCTCCTTGCGAGCCGCGCTCATCGAAGGCGGCAGCATCGAACTCACCCAAACGGCCGAATCCGAGGATTTTGGAATCCCTTGGGAGAATCCAAGAGCGCTGACTGAATTCGGGAGGCGCGAAGCCACGGAACCGTGGGAGTGGGCCGGCCCGCAGAAAACCGTCACTGCTCGCACGTGGGGCGGTTGCATCGAGGTGATAGACGAGATTGCGATGGCCGGGCGAATGCCTTCGCTAGCCGACCTTGAAGGAGTGATTCTTCTGCTGGAAAGCAGCGAGGAGCTGCCCTCCGCCCTAGCCGTGAAACGTTGGCTTCGATCCCTTGGTGAACGTGGCCTGCTCCAAGCGGCTGTTGGTGTCCTCGTAGCTCGGCCACCAGTTAGCGAGTTATCCGCGCCGATGCCATCCGCTGAGGAACGGTCAGCCCTGCGTCATGAGCAACGCGACGCGATTCTCGGCCAAATAGCCATCTACAATCCCCAAGCCGTGGTGTGCGTCGGGGTGCCATTCGGCCATACCCGACCCCAGTGGATCATCCCGCATGGCGGCACCATCACACTCGACGGTGCGAACCGGACCGTGATCGCCGACTACGACGTATAAGACGGCATCACCGCTTTTCTGCCCGACCGCTTCTGACGAGCAACATGCGGTTTATATTGGTCATGGTGTATAAATATCTATGCGAGGTCGGACTCGGCTTCCTGCAACGGCGCAGGGCGTGGGGCCCCTCCTCGCACATCCATCCCCGCGTCTCGACAGGAGCCCTATCCCACCCGGAATCACCGCACTCGGAGCTTCGCGTTGAATACGCCGAGGTGGACACGCCGAAGCACACACCAGTTATGTTATCTATCTCATAATCAACGTTTGATTCGCAAGGAATCGGAAGCAGAAAAGATGTTACTTTGAACATGCAGAGGACCACAGCCGCCGTGATTCCCATGTGCGCAACCCTCTGCGGAGAGGGAAAACCCGAATGACATTGTTGCCGGATAATCGCTGGGTTCGTGCCGTCATACCCGCTTTGTTGCTGCACATTTCCATAGGAACCGTCTATTGCTGGAGCGTATTCAAGCAGTTGATCGCAGATGAGCTCAAGGTCTCCCCCGGAACCATCGAGTGGGGTTTCTCATTGGCGATTTTCTTCCTGGGCATGTCCGCCGCCTTCCTCGGGCCGATGGTCGAAAGGGACATCAAGAAATCCGCGCTGATCTCCACCATCTGCTTCGTTGTCGGTTTCGCCGGGACCGGTGTCAGCATCGCCATGCATTTCGTTCCGGGTGTATTCATTTTTTACGGGGCGGTCATGGGTGTCGGCCTTGGCATCGGCTATCTGACGCCGGTGAAGAATCTGATGCTATGGTTCTCGAGCAACAAGGGCATGGCGACGGGCATCGCGGTCGCCGGCTTCGGTCTGGCCAAAGCCATCGCCAGTCCGGTCATGGAATTCCTCATCGAATCCTTTGGGCTGGTCAACATGTTCTATATCCTCTCGGTGGTGTACGCCATCATGATGCTCGGCGGCTTCCTGCTTATCAAACGTCCGCAAGGCTATGTCTATGAAAAGCCGTCCTCGGCGACCAACAGACGCGCACTGCTCAAGAAACCACTGTTCTGGGGAATCTGGATTGCCTTCTATCTGAACATCACCTGCGGTCTTGCGCTCATTTCCCAGGAGAAAGACATTCTCAAGGACCTCCTTCACCAATTGCCACAGTATGCGGGCATGTCCGCCAGCGAGTTCTCTCTGGCCATCACCGGCATCATCGGCACCGTTCTGGCAGTCGATGCGGTATTCAACGCGGTCGGGCGCCTGGGCTTCGCCACGCTCTCAGACCACATGAAACGCCGCGAGAGCAGCTACAAGATCATCTTCATCATGTCGATTGCCGTATGCGCCTTGCAGCTGGTCACCAACAGCATCGGCAATGCCTTGCTTTGGGCCGTTCTGGCCATGCTCTTCCTCATCAATGCCGGTTACGGCGGCGGATTCTCGACGCTGCCGGTGCTGTTGGACCAGCATTTCGGCATCAAGGCCGTGTCAACGACCCATGGTCTGACCCTCAGCGCCTGGGCAATCGCCGGACTTTCGGGCAACCAGCTGGCTTCCTTCGTGGTGTCGCATGCCTCGGATCAGGCTCACCGCTACGCAGCGGTCATTCCTGTGATTACCGTGCTCTATGCCGTCGCACTGCTGTCCATATGGCTCGTTTCCCGCGTCAACGTGCCTCATAAGGTGGTCGCACAGTCATAATAGGAATGTCTACTTTCCAATCCCTACACAAACGGACCCCACCCGAAAAGACCAACTTGTACAATGCTCCGAAAGCGTTGCAATCGTTGACAATATGAGCTTCCCATGGAATGTCCGGGAAATCCGTCCTTCGTTTGTGTAGGGATTGGAATACAACAATGCCTGTGTGGGCACCGCGAACGTGTCACGGTGCCCACACAGGCATTTGAACAATCGGTCGGAAATCCGATGCTTTCGGACTCGGTCTTATTTCCGCCTATGCTCCGATAAGATCAAGCATTTGCGGAACGCTCTTCTTACCGAATTCGACCGTCTGGGAACCGTCGTCACGATTGATGACGATGCATGGCACGCTCATAACCCCGTACTGTTCCTTGAGCTCAGGGAAGTGCGAGACATCATAGGCCTCGGCACGCACCTTGGGGTTGGCGGCGGCGATACGCTGCGAGGAGAGCACCGTTTCAGGGCACATCGTGCAGGTCAGAGACACCAGGAGCATCACATCGACAGGCTTGGAAAGTTCGGCGATACGTTCCTTGACGTCATCTTCGAGCGGCTGACCCGGACCTGCGGCGTTATAGATGCCCAGCACGAAGGAATTGAACTCATGTCCGCTCGGCACGCCGTGGAACGCCAGTCCCGTAGGATGCAGACTGCCATCGGCATCGGTTGTGCAGATACGCACGCATGGCCTGGCGACCGGCAGCACTCCTGCGGGGTCGAAGCTGGCCTTGCCTTCGTCGTCCACCGATGCGACGTCATCGCTGACCACACTGCTGAGCTTGCCGCCGCTGATCGCGACGACTTCCGATATGAATCCTCGAAGCTCTTTGGACAGCGGCGTGCCATCCAGCTCGAGTTGCAGCACGGCAGGCTTCACCAGCCGTGAGAACACCATGCTGAGCTGTGCCTTGACATCGTCGGAGAACACTGCGGAAGCGCCTTGCGCGGCCTTGGCTGAATCCGTGGCCTGCGGCGTCGGTGCGGGTGCAGGCGACGTGCCCGCAGGGGTCGATGTGGTTTCCTTGTTGCTCTTGGAACCTGTGGGACGAACGGGGAGCAGCCCGGTCTTATCGGAGAGCTGCGAGGCATAGCGCTCAAGCTCGACTGCTGCGGACGCACCGTCGGCGGTGGCTGTGACCACCTGACGAAGGTGCTTCTGACAGAGGTCGCCTGCTGCATAGATGCCCTCGACCGAAGTCTGCAAATGGGTGTCGGTAATCACGTATCCGTAGTCATCGAGGTCCACAAGACCCTTGACAACACTCGTCTGCGGCACGTATCCGGCGAACACGAAGACGCCGAAGGTGTCGCTGGTGGATGGTTTCCACAGCTTCGATTCACCGGTATGCACGTCGTGGATCGTGGCTTCGGTGAGTCCTCCCTGACCTGCTGAGACCTCATCCAACTCCGTGTGGTAGTGAATCTCGATATTCGGGTCGTCCTTGGCTTCCTGGGCCACACCGGCGTCGCAGGTGAAATCCTCCTCGCGTACGAGCAGGGTCACCTTGCTCGCATATTTCGTCAGAAACACGGACTCTTCGGCGGCGGCGAACCCACCGCCGACGACCAGCACTTCCTTACCCGTGAAGAACTCACCATCGCAGGTGGCGCAGTATGCCACACCGCGACCGGCGTACTCATTCTCACCTTGGAAACCGAGTTTCCGTGGACTCGCACCGCTGGCGATCAGTACGCCAAAGGTGCGAATGTCGCCGCGGTTGGTGTGCACGACTTTGACATCGCCCTCGATGTCGATTCCCGTGGCTTCGGCGCTTTTGAACTCGGCTCCGAAATCCTTGGCCTGGGCGTGCATCGTATCGGTGAGCGCCTTGCCTGTGGTCTTCGCAATACCGGGATAGTTCACCACTTCGGCGGTGATGGTAATCTGGCCGCCGAAATCCTCTTTCTCGAGAATCAACGTGCGGTAACGGGCACGTGCAAGATACAGTCCTGCGGTCAGACCCGCAGGACCGCCTCCGATGACCACCACATCGTAGAGATCGGGATCAGTTGTTTTGGCCGCTGTAGTCGCAGCACTTCCTTGTGTCATTAACGCTCCTTCAACGCTTTGAAATCATCCTGCCGCACCCGGCAACACCCTTGATAAGACGGCTGTTCCATGCCCGTCATATGCGTTGGCCGCGGGAAACCATATGACGAATCTCGCGGCCAAGACGGCATTACAGGTATGGCCTCACCCTCTCAGGGTCGTCGGCATCATCCTCGAATCAGAGCTGACCAACGAGGTCAAGGCTGGGAGCGATGGTCTCATCGCCTGGCTCCCACTTGGCCGGGCAGACCTGGTCGCCATGCGCATAGACGAACTGCGATGCCTGGACGCGGCGCAGAATCTCTTCGGCATTACGACCCACATTCGAGGAGATGACTTCGTAGGCCACAACCTTGCCTTCGGGGCTGACGATGAAATCGCCGCGCTCGGCGGTGCCATCGGCCTCGTTATAGGTGTCGAGGTCCTTGGCAAGCGTCGCGGTCGGGTCGGCCAGCATCGGATAGGCGATCTTGGCGATCTTCTCGTTGGCGTCATGCCAGGCCTTGTGCACGAAGTGCGTATCGCAAGACACTGAGTACACCTCGCAACCGGCCTTTTGGAAGTCAGCGTACTTCTCGGCGAGGTCTTCGAGCTCGGTAGGACATACGAAGGTGAAGTCCGCAGGATAGAAGAAGAACACGGACCAGTGTCCGAGCACGTCTTCCTTGGTGACTTCGTGGAACTCGTTGTTTTGGTATGACTGCACAGTGAAATCTGTCAGCTCATGCTGCAGCAGCGTCATTGCTATCCCCTTTCGACGGATGGTCTTTCCTGTCCCCCTGGACGAGCGTCCGCTCACCGGACGTTCTGTGGAAGGTCTGGTGCCATCAATGCTAGCCCGTCGATGCTGACAGATACATGAGCTCTCGCGCACAGCGGTGTGAGTTTGCACACATCCTCGAGCGTCAAGGCCGCCCAGGGGCGATAATGCTCTAGACACCTTGGGACTTCACGATTTCCCAAGAGTAGGATGAGGTGACCGTCAACAGGGGGCATTGAGTATGGAGCAACGCGATAACGCATCGGCTATCGACCGTCCGGATACCGATCTGGCAACAGGTACATGGAGCAGAATGCTTGCAGGCAATCGCCGTTTCTCGCAGGGCGAAGCGGAGCATCCCTGGCAGGACAAGGAAAGCCGCGAACAGCTCATAGACGGCCAGCATCCTTTCGCAACCGTGCTCTCCTGCTCCGATTCGCGAGTACCTCCTGAAATCGTCTTCGATCAGGGACTCGGCGACTTGTTCACCATTCGTACGGCAGGCGAGATTCTCGACGAAGCGGTCGTTGCCTCGCTGGAGTTTTCAGTGCAGGCACTGCATGTGAATCTGATCGTGGTGATGGGCCATGAACACTGTGGCGCCGTCGAATCCGCAATCCAGGGTCTGAAACTCGGCAAGGCCGAGGATTCGGACTCGATTGTCGTACGTCAGGTAGGCGCTTCGGTGCTTGCGGCACAGGACTCCGACCTCGACACCACGGACGACTATGAGCGCGTTCATGTGGCTCGCACCATCGAGCAGCTGGTGGACCGATCCTCCATACTGAGGGATGCGGTCGCCTCCGAGCAGATCATGATCGTCGGGGCACGCTACCTCCTCACCACGGGCAAGGTCGAGGTGCTCTCCTTCTGACTGCGCCGAAGCCTTACTCCCGCAGGTATTGGCATGTCGTGTGCGAATTTGCACACTTTCAGCGCAAATAGCCACCCCTCACGTATCTTAGAGGTATGTCACTATGGCTTAATGTTGTTCTGATTATTGTATTTCTACTTATCGGAGCCGTGTTCTCGGGTACCGAACTCGCGCTGGTCTCTCTGCGCAGCTCGCAGGTGGAGCGCATGGAGCAGGAGGACGCCCGCGGTGCACGCGTAGGCAAAATCGCCAGGGACCCCAACACCTTCCTCTCGACCGTGCAGATCGGCGTCACGCTTTCGGGCTTTCTGTCCTCGTCGGTGGGTGCGTCCTCGATAGCACCATTCCTGATTCCGGTGTTCGAAAGCTGGGGCGTCCCGGTGAATTTCGCATCCCCGCTGGTCACGGTGGTACTTACCATAGTCATCGCCTACTTCTCCATCGTGGTCTCGGAGATGGTCCCCAAACGCATCGCCATGCAGCGCGGAGAGCAGATCGCGCGTGCCGCCGTTCCTGCAATCGACATATTCTCACGCGTCTGCCGTCCTTTGATCTGGCTCATCGGCAAGAACACCAACGGTTTGGTACGCATGCTCGGCTTCGACCCGCAGCAGGCGGAAACCCAGGTGAGCGATGATGAGCTGCGCGTCTTGGTATCTTCCAATACCCGTCTGAGCAAGGATGAACGCACCATCCTGGATGACGTGTTCGACGCTTCGGAAACCATTGTCGCCGAGGTCATGCGCCCGCGTGCCGATGTCGTGTTCCTCGACGGGGACATGCCGCTGGCGGAAGCGGCAGCTTTCGTTCGCAACGAACCGTATTCCAGGTATCCCGTCAGCGGGAAGGACTTCGATGACGTACTCGGTTTCGTCCACGTCCGCGATCTTCTTGACATCCGTGACCCGCAGGCTGCCACCGTGCGCGATGTGGTGCGCGAAGGCATCTCTCTGCCCGGCACATCCAAACTGCTGCCCAGCCTGGAGCTGTTGCGAAAACGCGGCATCCATCTGGCCGTAGTCATCGATGAATACGGCGGAACAGACGGCATCGTCACCCTTGAGGACATGACCGAGGAGCTTGTCGGCGACATACGCGACGAATATGACCTTCCGGACGACCACCCGGCGAAGAAGGAGCCGCAACATGCCTTCGTCAATGGCGCTGTGACGGTGGAGGGCGGGATGACCCTGCAGGATTTCGCGGATCTCACCGGAATCGAACTGGAGGATGGCCCATACGAAACAGTGGCCGGGTTCTTCCTTGCGCATACCGGCCGAATGGGCGAAATCGGCGAGGTCCTCCATTCCGATGGCGGTTACGATATGACGGTCACCAAGGTCGACGGACGACGCATAGGGAGCATCGAAGTGACACGACGCGAAGACCCGCAGGCGCTGGAGGGCATAACCGTTCCCGCCTGATCTTCGAGCATGACGCCGACCTCCCGATGACGCTTACAGAACAAGTCCCATTTTGAGAAAGCAGTCAGGCCACCTACAGTTGTAGCCAAGGCCCGCAGGACGATACGCGAAAGCGTGGTCGCCGTTCAGGGCAGAACGAATGCACTCAGCAGTAAGGGAGAACAACATGGCATTGCAATTCACCGTTCCGGGATTGGATGAAGCGGCTTCCGAGAAAATCATTTCCATTCTGCAGAATCGCCTGAGCCAGGAGCAGGAGGCTGCTCTGGTACTCAAGCATGCACACTGGAATGTCACCGGACCGAACTTCATCGCCGTACATGAGATGATCGACCCCGAAGTGGAGGCCGTTCTCGCACAGGCGGATGAAACCGCAGAGCGCATCGCCACCCTGGGCGGCTCGCCTGACGGCCGTCCTGACGCGATTCTTCGCAACCGCTCCTGGAAGGGCATCGACCTGACCGGCCGTCACTCCACGGAAAGCTTCCTGAAGGCTTTGGTCGAGTACTACGACTCCTTCATCGCCGACGACCGCAAGGCCATCGCAGAGCTGGATGAGCTGGATGTCATCAGCTCGAATATCGTCCAGGATCACGTGCAGGAGCTCGAGAAGTTCCAGTGGTTCATGCGCTCACACCTCGTGTGATTGAACCCCGTAACGCACTGGGGCCCGAACGGTATCAAACCGTTCGGGCCCCAGCCGTATCAACGACGCGAAACAGTGCGGACACGGCGTAAAGAAGGTCGATACGCCTGTCCGCCAAGCTCTTCGCGCAGCACGGGAACGCTCACACCTCAGAAGAGATGCACGCGGACAGCCTTGCTCAGGTCACGGCTGTTGGGGCCGACCATCACATCGAAATCACCGGGATCGCTGTCCAGCTCGTAATCGGCATGAACGTAGCGGACATCCTCCTCGGTGATGGTGAAGGTGACGGTCCTGCTCTCGCCTGCGGCGAGTGTCACGCGTTCGTAGCCCTTGAGCTGCTTGATCGGCCGCACCACTTCCCCGACAAGATCGTGGACGTAGCACTGCACGATTTCCGTGCCCTCGCGCTCCGAAACATTGCGCAGCTCGACACTGACCTTCAGCGGATTGTCGGCGTCGAATTCATGGTCCTCGACTTTGACCTCTCCATACTCGAACTTGCTGTAGCTCAGTCCGAAACCGAAGGGGTATGCCGCATAATTCGACACATCGAGATACTTCGAGACGTACTTGCCCTCGGGATCGTTCTCATACGGGCGGCCTGTATTGTCGACGTTGTAGTAGATCGGCACCTGTCCGACGCTCACGGGGAAGGACATCGTCAACTTCGCGGATGGGTTCACAGCACCGGTCAGCACGTCGGCCAACGCCCGACCGCCCTCGGTGCCCGGGAACCATGCCTCCACAATGGCCTTCGCCGACTGAATGTCGCTCAGGTCCAGGGGACGTCCGTTGAACAGCGTCACGATGATCCGGTCGTTCACCGCGGCAACGGCCTTGAACAGGTCGAGCTGTGCCTGCGGCAGACGAATATCGGAACGGCTCGACGCCTCTCCGCTCATGTATGAAGGCTCACCAAGGGCCAGAACGACGACATCCGCATCCTTGGCCACCCTCACGGCCTCTTCGACGGCCTGATCGGAGGGCTGAAGATAATCGAAATCGCCATCGACCGTGCTGACCTGGATGCCCGCCTCGCGCAACGACACGTCGAGGGCCGCGACATCGTCTTCCTGACCTTTCCACGACCATGCACCCAAGAGATCGGTGGACTTCGCAGCGGGACCCAGCAAGGCAATCTTTCGGGACGCATCCAGCGGAAGCGTGGCGTCATCGTTCTTCAGCAACACCATGGATTCCTCGGCGACCCGTCTTGCCGCATCGCGGTGCTGCTTGCTCATGACCACGGTCCGTTCGGCCTCCGCGTCGGCGCCGCGGAGGGGGTTCTCGAACAATCCCAGATCATTCTTCAATTCAAGGATACGCATCACGCTCTCGTCGAGCACCTGTTCGGGCACCTCTCCCGAAACGATGAGATCCTTCAGATGACGCAGGTAGCAGACCGTCATCATCTCGATATCCACACCGGCCTTGATGGCGAGCTTCGCCGCATCGCGCTCATCGGCGGCGACACCGTGCGAGATCATCTCCTTGACCGCACCGAAGTCGGAAATCACCACGCCATCGAATCCCCATTCACGCCGCAGGATGTCGCGGAAGAGATGACGGTTGCCCGAGGCCGGTACACCGTCGACGGTGTTGAAGGAGGTCATCACCAGCTTGGCGCCGGCGTCGATGGCAGTTTTGTATCCGGGCAGGTACATGTCCCGCAACTGCCGTTCCGACATATCCACGGTGTTGTAGTCGCGTCCGGCGACGGCGGCGCCATATGCGGCGAAATGCTTGACGCATGCCGCAACACGGGTGGTGTCTGCGAGCAGATCGTCACCCTGATATCCATGGACCATCGCCGCTGCCAGCTTGCCGTTGAGATACGGGTCCTCACCCGTGGATTCCATCACGCGCCCCCAACGGGCGTCGCGAACGAGATCGACCATCGGGGAAAAGGTCACGAAGAGTCCTGAAACCGAGGCTTCGTGCGCGGAGACCCGTGCCATCGTTTCTGCGGCGCTTTCGTCCCAGGATGAGGCCAAACCCAGCGGAATCGGGAAGATGGTGCGGAATCCGTGAATCACATCACCCATGAACAGCGTGGGAATATGCAGACGGTTGCGCTTCATATAGGCGGTCTGGATTTTGCGGCATTCTTCGGCTCCTGTGACTCCGAGCACCGTACCGGCATTGGCCAGATCGTCTTCGTCAAGTCCCAACTGCGTCATCGGGCCGGTACGCTCTTCGGCCTTGTCTGAGTAAAAATCTCCGGTGATCTGCAGCAGCTGCCCGATCTTTTCATCGAGCGTCATCTGACCAAGCAGGTCTGTCAGTTGTGATTGTTCCATGATTTCCCCTTATTCGCGTGCGGCCCCGTCACAGATTCCTCCCGGACGGGGCCGCAATGCACATTCAGATCGTTGTTTCAGATGCGTATTCAGATTGTCGAGCGATGGACACCGACGCTGATGTCAATGACATCGGCCCCTTCGAGGGCCTTCTCGCCGACCACAAGACCACCTCGTCGATACGGGAGATCGTAGGCGTCTGCATCCAGGCGCCGACCGCCGACGGACACCGTTACCGGGGCGTCGTCGTCGCTCAGGTGATAGCGCAAGGTGCGTTTGCTGCCGAACAGCGACAGCTGCACGCTCACGCCGTCATCCTGCAGCTGCAGAATCGGGTCGATTGACACGCTGTCAGTATGCAGCTGCAGACCGAACACGTGCTGAACCATCTGACGCAGGTAGATTCCCGGTCCCGAGGAGTAGACACGCCATCCGCCTCGCACTCCGATCGGGTCTTTCGCATCAGCCTTCAAACGGTCCCACTGATCCGCCGCCGTGTACCTGTCGGGGAAATCGGCGTCGGAGGACGCGAAGTAGCAGTTGCGCTGACGTATCTCGCTGGTGTCGAGTCGCTTGAACTGGTTCACGGGGCTGATGCGGAGCAGCTCCTCCGCCACGGAATCGCGGCCCAGTTGCGACAGGGCTTCGGTGTAGCGGATATGGGCGTGCGTATACATCAGGCCGATCTCGCGACCGATATTCGCGGCCTGCTCTCCGCGCTTGAAGTACGTGGTGATGCCGTCCTGATAGTGTGCGGGACGATTCATCAGACGCACGCCGTCAGGGTAGTGCAGGTGTTCTTCGATCAGTTGCTCGTGGCTCTGAGCGCCTTCCGGCGTCAACAACCCGGCGATGATCGATCGGGTCATCGGAATCAGACGATAATGCAGTCCGGTTCGGGTGTCCTCGGGATGAATCACCGGCATGGGGCCGTCATCCGTGAATACCACATAGCCGGCGAGCACATCGTCGTAGATGAAGTTCTTGGCGAACTGCTGCTTGATGCCTTGAGCCTCGGCATCGAACTCGCGGGCAAGGTCGTCGTAGCCGACTTCCTTCAGCAGACGATGCAGCGCTGTTGTCGCCTGGAACAGCAGGGCTATGGTCCAGGTAGAGGCCATCTCCTTCTTCATCGACTGCTGTGCCGGCTGAAGGGTGTCGTCCCAGTCGCCTTCCCCGTAGCAGAAGAGTTCGGTTCCCGGCACACGATGCGTGCGGATGTAGTCAAGGGTCTGTTCAAGATGGTCCGCCACCGTGGGCTTGCCCGTCGTGCGCTCCACGTCATCCCAGAAGTCCACCTGTTCTTCGAGAAGAGCCCGGTCACCGCCCGCCTCCAGGTATTCGTAAACCGCCATCAACGGCCATACGGGGATATCACCGTGGGAGTCATGCTGGAACATCTCAGCGTATTCGTCGAACATGAACCACTGCGGCAGCGAGCCATCGGGATTCTGATGACCGAAGACCTTGAGAATGATGTCATGGGCGATATCGAAATGCCCGAACGCCAAGGCCATTTCGAACGGCCCCTGGCAGACGTCACGCGTGCCCCAGGCCGCGCCCGAGTACTGTTCGAGACCGTGCGGCGACAGGAAATGCACCAGGGCGTTCTGAACGAACCAGGGCGCACCCTCGTTCCACTCGTTCAGTCTGCCGCCATCGGAGATGCTGAAATCATCCATGAAGCCGTTGATGTATTCGAACTGCGCCTGCAGTTCATCGGCAAGAGGAGTTTCGTCTGCAAGCACCGCAGCGGTGCATTCGAGAGCCGCTTCGGACCCATCCATGCTCGCCGCGACGGCCAATCTGAGCCCGGTCACATGAGCGCTGCTGAAGGTCAGTACCGCCGTGCCTTCCGATGCGGAGGATTCCAGTCCGAACAAGGGTCCGTCGCCGCCGATCGTGGCATCCGAGCTTGCGAACACATACCTCAGCCCTGGGCAATGACCGTCGATCGAACTGCCGCTTTCCGGAGAGAACTCCACCGCCGAGGCATTCCCGGGGAGGGTATGCAGCTCGGCGTTCCAGTTTTCCGGGAATTCCACATCAGCGGTGAGCATGACATCCATGGCTTCGCTCGACTCGAATTCAAGTTCGAGGGCGTCACGGTGTGCGCATGCGGCCACCGTTACGGTAATGCTCTGCTCTCCGAAACGATATATCCACTTTGAAGCGCCGAGCTCCATGACGAATGCGGAGGGGACGCCGAGTACCTGCCACTGGTCGTTCCTGCGAACCAGGATGCGTATGCCCTGCGAGCGCAGAAGATTCAGGCTCGTGCGCTGCACGGAAATCAGTCGGTTCATGTTGGTATTGCCGAAGACGATATGAGAGGCAAAGACTCCCGGTGCATACGACGTGGTGGCAAGGACGGGATGCTCTGGATTCTGCACGCTTCCGGCGAGCAGAATCTGCCCGTGCGAACGGCTTACCAACAGCTCCTTGGCCTTGGAGACCACATGCGATGCTCGATCCGCGAAATACGAAAGCACGTGTCCGCTCTCATCAGATTCCTGATCGGCTGCGACGCCGTCGCCCAGCGAGAGGAAGGCGTCATCATCCAGGTCATCGCCGTCCAGCACAGGCGCCGTGGCAAGCAGCGAAGGTGCATGCGCATCGGAACTCTTCGCATGCCCTGCGGGTGTCAGCTGGATGCTTTGCGCATCACTCGTGGCATCACGGAGAACATCGTCCAGACCGGCGAATGCACGTTTCGTGTATTCCTCGCAGGCTTCGGGCATCTCGCCGCGGAAGTCAGGGTCGAAAGCAAATACCTGCGTCCACTCCAGATGCCTCTCGCCCATCTCGGGAGCGGACTTCTGAGAAGCCGACAACAACGCAATCATGCCGAATTCATACTGGTTGGTGAATCCACCGTCCCAGGTCGGGTTATCCAGCATCTGCGGATGGGCACCCAGTCGCGCGTTCTTGCCATAGAAGTCGAATCCGTCGGTGAGATGCGCCTGGGCACCTTCCTTGATGGCGCTGACCAGCAGTGGCAAAGCGGGAGCGCAGGACATCGTCTGTCGGGCGGCCACAACACGTCCGTAGTCAGGCAGATCGACGCTTCTGTAGGTGACGTACTGCGATATGTACGGTTCGCTGGTGAGTGCCTGAGCCTTGGGTGCCAGCGCAAGATCCTGATCGGTGACGATGTCCCATTGTGCCTGTCCGGCTGAGGCCGACGCGGCATTCTGCGGATTGACGTCCACATGCCACGCCCATGTCGGTGCGTGCGGATCGATGACGAGTGTAACGGTCCACGAAACGCCGAGGTCAGAGCCTTCCCAGACGGCGGTGCGTGACGATAGACCCCAGGAAGAACGCGAGCGTACTCCGATGAGCGGAACGCTGACGATTCCCGACTGGTCATGACGACGCAACCAGATACCTGCGATACCCGCGTCGTGTGCGCCCGGAGCATACTGCGAGATCTGGAGTTCTCCTGAACTGATGCTGGCGATATCACCGAATTCGGTGAATGCGATGCGGGCATCTCCATTCGTGATGCTCAGATCGGACTCCTGCTTCTGCTTCCAGTCCGCCCACGATTCGTTCTGGTTATCAGGAATCTGGGATTCCCGGTTGTCAACAGTCATGGTCATATCCTTCGTTCTCAGTATTGGCGGCGACCGTCGTATCCCCGGCCGCCGGATGTGCGGTATTCGTCTCCGGCAGCCAACGCCCTATCGTGTTGGCCGTTGTCCCTGAGACGGCAATTCACTTGTGCTTGTTGTCGCAATCAGCAGAGCGCTCACCCATACCGTGTCTTGCGATTCCGTCAGTGCTTCGACCAGAAATCATCGAGCAGCGCGGCGGTTGGTACCGGATTCTCACCGTTCGGGCAATGTGCGGCATCGGGGATGATCTCGTATCGCGCGCCCAGCAATGTCGCCATACGGCGCTGCCACTCCTGCGGCCACGCCCAGTTGTCGTTCACGCCGTGAAACACCAGAACCGGCAATCCGGTGTCCTTGACCTCGAAGGTGGTGTCGTGAACATTGGCAAGCTGATCTATCGCACCGATGAGCTGATCGGTGCTGGTTCTTTCCGAGCGCTCCCGCAGGAAGCCCTGAAGCCTATCCAGCTTGTCGTCCGGCCAGTCCGCCTTGTCCGGATTGTCAAGACGCCAAAGGTCGACGCCGTTGCTGTCCAGAAGACGCTGACGAATATCGGCTTTGCGCCCGGGCCATCCGTGAGGGCCCGAACTCATCAGGGTCAGGCTTCTGAACGGTTGGGAATCCTTGATGACGGTAGCCTGGGCGACCAGACCGCCAAAGCTGTGGCCGAGCAGATGTATGCCGTCGCATCCCGTGGCATCGGCGATGATCCCCGCCACTTCAAGCGCATCCGCGGCGGTGTGTTCTCTGCTGTATGATTCGATGCCTTTGGGCGCCACGGAATCGCCCTGGCCACGTTGCGAATATGCCCAGACGTCCCATCCCATGCCGGGAAGCAGCGCGAAGATCTCATAGAAATCTTCTTTGCTGCCGGTAAATCCGGGAATGAAGAGGGCGGTGCCCTTGGTGCTCACCCCATCCGGGACTATACCGTGAATGGCTGTCAGTGGGCCGACGGAAGCGTCGATTATCAAGGCTTCCACCCCGTCGGGAATCGGTAGTGCGCCGAATGCCTGTCCGGGACGAATCTTGTCCGAGACTGCTGCGGCGCGATGATCAATACTCATTGCTACTCCTCGGTCATATCTGCTCGATTGCTGGTCGCAGTGCCGGAACCGTGTCGTCCGAGCACTGCGCCGGCATCACGACTCCTTATGCGCTTCCAGCTTCGGAATGGCATCAAGCAGGCGAATGGTGTACGGGTCCGTCGGGTGCTGCAGGACTTCAGCAGTCTTGCCGCGCTCGACTATCTGCCCGTGATTCAGCACCATGATCCGATCGGTGATCAGACGAGCGCTCAACAGATCGTGGGTGATGTACAGCATGCTGACGTTCAACCGGACTCTGAGATCATCAAGCAACGCCAGAATGCCCGCACGCAACGTCATATCCAACATCGAAACCGGTTCATCGGCGACCAGCACCTTGGGATTGCTCGCCAAAGCCCTGGCGATGACCACGCGCTGACGCTGGCCTCCCGAGAGCTGATGCGGCAGCTTGGCGGCGAATTGCTCCACGGGCGTCAACCCGACTGTTTCGAGCAACTCGAGCATACGCTTGCGCGCTTCCTCACCGCGCAGATTCGTATAGTTCAGAATCGGGCGGGTAAGGATGTATTCGACGTTGTGCAGTGGGTTCAGAGCCGCGTATGGGTCCTGGAACACCATCTGGATGTCCGAATGCAGCTTGCGCAGGTCCCGTTTGCCGTGCATGCGGTCGATGCGCCGCTTCCCCAGAGTGATCGTGCCCGCGCTGGGGTCCTCCACACCGGTGATCATCTTCGCGATGGTCGACTTTCCCGAACCGGAAGCACCCACCAATGCCAATGACTCTCCGGGCTTGAGCGAGAAGCTCACGTTGCTGACGGCTTTGACCTCTTCCTCGCCGCGCTTACGTCCCGGATAGACCTTCGAAATGTCGTCGACCGTAATCGTCAGGCTGTCCAGGTCCTGAGCCGCACCCTCATACTTCGTGGTGCCGCGCGGACTGAGACCGGGCACCGAAACCTCTTCGGCACGAGGATCGCCATAGTGGCTCAGCAGCATCTTCGTGTACTCATCCTTGGGATGGCTGAGGATATCGACGCTGGAGGCATCCTCGACGATATGCCCGTTATGCATCACCAGCACGCGCTCCGTGGATTCGAGCACTACTCCCAGATCGTGGCTGATCAGCACGGCGGTGAAGCCTTCCGACTTCTGCAGCTCACGGATGGTCCGCATCACATCATGCTGGACCAGCACATCGAGTGCCGTCGTCGGCTCGTCGAACACCATCAGCTTAGGGTCGAGCGACAGCGCCAGGGCGATGGATACACGCTGACGCATACCGCCGGACAGCTCGCCGGGGTATCTCGAAAGCGTGTTCTTCGGCAGACCGACCTTACCGATGAGCTCCTCGGAGCGAGCTTCCCAACGATCCTTTGCCACATGCTTGTGCGCTTTGAAAATATCCTGGAAATGCTTTCGGACCGTACGGACGGGGTTCAATGCGTTCATACCGGATTGCAGCACCATGGCGAAACCGCCCTGACGCTGGCGACGCAGTTCCTCGTCACTCAGCGTGGTGATGTCCTTGCCGTCGAACAGCACGCTGCCTTCGCTGATGCGTGCCGGGGGCTTTGACAGACGTGTGATGGCAAAACCGAGGGTGGACTTACCCGACCCTGATTCACCTACAAGTCCGACAAACTCACCCTGTTCCAACTCAAGGTTGACGTCGGTCACAGCTTTAACCGCTTCGACACCGGGGGTGTCGTATTCGATTGAAAGGTTCTGGACTTTCAGCAGGCTCATCGTGAGCTCCCTTCACGCAGACGCGGATTGCTCAAACGGTCGACACCAAAGTTGATGAAGGTCATGGAAACCGCGAGCAGTGCAATCATCAGGCCAGGCGCCAGCAGCAGTGCCCATTGCCCGGTAAGCAGGACGTTGTTGTTCTGCGCCCAATAGATCATCGTTCCCCAGCTGACCGTGGTGGAATCCCCGAGACCGAGGAATTCCAGACCCGCCTCGGCAAGCGCGGCGGCCGTTGCGGCACCGAAGAAGTTGTTGATGATCAGTGACAGCATATTGGGGAATATCTCGTGGAAGATGATTCGTGGCGAGCTGTCGCCGCTGAATGAAGCCGCGGTGACGAAATCTCGAGAGCGCAGCGTCTGCGTCTGGCTTCTGAGAACTCGTGAGCCCCAGGCCCAGCCGGTGAGCACGATAACGAGGATGATGACTCCCATACCGCCGTTCTGGAGGTATGCAGCCACGACGATCATCAGAGGCAGGGATGGGATGACCAGGAACAGGTTCACGATGAATCCGACGAATTCACCCATGAAGGAACGAATATAGCCCCAGCTCAAACCGACGATAACCGCTATGCAGGTGGAGAGCAGACCGCCGACCAGAGCCACCATCACGGAGATGCGTCCACCCCATATCAGCTGGGAAAGCACATCCTGCCCGTTGCCCGTCGTGCCGAGCCAGTGGTCGATCGAAGGTGCGGCACCTGCCTCGAACTCGCTGGCCTTGGGGTCGTATGGGCTCAGAAGCGGTGCGAACACGGCGATGAGGATGATCAACGAGAGCAGGATGATGCCGAAACGAGCCTTCGGAACACTCCATACCGTCGCGATGCCTCGGCCGGCGACCTTCAGGCCGCGGACCAGCGCGTTGTCGCTGTTATGCTGTGCACCTTCAGGCTTGGTGTTGCGCCTGGGTGCCTGCGAATGAGAAGTTTGTGAAGTCGATGTCATGGAACTCACCTTCTGGTCCTTGGATCGAGCACGCCGTAGAGCACATCAACGATGAAGTTGGCGATGAGCACGCTCACGGTAATCATCAGGAACAACGCCTGCATAAGCGGGTAATCCTGGTTGGTAACGGCTTGGAAAAGGAGCAGACCGACGCCGGGGTAGTTGAAGACCTGTTCCACCAGCAAGGAGCCACCGACGACGCCGCCAAGCACCAGGCCGAAGGATGTGAGGTTTGGCAGCAGAGCGTTACGGGCCGCGTATTTCAGCATCACCGTATTCTGGTGCAGACCATTGGCTTCGGCGAATGTCACGTAGTCATCACCGAGGGTGCTGATCATCGTGTTGCGCATGCCCATAATCCAGCCACCGAGTGAGGTGATGAGAATGGTCAGGCCGGGAAGGATGGCGTGGTAGAGGGCGTCTGAGAAGAAGGCGAAACTCAATTCAGGAACCGCGCTGGCGGAATACGAACCCGATGTCGGGAACAATCCGGTGACGTATCCCAGGAAGTACAGCAGCATAAGCGCAAGCCAGAATGGAGGGAATGCCGACAGGAACGAGCTTCCTACGCTGCCGGTCGCATCCACTGCGCTTCCGCGCTTCCAGGCCATCACAGCGCCGAGCACTGTTCCGATGACGAAGGACAGGATGGTCACGACACCGACCAGAGTAATCGTCCAAGGCAGAGCGGCGCCGACGAGGTCGGAAACATTGGCGGGGAAGTTGCTGTAGGAAACACCGAAGTTCAGGTGAACCACATTGTTGAGGTATTGGAAGTACTGGCTGAGAAGGTTGCCTTTCGGCACACCGAGCTGTGCTTCGATCGAAGCACGAAGCGCCGGGGTTACCGGGCCGTTCTGTGCGAGTTTCGCTATTGCTGCATCAGCAGGCGAACCGGGCATCATCCTCGGAAGTATGAAATTGACAGTCACTGCAGCCCACAGTGTCAGCAGGAATAAACCGATTTTCCCTAGAAAGTAACGCACGAGATGACCTTTCGCGTATTGGCATTAAAACACGGGCGGTGAATGATGGCTTCCCGACTGCTCAACCATCGACACCACCCGTTGCAATCCAACGGTGCCCACCCGGAGGTGATGGAGCGGGCACCGAGAATCAGGGGACCTGGTGTCAGGCCTTCTTGAGGTTGGTGACGATCAAGAGGTTGGCCTGGGTCCATGTGCTCGGAGGAGCATAGGGGTTGTCGGCACTTGGCCAACCAGTGAACTTCTTGGTGCTGTACAGGCCCCAGAGTCCGCCGTAGAACATACCGACCACAGGCACCTGGTCGTAGACCACGCTCTGGAGCTGGTCGACGATCTTCTTCTGGTCGCTTTCGGAAGTGGCCACCTTGAGCTCGGCAAGGAGCTTGTCGGTGTCGTCGTTCTTGTAACGCTGGAAGTTGGCGGTCGTGGACTGTCCGACAGGAAGCGCGAACTCGCTGTTGAGCAGGTTGTTGTAGTCCTGGAAGATGCTGCCGCTGCCACCGAAGGAGGAGACGATCAGGTCGAAGTCACCGTTGTTCTGTGCCTGAGTGTAGGCCGCGGGCTGAGGTTGGGTCAGCTTCACGGAGATACCCAGGGCGGAGAGCTGGGACTGCAGGGTCTGGACGCCACGGAGCCAGTCCGTGTATCCGTTCGGTACGGTGATGTTGAGCACCAGCTGAGTGCCGTTCGAGTCGACGAGCTTGCCGTCCTTCTCGGTGTATCCGGCCTTGGCGAAGTAGTCCAGCGCGGTCGACTTGTCCTGGTCGATGTTGCCCTTGTTGGCGATGGAGGTGTTGATCCACTTCTCCTGGTTGGGCAGAAGCAGACCCGTCTGGGTTGCCCCCTCGACGTATCCTTCCTCGGCATCCTTGGCGATCTTGCTGCGGTCGATGGCGTAGCTCAGTCCCTTACGGAAGTTGACGTCGTTATAAGGAGCCTTGGTGAGGTTCGGGAAGAGCGAGACGGTGCCGCCCGGAGGGAACCAGTAGTGGTTGTGTTGCTTGTTGGCGCCGACCCAGGTCTTGTCCACGTTGGTCATGTACGAATATGCCCAGTCATAGCCCTTGTTGACCAGATCGAGCTGCTTGTTGGAGGCGGGGAGCACGATCTTCTCGGCCGCGACCTTATCCTTCTGCCAGTAGCTGGTGTTCTTCTTCAGCGTGTACTGGTTGGGAGTGAAGGTATCCAACTGGTATGGGCCGGTTGAAACGGGGTTCTCGTTGGTCCACTTGACGGGATCGCTGACCTTCGTCCAGATGTGCTCCGGAACGATCAGCTGCTGGTTGATGATGGTCACGGCCGGAACATCAGCGGTCTTGAGATGGAAGGTCACCGTGCTGCCCGAGGACTCCACGGAGTCCAGGTGCTGCCAGACGCCAAGGGTGTCCAGTGCGGCGTTCTTCTTGATGAGGTTGAAGGTGTAGACAACGTCCTTTGCCGTGAAAGCGGTCCCATCGGACCACTTGACGCCGTCGCGAACGGTGTATTCGATCGTTTGGGGATCGACGATTTTATGGCCGGTGGCCAGGAATGGGGTTGAGGTGCCGTCTATGGCATTGACGACCTCAAGCGGCTCGTACATGAAATTGATGCCGATGCGCTTGCTCGTCGAGAATGGGTTGAAGTTGCGCACGAAAGTAGGGCTTCCGCTGTCTCCCCCAAAGAGCAGCTCGGAGCTTGAACTTCCGTCGCCTGAACTAGTTGCGGTGCTGTTTCCGCATGCTGCTACGCCGAACAAGGTTGCGGCGGCTACCAGCGCTGCGGAGATCCGCATTGCGATTCTCTTCTTCATCATTGATGTTCTTTCTGTCCTCGTTGACAAGGATGCGCGGTGAGTTACCCGACGCGCGTCTACCGGTCACCGAAACCACGTGGGTAACCAGCCTTGACTTGAAACAACTGTATGCGCTTACATTGAGTTGCGCAAGTCGATGAATTTACATTTTCTTACATTGCTTGAAGTGTTGATTTTTCAACGTTTCTGTAACCTAACCTTCTCGACACGCCGAATGATAGCGCTCTCACGAACGCGAATTAAGCGCTATTGTTATGCTCATTCGTGAAAGAAATGTATGAAAACTGGTTTTGGAGGGCGACGTGGCCAAGAAACCTACGGTCTATGATGTGGCGGAACAGGCGGGAGTGTCCATCGCCACCGTTTCGCGAGCGCTCCGCAAACCGCAAAGCGTCAGGCAGACGACGCGCGAATCCATCGAGGCCGCCATCCAGCTGCTCGGATACGTGCCCAGCGGCAGCGCGCGAAGTCTTGCAGCACGCAGAACAGGCATCATAGGGCTGGTGCTCCCCAATGTCGACGAACTCGAGACACTGGGTGATTTCGAACTCATGAATCACGACACCGCAGAAATATCCGTTGACCGGCAGGTCGTAGGGAAAAGCCACCGCGACTCGCTCTACTTCGACCATGTGCTTCGCGGCTGCGAACTCGAATCGTGGAGCCAGGGATTGTCCTTGATGGTCAGCATCGGTTTGGGCCGTGGCGAGTCGGATGTCAACCAGTTGGTTCACGACATGATCGGCAAAGTGGATGGCCTGATTATTCTGGCGAGGAGCGTACCGGACAGGCTCGTGGAATCGCTGTATTCACGTATCCCCCTGGTCATGGTCGCGGACGCGCCAATCGGCGGCGAAAACAAGATGGACCTCGTCCGTGTCAGCAATCGCAAAGGCATGAAGACCCTGGTCGAGCATCTCGTCGACGCGCATCAGGTCAGTCGCTTCATATATATGGCCGGACCGGATGATTCCCCCGATAACCACAAGCGGTATGTGGGCTTTCAGGAGGGCCTCGCGGCAAAGGGCATCAGCCCTGAATCCATTCCCATCTACCGAGGGAAATTCTCCAGGCCCACGGCGAAGAACATCACCAATGACCTCATCGCACGCGGAGACCTCCCCCAGGCACTGGTATGTGCCAACGACCAGATGGCTCTGGGTGCACTCGACGCCCTCACGCAGGCAGGACTTCACGTCCCCGAAGACGTCATCGTCACCGGTTTCGACGGTATCGAGGAGTCCGACACCTCACACCCGCGGCTCACCACGGTGCGCCAGCCGATGGTCAATCTCGGCCGGGCCGCAGTCAGCACCGTCGTCAAACGTATCGAGCACCCTGACGATCCGCCCTACTCCACCGAAATGCCGGTGCACGTCCTACTGAGAGAGAGCTGCGAAGGCCCCTTGGGCGCTGTGTAGAGGGTTATTGTCCTCCACTGAATGTTTGTGTAGGGATTTGACAGTACACGAAGCTAAATCAATGAGGAGACCGTTGAAATATCAACGGTCTCCTCATTCAATATGTCGCGTATAAGGATAAATCCCTACACAAACGCAAGATGGGCGCAATTCGAGTGTGACCTTGGTTGATTTCACACGATGAGATGGGTATTGAGCTCTTTTCTCAGCATTCTCCACTGCGGAAGATACATATCCATACGCCGTTGGAATTCCGGACCATGCCCGTGCACATATAGATGAGTCAGCTCATGCACCAGCACGTACTCCAGAAACCTGGGGTCCAGCCGAGCAAGCTCGACGTTGAGGCGAATCCTTCGCGTTGCCGGAGTGCAGGAACCCCAGCGCGAGGTCATCAGCCTCAAGGAAATCGAGGACGGTTCACGTCCGACCACAGGAACCCACCGCTGCAGCAGCTCCGGAAGGCGTGCATTGATGCTTGACTTGGCACGGTCGACGGCGGCCTCGTCCCACTCGGGCTTCCCCTCCGGAGGCACCGAACTCATGGCGGCGGAAAGCCTGTTCCGCGTCTTGCGTATCCAGGATTCACGGGAATCAACGAACTCAAGAATCGCATGATCCGGCATCCTCAGAGGCGCTGTAATCTCGATTCGGCCGTCCGGCGGCTTGACTCGCAGGTACAGATTCTTGACTCTGCCATGGCTGACCTGAATCGTCTCGGCTTTCCACCGCATCTGAGACTGTTTGTACCCACGTCGGCCGGAGTATGAGGCTTGTGGCCGTGGAGCGCTTGACATACCGATATCTTCCCGCAAGGACTGGATACCGCTTGCATGACGGCAACGTGACTGTATGCAAAGGTGCCGTATATGTATACGAGCTTCACGGGCGCCCCGCCGGCCTGTGTTTTCTGGATGTTTTCTGGATGGCTCCGGCCGTACCGCGGCAGAGCCATTGCCGGCAACATCTCTCGGCGCTGCCACAGACGCCACAAAGCTCGTCACGGCAGGCAACACACCGATTGCAGCCTCTCATGCGACACAAATTGACATCTCAATAAAGTGCCACTATTGTGGGCAGTCGTGTGATTTTCAAGTCATGCGTAGTTGGGCCCGTAGCTCAGGTGGTTAGAGCGCATCCCTGATAAGGATGAGGTCGGAGGTTCAAGTCCTCCCGGGCCCACGCGATATTCTCGCAACAGATTTCGGGGCTATGGCGCAGCTGGTAGCGCATCTGCTTTGCAAGCAGAGGGTCGCCGGTTCGAACCCGGCTAGCTCCACAGTTCACCCCTCGGAAACACCAGTTTTCCGAGGTTTTTTATGGTTTCTCCGACTGTAATCTTCCCAGGATGTGACGTTTGCAGAACTTCGAAATATGCCCCATATCGTTATGAGAGTAACTACCCCAAGCACCGAAATTGTCTCGGGCTGGTGTACTATAAATCTAGAAACCAAGTTTCAGATACTATTCGTGATGCACGGTTACGGTTGGGCGGATAACATGCATATGCAAGCACACCACGGTCAATATTGTTAGCTGGTTATGCAATATGGCAACAAGCACACCAGGATTTCTCAAGACAGCAACTGTGCCTCGGGAACCATGGCGGTGTGTGAACGAATCCTTTCGGGATACTGTATCCCTGCTTCTACAGTATCCATCGCACGCAGAAGCTTCACACGGAAGATCGAGTCCACGATGCTCAGTCTCAGAACCGAGTTCAATTAGCAGTCAACCGCAGCGCTGACACGCAGAGCAACTGCTTCAGCGCGTTCCCAGGTCTTGCCAGTTGGTGGCCGCTACCCCAATGGCATGTCTGCCTGCAATTGGCAACAACACGTATGAGGAGAAACCGTTTTGAAAAAAAGCCATATCATCACATCCGGCATCGTGACGCTGCTTATCGTGCTTTCAGCGATTACGATAGCCCTGTATTACGTCGAACTCCTCACGCCCGAGATATCTCTTGCCACAGTCGTTCTGCTCATCATCGGTCTGGCTACGGGCGCATTGCTTCCCAATGTCGTGTCGACGTGGGTGATTCTGCTGCTCACCACTATCGGTGGAGCCATTCTGCTACTGGGAGACGTTCCCGTATCGCTCGCGTCAAAAATCGTGCTTCTCGCGGTCTTTCCGATTAGCGCCGGTCTCATGGCGCTCGGTGGTTCATTGTCATCCGCTTCGGCTGGATCAATGTCAATCGGCATGACATCGAGAGATATACCCAGCACTACGACCAAGTGACAAAACTGCAAACGGAACACAACGCCAGCAAGATGTACCTCAAAGCCACCCGTTTCATTAAGGATGACATCGATCTGGAGCTTTCGTTCACCGTTACCGCGATTCACTGGGCGCATAACACTCAGTTCAAACAATTCCATCCCGCTGATTACGACGAAGCACTCAGGCAGATGGCCAGAGTGCTGAAGGACAGTCGTCTGCCTTCCGAATCACTGTACTATCTCGGCCACGGAACCTTTCTGATCATTTCGCATCAGCTCTCCACCGAGACATACGAGAAGCGGAACTCATACACCAAGGAACAGCTGAATCAGGTGCGCTGCCTGGAAGCCGTCCCCCAGTTCAAATGGGGAAAGGTGGTAATCGATGATGCCAACGTCACGCAATATCCGACTCTCGACGAGACCCTCAACCAGCTGCGTCGTCAGATGGAAACGGATCTAGTGGTCGAGTATCTGCAAGGAGAGCGCTCCTGATGATTGTAGTATTCTGGTGGGTCGCCGTGCTGATTACCGCGCTGTTCTCAGTAGCGATGGTGATTTTTTTCGCGTGCCAATGGATTATCTATTTTCGGGTTGAACGATCGATGCTGCAACAGCAGAAGCTCGATCAGACCACAGAATGACGACGACAAGGTAACAGTATGGTGATATCAGAAGCTTTCATGATTTTCGCGTTAATCACTATATGGATATCCTTGCTGGTATCCATGACCACCCTTGCAGGAGCCGTTCATTTCTGGTTGCAGCAGAGCAAGGAACTGGTTTTCGTCACAGCCCTGCCTTCCTACCCCAAAGTGACGATCGTCGTCCCGGCGCATAACGAAGAAATAGTTATCGCCCAGACGGTTCGAGCGATTCTGGAACTCAACTATCCTCCCGAACAGGTCGAGCTGTTGCTATTCGCGGACAACTGCAACGATCGGACCGCGGAGGCGATGAGGCAGGTAGCGAACCTGCCCGAATACCGTAATCGAGACGTCCAAATCATCGAGAGGGTGGGGACAGGAGGCAAAGCCGGCGTCTTGAATGACGCACTGCCGATGGCCCAGGGAGAATACATCGGCGTGTATGACGCCGATGCGATGCCCGAGAAGAACGCCCTGTACTTTCTGGTCAGAAAAGCCATCGAGAATCCGGAACGATACATGGCTGTGTTCGGCAGAAACAAGACCAGAAACGCGCAACAGAATTTTCTGACGAAATGCATCAATCAGGAAATCGTCGTCACCCAGAGGATACAGCACTGCGCGATATGGCATATGTTCAAAATCGGACGCATCCCCGGAACAAATTTCATCATCAATCGCGATTTCGCCAAATCGATTGGTGGATGGAGCGACGGAGCACTTACCGAAGATACGGACATCTCCTTCAAAATCATGCAAAGCGGCAAGCTGATTGCTCTGGCATATAACTCCGAAGCCTTCCAGCAGGAGCCAGAACGCCTGCACGATTACTATTTTCAACGCCTGCGCTGGGCGAAGGGCAATTACCAGGTGGTTATCCACAACTTCAAGCATCTCTTCAATCGCAGCAATTGGCGGGTCAAACTTGAGGTGATGTATTACTCGGCAACATTCTTCTGGTTCGACGCGGCAATAGTGCTGTCGAATATCATCTTCCTCTCCAACATCGCTTTTCTCATAGCCAGAGCGTTCAATCCCGCATTATCAATCCCATTCACCTTTGGTGAGAACAACACGGCGATCATGCAAGTGCTGCTGATCAATTGGTTGCTGATGATCATCCTGTACCTGCTGCAGATATCGATAGCGATGTCCACGCAATTCGGGCAGGCCACCACCAATCAGATATGGATAGCCTTGGCATCGTATTTCACGTATTCGCAATTATTCATCATCGTCTCACTTCATGCCGTGATTTCCGTGGGCCTGGACGCCCTGTTCCACAGGGATGGCAGTGTCTGGGTGAAAACCAAAAGATTCAACAACTAGGGGGTTTGGATGAAGCGCCTATCACTCATGTGGACCTTGGCCGCCGTAATCACCATCGCCTATATCGCCACCATGATATTCGTGCGGGTTGGGAGCACCACAGGCATGCAGCACAAACTGTACAGGCAATGGCAACAGGAATACGTGATGCAGGAGAGCGGGAATCAGGCTTTCATCAACACCAGCAACGACAGATCCAATCCCGTGGCGCTCTCCGAAGGGCAGGGTTACGGCATGTATCTCACCGCCATTGCAGGCGGCAAAGGCTGGGCCACACAACAGAACTTCGATGACCTGCTGAACTTCTATCTCGAACACCGTGATGTCGTCGGAGAGCATCGGGACACCGAGACCTACCTGATGCAGTGGAAGCTCGAGAAGAACAATCAGACCTGGAAAAGCCATGCCAACAGCGCGACCGATGGCGATCTCTACATTGCATACAGCCTTCATCTGGCCAGTTCGTCTTGGCCAGGCCGCAGAAGCTATTACCAGTCAATCGAACGCAAACTGATTGACGACATACTCGCGTATGAATACAACACAGAGACTCAAACGCTCACCGTCGGCAACTGGGCCGACAAGCAGTCCGAATACTACAATCTGATGCGCACCTCCGATGTCATGCCGACTTTTTTTGAAGCGTTCCACACCTTATCGGGCGACGCTCGATGGTCGACGGTGAACAATGCCATGCTGGATCGCATGGTGAATCTGAGCGATCAACAGCAGACCGGCCTTCTCCCTGATTTCGCTTGGGTGACGGACACCGGCGCCCGACCGGTCAAAGGGAAAACCGTCGCGACGAAGTTCGATGGCGATTATTCCTCGAACGCATGCCGCACACCGATGATGCTGGCTTCGAGCGACGATTCGCGTGCAGGAAAGGTCGTTTCGAAGCTGCTGAAGTTCTTCGAGTCTCAGGAGACCATAACCGCGGGGTATTCGCTGGCAGGCAACCGTCTCAACGACTACACTTCGAACAGCTTCACGGCTCCCCTGACCTTCGCGGCGAACCTCGAACGCTTTCAAGGGTACAGCCGCCTGAAAGCATACCGGCAGAGCATGCTTACGGAAACACTGACGACCACGAATTACTACGATGCCACGCTAACCGTCATGGCAGTGATGGGAGATAACCATTAGGATGCAGAAAATAATGACCATCTTCGGCACACGGCCCGAAGCAATCAAGATGGCTCCGGTTATCAAAGCCATCGATGCCAACCCGGACACCACACCCATCGTCGTGCTGACCGGTCAGCACAAGGAGATGCTGCAGCAGGTTCTGGATATCTTCGACATTCACCCGGACGCCGACCTGAAGGTGATGGCCAGGCAGCAGACGCTTTCCCAAATCACCAGCAAAGTCATACTCGGGCTCGATCCGGTTCTGGACGAGCATCGGCCAGACCTGGTTCTGGTCCACGGTGACACCACCACAACCATGGCGGCCGGTCTCAGCGCCTTCTATCATCAGATTCCCGTTGGTCATGTCGAAGCGGGCCTGCGCACCTGGGATAAGTATTCCCCGTATCCCGAGGAAATGAACCGCATGCTCACCGACGACATCGCCGATCTGTATTTTGCGCCCACGCAGCTGAGCAAAGACAACCTCCTGCAGGAACACCATCCCGAATCACGGATTTTCATCACGGGGAACACGGCCATAGACGCTTTGAAATACACGGTTCATGCCGATTATCATCATCCCGTTCTCGAAGCGATTCCTCAAGGGCACAAATTCATTCTGCTGACCATGCATCGACGCGAGAACCAGGGTCAAGCCATGAGGAATACCTTTACGGCCATCAGAAATGTCGTCCTGGCCACACCGGACCTTGATGTCATATATCCGGTGCATCTGAGTCCACGCGTGCAACAGGTGGCACACGAGATCTTTGACGACGTCGAGGGCGTTCACCTGATAGAACCCTTGGATGTCACCGATTTTCACGGTCTGGCCTCGCAGAGCTACTTCATCATGACGGACTCCGGCGGAGTGCAGGAAGAGGCCCCGTCATTGAACAAGCCCGTGCTGGTGCTGCGTGATTCAACCGAACGCCCCGAAGGCGTCACGGCAGGAACCCTCAAGGTAATCGGGACCGAAACCGAAGCGGTGCGCAACGCCATGACCGAGCTGCTGAACGATCAGCGGGAGTACCGGGCGATGTCTACTGCGGTAAACCCCTATGGGGACGGGCATGCCGCCGAACGCATCGTGGCCATATGCCGGGACTATATTTCCGGGAAGCTCCGGCACCCCGGCATGTGACCGCAGCTCCCCTACCGACGGTCATGTCTCGCTGCAGGCTCAGTCGGTATAGTCGAGTTCACCCAGTTGACTGATCAGGCGCATATTCTCGCGGTAATCCACGGGGCAGGCGATGATGTCGACGCCGCTTCCGCTGCACATGGCCCGGCGCAGCACCGGATACAGTTCATCCGCACTGGTGATTTCGTGACCTTTGGCGCCGAAACTGGCCGCGAGCGCGACGACATCGGGGTTGTTGAAATCGACGTACTCGTGTTTTCCGGCGTGAATGTCCATCTTCCATTTGATCAGGCCGTATGATTCGTCGACCCACACGAGAACGACCATACGGCAGCCGCACCTGACCGCCGTTTCAATCTCCTGAATATTCATCATGAAACTGCCGTCGCCCATCACTGCAAGCACGGGTTTGGATGGCTGCGCAATCGAGACGCCGACAGCTCCCGGCAGCGTCCAGCCCATGGTGGACAAGGAGTTGTCGATGAGACAGGTGTCGGTCTGATACGTGGGGTACAGGCGGGCCATCCACATCTTCAACGCACCGGTATCGACCAGTGTCGTCCAGTCTCTTCTCACCGCACGTCGAGTGTCGTACACCACTCGCTGCGGTTTCATCGGAAATGCCGGATCGTTGGCGCAGGAAATCGTTTCGGCATGCAGCAGCTCTCGGATTTTCGGCTGGCTGGTGTCGAAGCTGACATTCTGCTCACGCAGTTTGGTGGTGAGCGCATACAGCGTGGCCCCTATATCCGCCCTGATGTTCAACGCCGTGGAGTAGTGCGCATCGGAATCTTCCACGAAGGTGTTGATGTGGATAATCGTCTTGTCGTTATGCGGATTGATTTTCTTCGGGTCGAACTGCTGGATGGAGAATCCCAATGCCAGAATCAGATCGGCCGTATCGAATGCAAAGTTCTCATAGTCGTGGTGCATGAAACCGACCACGCCCAGCGCGTTCGGATGGTCGTCGGGGAATACGCCCTTGCCCTCGAAGGTTGTGGCGACCGGAACATTGCACTGCTCGGCGAACATCATCAGCTGTTGTTCCGCATGCGAGCGCGAGATGCCGTTGCCCGCGAGAATGATGGGGTGCTTCGCATTGCGTATCAGTTCCACGGCCTCTTGAATGATGCCGTCCGTGGGAATGGTGTGCAAGGGTCTTGGCAGGGCGAGAGGATGCGCATCCACATCGACGGGTTTTTCCGCCACGTCTTCGGGGATGATCAGGCAGGTTGCGCCGGGCCGTGCATGTTGGGCCATCGAAAAGGCCTTCCGCACCATCTCAGGTGAGGAATTCGGGTCCATCACCATTGACGTCCATTGCGTTATCGGTCTGAACAGCGACTCGAGATCGACGATCTGATGGGATTCCTTATACAGACGATTCAATGAGCCCTGCGCGCATATTGCCACAAGAGGTGTGGTGCTGGCATTCGCCTGTGCCACGGGAAGCATCAGATTGAGCGCACCCGGCCCAAGCGTGGACAGGCACACACCGGGTTTTCCGGTGAGATAGGCATAGGTCGAGGCCATGAAACCCGCGCCCTGTTCGTGGCGGGTCAGCACGAAACGAATGCGTCCGTCCCGCTCGATAGCCTCCATCAGCGTGATGTTCTCCTCGCCTGGAATGCCGAAGATAACCTCGACTCCTTCGTTCACCAGACATTCGACGATGAGGTCGGCGGTGTTCCTGCGCCGCTCCGCAACCTCGGAAAGCGCCGGTTCCGCATTCACCTCGGCTTTCGCTTCGGTCGCCGGATCGAGTTCCGTGGTTCTCGCGTCTTCCAATGTTCCTCCTCATATGTGCCCTGTGCACCGGCAATCCCTGTTCCGCACCCATACTCAACGCGCCTGGCAATACCTGGCAATGCCTTGTAATGCCTTGGTAATGGCGATGCGCCTGTCCCTTCGGATACCAAGGACGGTGGTCGGCATTCGACGATTGCAATCATTCATTATGTCTATTGCCGTCTCGTTTCACAATGACCATCTACACCATATGACCGTAATTCACTGTGACCTCGCCCACATCGCCTTGCGACGTCCATCGCGCCGCTGGGGCCCGCTTCACCGATTGGTCACAGGATTGTCAGCTGCTTCCATGCTTTCCCCATCGCTCCATTGAGATAGGTCGTTCATACTGAATTCAAGGCCCCGGTTTCCCCACTCTTTCTCTTCGCCGGGGCCATCCCCCTCTCCCGTATAACGCCTTCCGGCAGCGTGCGGAAAACCGTCCAGGCTCAAGGCCTCATCTTCCTGCACACGTGCGAGCCACGCCATACCCAGTGAAACCAAGACGTTTCAGGCTCAATGAATCAACTATGCTGTTGTTGTGTGCACTGTAGGGGGAAGGTGTTCCGATGTGGGATCTTGATGTTTCGGATATTCGACAATACGCCGCCACGGGGAGGCTGCCGGCCGTTTCGGTGGTGGATGGCGTTCTTGGACGCGCATGTGAGCGTGCGTTGCAGCATCATGAGGGCAAGGTGGCGGACTATATCCCCGCACTGGCGGATGCAGACCCTGAGGTCTTCGGCATAGCGATCACCGAGACGAACGGCCGCACCCACCAACTCGGCTCGTATGGTCATGTCTTCTCGATTCAATCCATCTCGAAGGTTTTTGTATATGCCCTGGTGTGCGAGGCGCTTGGCCATGAAGAGGTGCTGACCGCCATTGGCGTCAACGCGACGGGGCTGCCCTTCAACTCGGTTATGGCCCTTGAACTCAACGGCGGGCATCCATTGAATCCGATGGTCAATGCCGGTGCCATTGCCACCACCTCCCGAGTCCCCGGAAACAGCGGCGCAGAACGGTGGGAGTTCATTCAGTCGGGGCTTTCCGCATTCGCGGGCCGGCCGCTCACCTTGGATGATGGCGTTTACCGCTCGGAGGCGCTCACGAACCAACGCAACCAAGGTATCGCCAGACTGCTCAGCGGCTATGGGTGTCTCAAGGGAGACAGTGACGAAACGGTTGACGTCTACACACGCCAGTGCTCTCTGCTGGTTGACGCCCATGATCTCTCGGTTATGGGCGCGACGCTTGCGGATGGCGGAGTGAATCCGGTTACCGGCAAACGTGTCGTGGGGGAACAGGTCGCACGCGACGCCCTGGCCGTTATGGCCACGGCCGGATTGTACGAACGCTCAGGGGAATGGCTGGTGGAAATAGGACTTCCCGGAAAATCAGGCGTCGCCGGCGGCCTGCTCACCGTCGCCCCCGGAAAAGGGGCCGTGGGAAGCTATGCACCTCGTTTGGATGAGGCGGGCAACAGCGTACGAGGCCAAATCGCGGCGGCGTATCTTTCACGTGCGCTGGGGTTGAATCTCTTTGCCTCTGCACACGATGCTTCTTCACCCGGTACGCCTGCATCCGAGACCACATCATCAGATTCAGGAAAGAAAGACACGGATAACGATGAGTAGCGAACGATGCCGCAATGATGAACGTTCTCTGAACAATCCTCTGGAGGAACAATGACGGAACCACGAACAACAGATAAGGCACCGGTGACGACGGAATTCGCGGCGGTGACCCGCAACTCCTGGGTGCCGATGGTCGGATTATTCCTCGCACAGGTGCTGATGTCCTTCAACGTTGCGGCTTTGCCCGTGTCCATGGGAGGCATGGTCGAAGATTTCGGCGTTCCGCCAACCAGCGTCTCAACAGCTATCGTGACATACGGTCTAGTCGTGGCCGCCCTGGTCATGGTCGGCGCCAAACTCGGGCAGCGCATCGGCTGGGTGCATATATTCCGAGTCGTAGTCGGCATTTTCGCCATTTCCGCGCTCTGCATGGTATTGGCGCAATCAGTGGTGTGGGTCATCGTCGCCCAGGCGCTTGCCGGTGCTTCGGCCGCGATCATCGTCCCCTCCCTGGTCGCGTTGATCGCCGAGAACTATCATGGCGCCCAGCAGGCAACGGCAATCGGTTCGCTCGGCTCGGCCAGAGCGCTCTCCGGTGTGAGCGCATTCCTCATCGGAGGCACTCTCGCCACACTCGTCGGTTGGCGTCCCGTATTCGGTATCGTGCTTGTGCTCGCCGTCACCGTATTCATATTCAGCTTCCGTTTGCGCGGCGATCACGGCGACAAGACGATAAGCATAGATGTCATCGGGGCCCCGCTCATAGGTTTGGGCATCGTCCTGCTCACCTTGGGCGTGAATAATCTCAATGGATGGGGTCTGCTACGAGCCACGTCTTCCGCGCCGTTCAACATCCTCGGCATGTCACCCGCACCACTGCTCATCGTGGTCGGCATCATCCTCGTCCAGCTATTCACCATGTGGACACGCAAACGTTCCGCCGAAGGCAAGGAGCCGCTTGTCGAACTCGGCATTCTGAAGTCCTCACGTGAGCGTTCAGCGGTATTCGCCATGTTCATCGTGGTCGCCATGGAAGCTGCACTGAATTTCACCATTCCGCTCTACATCCAGATAGTCCAGGGCAGAAGCGCATTCAGCACATCGATGGCGATGCTGCCCTTCAACCTGACCGTATTCTTCACCGCCATGCTGGTGGTTCGCGTGTACAAGCGCTTCACTCCACGTCAGATCGGCGTCTTCTCCTTCGGACTCACCACCTTTGCGCTGCTCTGGTTGGCATATGTGGTGAACAATAACTGGGAGACCTTCCCCACCATTCTGGGACTGTTCATCTTCGGCGTTGGACAGGGTTCCCTGGTCACTCTGGTTTTCAACGTTCTGGTCACTTCGGCACCGAAAGAACTGGCCGGCGATGTCGGTTCCATCAGAGGCACGACGCAGAATCTGGCCTCGGCAGTCGGTACGGCACTCGCCGGAGCACTGATGGTCGGTCTGCTCGCAGGCAACGTCACACTCGCCCTGAGCGACGGCAGCAATGTCGACCTACCGAAGGACCTGACTTCACAGGTCGATCTGGACAACACCAACTTCGTGTCGAACGATCACCTCAAAGAAGTGCTTGCTACGACGACCGCTACCCCTGAGCAGGTCGACGCGGCAGTGTCGCTGAATGAACAAGCACGTCTTTCCGCTCTGAAAACCGGTCTCCTGATAATGGCCGCCCTGAGCGGTGTCGCCATCATTCCCGCAGGCAGACTGCCCAACTATACACCGGAGGAAATCCCCGATCCCGATCCGATCAAGAAACAGGTCTGAGCTTCCCGAGGATGCAGGGTCGTTCAGTCTTCCCGCATCCTCCTGAGCCACTCCCGCACCAGCGCTTCGGTGACCGTTGACTGTTCAAGATGCACATTGTGCCCTGCGGCATCGAGCACGGTGTATGTGCCTCGCGGATAATGCTCGATGCGATTCCACGCATCGGTGTATCCCACCACCTGGTCCTGTCGTCCTGTGATGAACAGACTGGGTCGCGCGAAGGGCTCGGGATGCGCGTCCTCGGGCTCCTGGTCCAGCGAGTAATGCGCAGATATACGCTTCAAAGCCTCCCGGTCGGAGGATTTCAGGCCCGGAAGCACATATTTCTCGAATGCCGCGGCATGCTCCGCATTCTGCACGACGGCCATCTGCGTGTAGTCCTCGGCCATGGCGCCAAGTGACGCGATGAGTTCATGGTCCTCGTGCAGAACAGTTGTCCTGGGCAGCGACCGTTGATCGTGGTCATTGACGAAGACCCCCGCGAGGGTTGCAAGGCCCAGGACCTGCTCACGCATATCATGGGCGACGCAACGTGCGACCATGCCGCCGAAGGAATTGCCGAGCACCGCGAAGGACTCGCCTCCCAGATGCCCACGAATCCAGCTCTCGACCGCGTCAACGACATCCTGTGAGCTGTTGACATCTTCGGCAGGGCTTTTGCCATGGCCGGGCAGGTCGATGAATATCTGCCTCCAACCACCCAGGTCGTCAATCATTGAGCTCAGTGATGCGAGAATCCGATGGTCCACACCGAAACCATGAATCAGCAGCAGCGGCGTGCCGTCACCTCGTTCTTCGCTGTACAACACGTGGTCCTCCAAGATTCACTAACAGTAATGCCATAGGCAGCATACCCACTTGGGGCAACAGCCTATGGCATAGTTTGGATTGCCTGAAGAGGGGATTCTCTAGAGACTCAGCACTTCCTTGAGGCCATCTTCAAGCGACAGGAGGGGATGACCGAGCGTTGTTTCGAAATCCCCCGAGGTCAGCTCGAGATCGCCGGCTTTTATCAGCTGCTGGATGCCGAGTATCCCTTGCGCCGCCTCCTCGGGAAGCCCATGGCCTTTCAGAGCCTCCGTGAAGCCGTCAGCGTCAAGGTCACGCGCGCTGACCGCCTTCCCGGATGCCTTCGACAGGGCTTGTGCCAGTTCACCATAGGTATGCGGCTCACCTGAGAGTTCCAGAATATCGGGGGTTTCCTGCTGTCCGGACAGGACGCGTGCCGCCGCCTCTGCATATTCCCGCTTCAGAGCCCATCCGACGGTCGCATCGCCTGCGGAGTAATCCAGCTCGCCGCTGTCGAGTGCCATCTTCAACAACGTGGTCTCGTTTTCGAGGTACCAGTTGTTGCGCAGGAAGGTGTGAGCGATACCAGACCGCTCGATCAGCTGCTCGGTGAACTGATGGTCCGTGGAAAGCATGTTGTCCACATTGCTGGCATTGGCAAAGCTGGTGTAGGCGATGAACGAGACACCGGCCTCCTTGGCTTCGTTCACCACGTTGGTATGTTCGGCCTGACGATTGCCCGGAGCGCCGGAGATGAACAGCAGGCGGTCAACGCCCTTGAAGGCTTCCTTCAGCGAATCCGTATCGCCATAATCCCCGATGCGAACCGTGATTCCCTGGCCTCTGAGCGATGCGGCCTTTTCTTCGTTCCGTGCCAGCGCGATGATGTCCGAGACAGGCACCATCTTCTTCAGATATTCGAGTGCGTATCCGCCCAAACCACCGGTTGCTCCAGTTACCAAATATGTCATAGTCGTCCCCTCCATTACCGCCCTCTCACCGAAGTCCCGTTGAGAAGACGTCACATGTGTTTTGCTGTATATTTATAATGTACAGCTGATAGTAGTGAGTTCTCTCCGTCAAGTCAAGTCGCCTCAAGTCGAGTCACTGTGAAGCGGTGCGGTTATAGTCGAACTTCGAGAGAACTCACACGAGCACATGAGAGGAGGCACAGGAATGCGATATTCCACGCAACTCAGCGATGCCGTGCACATTCTCGCCTACATCGCCGTGTTCTCGGAAAGTGATGCGGTCACCAGCGACATTCTCGCGGCGAGCATAGAAACGAACCCGACGAACGTCCGGAAAATCATGGGCAAGTTGCGGCAACACGGCCTGATTCATACGGTGAACGGACGTCCGAAGCCGACATTGAGCCGACCGGTCGAAGACATAACCTTGTACGACGTGTTCATCAGCGTCAACGAGGATGCCCGGCTTATCGAGGTCGATGACCATACCAATCCGCGGTGCATCATCGGCGCGAATATCCAGCAGGCCCTCGAAAAGGAGTACGACCGGCTGCAGCAGGCTGCGGAAAACGAGATGAAACAGGTCACACTCGCGGACATTCTGCGAAGCATATCCACTTCAGCCGTCAACACCGACCCTAAAAACGCCGAAATCGTCGCTTCGTTCCTCTAACAGGGCTCTTTACGAAGATAACTGCACTAAAAGTGCAGCTTTTTCACCAATAGATGACCGAATTGCTGTACTTTTAGTGCAGTTATCTCGTTGCGGCTGTTTTAGTCGCGGCCAAGCATGCTCTGGACCATGTCCTCCATGGATTCCTGTGCCGGACGATACCGCATACCGAGCTCCTGTCGACTTTTTCTCGAATCCGCCCGCAGCACATGCCCGACATTCCGCCGCACGTATCCCCGACCGAGGCCGATCAACGGTGCTGCGGCAAATACCAGCGCCTTGGGTATCGCCCTGTCAGGCAGGGGCAGGCTGTTGCCGAATCGAGGCTTCAGGCTCTTCGCGAGCGCCAAGGTGTCCGTGTCCTCGGAAGCAAGGATGTGGCGACCATGGGCATCAGGAAGGAAGGCCGCCGCGATATGCGCCCTGGCGACATCACGCACATCCACCACGCTGACCCCGATTCTGGGTAGACCGAACCTTCCCGTGCCGCCGATCATCTGCTCGACGATGGTAAAGCTGTCACTGCTCGGCCTGGGATTCAATGCCGGGCCGATAACCAGTGCGGGGTTAACCACCACCAGACGCCACTGATGCTGAGCCCGGGCGATATGCCAGGCCTCTCGTTCCGCCAATGTTTTGGAATAGGAATATGGCTCACGCGTGGTCGTGGAAGTATCGTTCCACTGGGATTCGGTGATGATGCCACCGGGCCGACGCTCCACATCGACCGCATCGCTATAGATGGCGGCCACTGAGCTGGTAAGCACCACACGACGGACCTCGGAGGTCTCGCTGGCGCTATTCAGCACGTTTCTGGTGCCTTCCAACGCCGGTTTCACCAAATCACGCATCGGTTCCGAGACCTTGCGGACAAAGGGCGAAGCCATATGGAACACCACCGCACACCCCTGCATGGCCTTCACATAGGAGCGGGGCTTGAGCAGATCCGCGGCGAACAGCCTGAGCTCGCCCGGAGCACCTTCAGCCAGCCTCAGCAGATGACCGACCTTATGCTCATCCTTCGGGTTGCGGACCGCCGCATGCACGGTTACACCGGCATCCAACAGGCCTTTGACCACCCAACTCGCCACATAGCCGTTGGCACCGGTCACCAGAACCGGTGCGGTTGTGTCGATTGGCAGTCCCGATACATCTACGGACATATCCATCATTGCTGATCCCATGTTCCAATCGTCACACACCGATATGCGTATCGTCTGATTTGCCCGTAAGCGTACTTCCCTGTCCCCGATTCAGCGAATCGCGAGCACGCTGCAGCGACCGGTCTTCATGCCATCGACACAGAAAACTCACGGACCGCGGAAAACAACCCAGACATCTCGGCGTGGTCACGATACCCGTCCGTTTACACTCGTAACCGTGGGGACCGCTGAACCTGAATTACTGCGTCTTTCACCATGGACCGCGCGAGGAATGCTCATCATCGCCGCGGCCACATGGGGAGGCGGCTATACCTTTTCCAAAATCGCCCTTGAAACCCTCTCCGTGCAATGGATGATGGCGATACGACTGTGCCTGAGCGTGGCCATTATGGTGGTATTGCTTTGGCGCAGAATTCGCAGAACGCACCTGACGCATCTGTTGGTACCGGGAATACTGCTCGGGTTCACCTACTGGATAGCCTTCATGTTCCAGATGCGCGGCCTTGCGCTGACCGAACCCGGCCGCAACGCCTTTCTGACCGCAACGTATTGCGTGTTCGTCCCCTTTCTGGTGTGGATAATCGCCAAGCAACGTCCCGCGGCCCGTCATATTCTTGCAGCCATGATCTGCCTGTTCGGCGTAGGCTTCATCGCCATCCCGAAAGTCGGGGCCAGTCTCAGTCTCGGCCAGGGAGATACGCTCACCTTGATCGGCGCGGTACTGTTCGCCATCAATCTGGTCCTGTCGGGAATGTTCGCCAAGAAGTTCGACATGCTCATGCTGACACTCATCGAATTCGCCACTGCCGCGACGCTCTTCACCGGTGGCGCGCTCATCACCGATCCGATTCCGCAGGCGGCGGCTTTCAGTTGGACCACGCTCGCCTCTCTGGCATACCTCATCATCGGATCTACTCTGGTCGCCCAGAACTTCCAGAATCTTGCTTTCTCCAAGGTGCCCGCGGCCCAAGGCTCTCTGATTCTCTGCACCGAAAGCCTGTTCGGCCTGCTGTTTTCCGTGGTGCTGGTACATGAGCACATCAGTCCCACGAATCTGGTCGGCTTCGCGCTCATTTTCTTCGCCATAGTACTTTCGGAGCTGCATCGGCCCCATATGCACCGGCGCCGCAAGGACATATCGGGCCCCAGAGCGAACGTCCTCTGAGCCCTTGGGGAAACGTCGACGACCTATGCCCACCGCTCGTTCAGGATTCTCTGATTTCACTGCCAGCAAGTCACCATATCGTTACATGAACAAAGCGTAGGGTGGCGAATATGAGTACTGCATCGAGGCCTGTCAACAGCCAAATGCCAGCAGCCAAAGTGACTGCATCGGACAGACTCGGTCAAATTCGCTCCTCCGGCGAAGTTCCGGTGACGACACAGATTTCCGATCGTATTCAAAAACCACGATTGCGGGGAATTCTCCATCTGATGGCGTTCCCGGTCAGCGTCATCGCCTCGATGGTCCTGATCGCGCTGGCCCCCTCAGGAGAGCTGAAGATCGGCGCCTCCATTTATGCGCTGAGCACCATGCTCCTGTTCGGCAACAGCGCCATGCTTCATGTAGGCCGTTGGGGCCGACGGATGAATACCATCCTGTGTCAGATCGATTACGCCAATATCTTCATCATCATCGCGGGCACGAACACCGTGTTCCTGCTCACGCTTCATACCCCGCTTCGTTGGACGTACCTTGCCATCATCTGGACCGTGGCGTTCCTCGGATCCGTGTGTCACGCCATATGGCACGAAAATCACGATTGGCTCTTCACCACCATCTATGTGGTTCTGGGACTCACGGCCGTACTGCTCCTGCCCTTGCTGTGGAATGCGCCGAACCATGGCCACGCGGTCACTATCCTCCTGGCCGTCGGCGGGGCAGCCTACATCGCCGGGGCATGCTGCTTTGCGATGCGCCGCCCGAATCCTTTCCCCGGCTGGTTCGAATATCATGAGGTCTTTCACGCGGGAACCATCGTCGGATACGTCTGCCATGCCGTAGCGGCCTTTCTGGCCATCACCTCGGCAGCGGTCGTGTGAACATACCGCAGGATTCCTAGGAACCGTGCAACACATACTTGGTGGTTTAGCTGTTCTTCAAGCTCACTGTAAACACGGATGTTGCGCGAACGGTAATACAATGTATTCAGGAGGTGGTGGCGATGACCACGATGACCATGAGAGTCGATGACACGGATGCAAAACTCATCAAGGAGTATGCCGGGTTCCACGGCATGAGTGTCAGCGATTTCGCCCGCACGGCCATGCTCGAGAAGATTGAGGACGCGCACGACCTCGCAGCCCTACGAGACGCTATCGAAGCCGACGACGGCACCAGGTACACCCTCGACCAGGTGAAGAAGGAACTCGATCTGTGAGCTACCACGTTCGTCTGACCCCGGCCGCGCTCAAACAACTCAGGAAGATGGACCGCTTCGACGCGAGAATCATCACCGACTGGATCACCGACCGGCTCGAAGGCTGCGACAACCCCCGCGCCTTCGGCAAACCTCTGAGCGCGAACAGGGCAGGAGAATGGCGCTACCGTATTGGCAAGTACCGGGTCCTGTGCATAATCCAGGACAACGAACTCATTGTGCATGTGTTCAGCATCGAACATCGAAGTACCGTCTACCGCTAAGCGAATACCCGCACAAATTAGCACGCAAGTCCGCCAACAACCCGCCCATATCAGGCGGGCCAAGATATTTACAGCGACTTACCTCACCGGCAGCCTCCGGTGCCTGCCGACGACGATGTGCAGAGCGACTATTGCACTGGCAATCAGGGTAGCAATCCAAGGAATGGCAAAGCCCTGTTCGGGCCCGTGCGCATCAAGCACCACGCCGGTGATGGCCGACCCCGCCGAGGCACCCAGAGCTCCGAGGGCACCTAGCCACGAAAGCCCTTCGGTCAGGTGTTCCGAGGCCACTGCATGCTGAACGATCATATTGCAGGTGGCGATGGTGGGTGCGATGAACAGCCCCGCTACGAATTGCAGCAATCCGAGCACCAGCAGATTGCTCAATGCCAGACGGAACGACAGATATCCCAATCCCAACAGGAACAGCAGCACGCAATAGCGTGTCCAGAGTGATCGTCTCCAGCTTCGAGAACCGTATACGAGCCCTCCCACCAAGGAGCCCGAGGCGAAAACAGCGACCATGACCCCGACCAGGCCGGCCTTGCCCTGAGCTTTGGTGAGGGCCACAATGCTCACATCGTAGCCATTGAACGCCAGGTTCAGCAGCATGTAACTCAGCATCACCGACAGCACTCCGGGAAACAAGGGCAGCAGTCGACGGGCGATTGCCCCGAACGACTTGTCACCGCTGCCGAGGCCCTCAGCTCGGCTCTGGCCGCTGGTTCCTGAATGCCGCGCTTCCCTTACCGTCTCGGCTTCGGCGGCAGATGCTTTCCGCACGAAGGATGGCTGTGTGTCCACCAGGGAGAAGAAGGCGAAACCTCCGACGCAGAGCGCCAAGGCAGGTACGAACAGCTGTGAGACCGGGTGCACCGAAGTGGCCAGAACCGTGGCGAAAATGGGCCCGACGATGAAAATCAGCTCGTCGACTGCGGATTCGAAGGCATAGGCCGTGGTCAGCAGTTCACTATGTCCTGAACGCCCAAGCACCCATGACCAGCGCGTTCTCACCAGCGCCCCGAAGGAGAACTGCGTCGCGCCCATCACGAAGGCCAGGATGACGAGCAACCACAACGGAGCTCTCAGCAGCACGGCAACAGCGAATACGAGCATGCTGCCGATGGACAGCACCACGGCGACTCTTCCCACCGCATGCTGCCCATAGCGGTCGAATAGTCTTGCGAAGAGCGGCGTTCCGGATGCTATGCCGATCACGTTCAGTGCGCTCACGATGCCGGAACTCGTCCAGTCACCGTAGATGCTGTTGATGGCCAGCACCGTGCCGAGGGGAATCATCGAAATCGGCAAGCGCGCCAGCGCCGCCGCAGCGGAAAATGATTTCGTCCCCGGAATCTCAAAGATTCTGGCATACAGACTGACGGCCTGCATCGTTCTTCTCCCGTTTCTTTCCAAGCTGGAATAGCCCAACCTTCCCCATCGTATTACACCTTTTACGCGGGGTGAAGCTACCGACGTACCGGCCGAGCGTATCGGCAGGCGAACCAGAGTTCGGCCACCGCACCGGGATCCTTCAGATCGACGGACAGCAATCTGGCGATACGGGCCATGTATTTGCTCATCGTATGTCTGTGAATCTCCAGCGTTCTGGCGGCCTCTTCCATCTTCCCCTGCGCTTCGATCCACGCGTGCAGCACCTCGATCGCCCCCACACTCAAGGAGTCGCCATCCGTGGCGGCATCACGGTCGGTATGCGGACCTGTGGAAAGATTGAAGGTCACATTCCGCAAAGGCGCGAGTTTAAGATCTGCGAATGCCCGTAGCAAAGAAGGTTCCAACAGATTCTCCAAGGTCCCCGCGGCACTGCCTTGTCCGTATTGCACCGAAGCGGCACCGGTGGTTTTCGCCTCAGCCGCGGCCTGATACGCCTCGTGTCTGGCCCGAGCCATGTCCAGCCAGGTCGACGCCGATGAGACACCCAACACCACGCTGCCGTCCCTGCCGAGCTGACTGACCCATTCCGAGACGTTGGACTGGGAAACGATGATCCACAGATCATCCTCAACCATGCCGAACACCACAGGATTGAGGTTCTTGACCAGGGATTTGCGGAAGGGCTCGACCAGACGCTGCGCTGCCTCCAGGGCACTCATATCGCCGAGTAATCGCATGGCGCACAAGGGTTCAGCCGGCATGCCATCCCATAGGTCATGGGCGTACGGGCGCACCGAAGCGGCATGGCCTTCCAGACATCGACGCACCATCGAGGCCCTCAGCCGCGAAAGCACCCTGTTGGCATCCGTGGAGCGGCTTATGGCCAGAGAAAGCAAGGAGACTGCGGCCACAACCGGTGTATGGTCCAACGACCCCGTGACCCCTTTTCTGCCGGCCACCAGATACCCCAAGGTGTCTCCCGCCGGCGAGGCGACATGGAACACCGCCACGTCATAGCCTTTGACATTGATGAATTTCGCCTCTCCCAGAACACTGAAGGTCAGGGCGTCGCCCAAGGCATCGATGTGCACGGGCAGAAAACGGTGCGAAGACTCGATAACCGTTCCCGCCGGATTGATCAATGCCGCCCATCCGCCGATAATCTCGGCAAGCTTGGAGACGATTGAGCTCACCGGATACAGCGTATGCACGGATCGCATGAGCTGACGCTGGTCGTTATAGGCGCGCGCGAAGCCCCGCTGTCTCTCATCGGTGAGCTTTCTCGACACCTCCTTGGTGATCGCGATGAATGGCGTCGGGGCGGGAACGCTGAACAACGGCAAGCCATATTGCGTGCATTGCTCCACAAGCCATGTCGGAATACGCTGATGTCTGACACCCACGCCGAAGCCAATCCCCCGAATGCCCGCCTTGACCAGTCTTCTGGCGTATTGCCGCTGCTCGTCGTTGGCGACGTCGTCAGCCATTGCGAGTCCGGTCAGCAGTATCAGTTCACCGCCTTCCAGATAGGGTGTCGGATCGGCGAGCTCGGTGGAATGAACCCATGAAATCGGCGCATCCACCGATTCCGGATGGCCTGGGACCACCACTTGCAGATGCAGGTCGGAGCGGGCCAGCAGACTACGCAATGAAATCGTCATTATCCCCTTCATTCTGCATGCGGTCCGCGTGACCGACGCTCCTCCGAGTAGGACAGGCCATGCAATATGGTGCCATTATGGACATATCTTAGGCATATTTTATCCATTCTGGCCATATATCTTCCACCTCCCTCCTTCTAGGTTGAGAGCAACGCTTCGCATCGAAGCTTAGGGGACCAGTTGGCATCGCCTCATCGAAGGAATCGATATGACGGATACACGAAATTTCACCATCGCGTTGGCGCAATACGCCCAGATTCCGCTCTCCGACGATGAGTCCTTCGACCGCTTCGCACAAACAGTCGCCGCAATCTGCGCCGGCCACGATGCGGCAGGAAACAGTCCGGAACTGGTGGCTTTCCCCGAGATGCACCTATTCGGCACCGGCTCGCTCAACGAGGAGGATGCGAATCGGGCACAGGAGGCCGCCGCCGTGGAATTTCCCGACACCTCCTCGCAACCCGTCTCCGTGGTCGAAGCGTCCGATTCCCTGCTCTCCAAGTGCGCGAATCTTGCCAAGAAGCATGGCATCTGGCTCGTTCCAGGTACCTTCTGCGAACGCAATCCGTCTGGAGGAATATACAACACCGCAGCCGTATTCTCTCCGGATGGCCTGCTCGTCGGCAGCTACCGCAAAATCTGCCCCTGGAGGCCTTATGAGCGGTATATTCCAGGGAATTCCTTTACCGTCGTTGACCTGCCGGGCAAAGGACGCCTCGGCCTGACAATCTGCTATGACGCATGGTTCCCTGAAATCGCCCGCCAGGTCGCGTGGCTCGGCGCCGACCTCATCCTCAATCTGGTACGCACCACGACTCCGGACCGCAGACAGGAACTCGTACTGGCACGCGCCACGGCAATCACCAACCAGGTCTTCGTCGCCAGTGTGAACGCCGCCGCGCCTCAGGGTGTGGGCGATTCGGTCCTGGTCGACGCCGAAGGTGAGCTTCTTGATGTCTGCCGAGGCGACGAGGAAGCCTTGCTGACCCGCACCATCGACCTCGATATGGTCGACCATGTCCGCCGCATCGGAACGGCGGGGAGCAACAGACTTTGGGAGCAGTTCAGACCCGATGACGACGACATCCTCCTACCACTCTATGAAGGCCACATCAGTGCCGCCCGCTGGCACCCGCAATCCGGACCCGGCAGACGACGCTGACTTCCTCACCTTCCCGAATCTCCCCTTACCCATTCCACGTCACCCATTTCCCCCAAACCCACTCGCCCGTCGAAAGGACCATCAGATGACCGCAGGAACACTTGGAAGCGGCGAACAGGCCATCGCCGCGGAGCACACGGCAGAACCTAAGTTGAAGCGCACGATGGGCCTGCGCTCCGTCATGATGTTCGGTCTGGCGTATATGACGCCCATCATCGTCCTCGGCACCTTCGGCGTCATCGCCGAACTCTCGCATGGAGCCACGGCGATGTCCTACACCGTTGCCCTGGTCGCCATGCTCTTCACCGCAGGCAGCTACGGTAGGATGTCCGTGTTGTACCCCGAATCGGGCTCGGCATACACCTACATCGGCAAATCGATTAATCCCAAGCTCGGATTCCTGGTGGGTTGGGCCGTGCTTCTCGACTATCTGTTCCTGCCCATGGTCGTCTGGCTCATCGGCGCGTCATATCTCAATGCCGAATTCCCCGGCGTGCCCATCTGGGTGTGGATTCTTGGCTTCGTGATTGTCACGACCGTTTTGAACATCTTCGGCCTCAATGTCGCCGACAAGGTGAATTTTGCACTGATGAGCTTCCAGGCTCTGGTCATCGGCATCTTCGTCGTTCTTTCCCTGCGTAGCGTCATCGTGGGTGGCGGCGTCGCCTCCGCATTCAGCACCCAACCGTTCCTGGGTTCGGGTTCTGGCGTCTCGGGCATCGTTGCCGGCGCAGCCATAGCCGCTTATTCCTTCCTGGGATTCGATGCAGTGACCACGCTTTCCGAGGAAACCAAGAATCCTCGTAAAACGATGCCGAAAGCCATCATGCTCGTCGCGGCGGTCGGCGGCTTGATTTTCATCATCGTCGCCTACACCACGCAGTTGGTTCACCCCGGTGGCACCTTCGACAATGCATCATCAGCGGCGTTTGAAATCGCGGGGCAGATAGGCGGGAATCTCTTTACGGCCATCTTCATCGCAGGTCTGTGCTTCGGGCAGTTCACTTCGGGCATCGCCACACAGGCCAGCGCGTCGCGTCTGCTCTATGTCATGGGACGCGACGGCGTGCTGCCCAAAAAAATCTTCGGCCGACTCAGCTCGAAATTCAACACTCCGGTGCTCAGCATCCTGCTTGTCGGCATCGTAGGCCTCATCGCCATGTTCCTTGATGTGGCGACTTCGACCTCCTTCGTCAATTTCGGGGCTTTCACCGCATTCACACTGGTCAACGTCAGCGTCATAGCCTCATATTTCAAAGTCTCGCCGGAAACCAGGGCGAAGCTGATGCCGGGCGGATGGCTGCGCAATATCGCCTTCCCCACATTGGGCTCGCTCTTCTGCGCTTATCTGCTTATCAATCTCGACAAACAGGCGTTGGTACTCGGACTCTCCTGGCTTGCCATCGGCATCGTCATCCTGGCTGCATTGACCAAAGGATTCAAACACAATCCGCCTGAATACGAAGCGGAATGAATACCTCAACACACCTCATCGAGGAAAGGAACAATCATGAATATCACCGTTTTGGGTACGGGCATCATGGGTGGTGGCATCGCCACGGTTGCGGCTTCCAAAGGCTTCTCGGTAACGGCATGGAACCGCACCGTGGAACGGGCACAGGCACTCGAAGGACCCGGTCTGAAAGCCGAGGCTGAGCTCGCCGCTGCCGTGTCCAATGCGGACGTGATCGCCATCGTGGTCTTCGATGCGGCCAGCGTCGTGGACGTATTGGAGAGGTCCTATCAGGCTGCCCCAGCCGATGCGGTGTGGATACAGATGTCCACCATCGGCACCGAAGGCTCCGCAAAGGTCCGTGAATTCGCCAAAGCACATGACCTGCATCTTATCGAAACGATGATGATGGGGAGCAAGGACCAGGCGAATTCCTCGCAACTCATTCTCATCGGCGGCGGCGAGCAGACGCTGTTCGAACAGGCGGCACCCTTCCTTGACGCCATATCAAAGAAACTCGTCCACTGCGGCCCGCAGGTCGGTGACGGCACCGCGGTGAAGTTGGCCTGCAACCTCTGGCTGGGCTGCATCACCGCGGCGGCCTGTCAGTCGGTCAAGGTCCTGGAACGCCAGAACGTCGATCCTCAACTGTTCCTGGACGTCATCGCCGGGGGAACGTCCGACTCGCCATATGCCCATATCAAGGGCGGCAAGGCGATAACGAAGGACTACAGTCCCCAATTCGAGGTCTCGGCTTTGGAGAAGGACCTCGGGCTGATGAAAGCCGTGATGGATTCAGTCGGATTCCGCAACGATCTGCTGTCATTGGTCATGGATCTCTATGCACAGTCAGATGGCAAGGGCCACGCTCACGACGACATCAGCGCCGTGGCCACCTCATTCGAATAGCACCAAACCCTACATACCCGTAACTTCACAGAAAGAATGACAGTCATGTCCACAGACAGCTTCTCCGCAACCCCCATTTCCACCGTGTCGGATATCCCCCAGCGGGCCCGCGAACTGCGTACCTCGATTCCCGGCCCGAAGTCCCAGGCCTTGACCACGCGGCATCATCAGGCCGTCAGCGCCGGTGTCGGAGCCTATATGCCGGTCTTCGCGCAAAGCGCTTCGGGATCGACCATCACCGATGTAGACGGCAATCGTTTCATCGATCTCGCCGCAGGTATCGCGGTCACAGGGGTCGGCAACGCCGCACCGGAGGTCGTCGAGGCGGTTCAGACGGCCGTGGCCAAACTGACGCACACCAATTTCGCCACAACTCCGTATGAGAGCTATGTCGAGGTCTGCGAGAAACTCGCGGAACATACCCCAGGCGATTTCCCGAAGAAAAGCGTGCTGTTGAATTCGGGTGCGGAAGCCGTCGAGAACGCCGTCAAAATCGCCCGTAAATACACGGGACGTTCAGCGGTGATCGTGATGGAGAACGCATTTCACGGACGAACCAATCTGACGATGGCCATGACCACGAAATCCTCGCCGTACAAGCGTGGATTCGGTGCCTTTGCCCCCGATATCTACCCTGTTCCCTACTCATACCCGCTTCGTGACGCATTCGGCAGCGATGGTGTAGCAGCGGCGAAAGACAGCATCGAGAAAATCGAACTGCTGGTAGGTCATGAGAACGTCGCTGCGATCATCGCAGAACCGCTGCAGGGCGAGGGCGGCTTCATCGTCCCGGCCGAGGGCTTCCTCAAAACCTTGTCCGAGTGGGCACATGAGAACGGCGTTCTCTATGTCTCCGATGAAATCCAGTCGGGATTCTGCCGCACCGGCGAATGGTTCGCCTCCGATCACTTCGGAGTCGTTCCTGATCTCATCACCACCGCCAAGGCTCTTGGAGGCGGCATGCCGATTTCCGCAGTCACCGGACGGGCTGAAATCATGGATAGCGTCCAGCCGGGAGGCATCGGTGGCACCTATGGCGGCAATCCGGTGTCCTGCGCCGCGGCATTGGCTGCGATTTCGATTATGGAAAGCAAGGACCTCAACGAGCGTTCGCGGCATATCTCCTCCGTAATCGCATCTTCGCTGAATCCCTTGGTGGAATCTCTGGATACCGTTGCCGAAGTGCGTGGTCTGGGAGCCATGCAGGCCATCGAATTCGTCGAGTCCGGAAGCATGCAGCCCAACAAGCCCCTGGTCGCTCGCATCGTCGCCAAGGCCATGCAGGCCGGACTCATCATGCTGACCTGCGGCATCAACGGCAACGTCATCAGACTCCTGCCACCCCTGGTCATCACGGACGATGAGCTCAACGAAGCCCTGGATGTCCTTAAAGCCATCATCATCGAAGAAAGCGCCCGCTAAACAGGTCATCAATCCGCGTGTGTAGGGATTATTTCTGAAACAACAGACATCACCGAAGGGCGAGTGGCGGTATTGCAATGTCCAGCAATACCGCCACTCGCCATCTCCAACAAATTCCCTACACAAACGGCTCTGACTGGCCGAATCAGATCAGATCATAAGGCATCTGACGTTTCACGAGCCAAAATATCAGCAGAACCAGCACCACGGCAAAGGACAACGCAGGAATTCCCCAGGGCCCCAGGACCGCAGCCAGGACGACGGTCCGTCCGGCATAGAAGGCCGTGCGTCGCCATCCTGTACGTTCTTTGCCCTCCACGGTCATATGCGTGAATCGCCCGCCCAGGGTCTGCCCTCTGGCAAGTACCGGCATCATCAGCTCGAATATGAGGAACGACATCGCCATAAGGGCGAGCACGACGATTCTCATGCCTGATGAGGTAATCGTCATTCCTGCGAAACCATACGTTCCGTTCATGTTGTAGGTGCCTGCCTTCACCACCACAACGACGAATCCCAGCCCGAGAGTGCCTGCAAGGCCGTAGATGCACGTCAGGTCAATCGCCAAGGACACCACGCGATGAATGAACCCGGGACGAGTAACCACATCATCAGCGGCCTTCGTGCGTACGGGAATCCACCTGGCGAATGCCAACGCCATCAGAAAACCTATGACTCCGCCCACGGTGTTCCACAGCAGGTCGTCCACATCGAACAGTCTGTAGGAGCATGGATAGAAACCGAATGCCCCGGTGAGCTGCGCCGTTTCGATCATCAGGGATGTCGCGAAGCACATGGGAAGAGCCACGGTGAAACGCCACCGGAACACCCTTGACATGATGAAGCCCAAAGGGACGAAGAACAACACGTTCATCACGATCTGAAGTATGGCGTAAAGCCCGCCCCGCGAAACATCCGTCAGAAATTCGAAGGGATTCAACTGCGCGTGCAGATGATGGCTTGCGCAGAATGCAGCGGGATTATCGGGCATGGGCCACAAGGTGAAGCACACCAGCGCCAGCAGATACAGCACCACGAGATACGCCGAGAATGCCGCCGTGAAATGCAAGGCGTGATATCGGTGATAGATCACCGCGAGAATCGGTATGGTCAATATCAGCGAGACGACAGGCCATATGGCGACTGCGGTGATGAAGGAGACGCTGAAGTATCCGAGGAATCCGAGCATATCCTCAGACTATTCCCGTTGTCGAAGCCTCGAAATCGTTCTGTCGAACGACATCGTCGAAGCTGTTCGTCGTTCGCTCCCCCGCCGCGCTGACGGTGGCGAGGGCATCAGCGACCGCCTGCTCGGGGAATTCCTCATGCCAGGCATTCTGTGCCGACCATCGGGTGACCATCGCGAAATACCTTCTTCGCGGACGGGGGTATGACATCGTCAGGTCGTGTATGCCCTGGTGAATGGTCGCGATGGTAACCAAATCCCCCAGCTTGAGCGCCGCCTCCCGTATGGCTATGACGTCCAGCACTGAGTCGCTCTCCCTCATCCTCTCGTCCCAGGTCAACTGCAGCATCGTGCGGTCCGAAGTGCTCACCAGAACTGGGACCTGGATATCAAGGCCGCCTGCTATTTCCGCCTGAGCCCGGTAAATCGCTTCCAGCCATCCGGCCCGTGGAAGGAACTGCTGCTCATCCGAGAAGGGATAGGCATCGTAATCCCATTGCCCTCCGAGTTTCCTGAGTATCGTTCGCTGGTAGAAACCCGGGTCGGGTATAGGCAATGCACTGTGCGCACCTCTGAGCAGCAGCCCTTTGAGCACCGGGGTCGAGATGATGCGAAGCATCCGATTGCCCTGTAGTTCAAGCCACGGGGAGTTCAATGCCATGGCGGTGACATGCGTGGGATGGTCCGTGTTCATCCACAACGAAGCTATCAAGCCTCCTTGGGAGTGCCCGACCACCATGATGCGTACGTCCGGGCCTTGTTCCTCAACGACAAGGTCATGCAGGGCGTTGAGTTCCGCCCTGTACTCATGCAGGTCATCGATATATCCGGATATCTCTCCGCTTCGTAGACTTCGGCCGTATCTGCGCAGATCCACGGCATAGAAACGCACGCCCAGGCTTTCCCAATATTCCGATACGTGCCGCCGATAGAAGTAATCGTTCCATCCATGGATGTACATGATCGCCTTTGGCCTCGGGCGACGTTCCGGCGTATGGAACACTGTCGTCCGGGTACGCGCCCACAGCTTCCGCAAGCATCGCCCGTGCCGTTTCTCGTCCGCATCATCCGACGCTGGCGCTTTCCTGATGAAGGTCGCGATCGAGTCGCCTTCGCTGTCCTGTCCGAGAACGACCGTACGCCGTTGGTATCCTGCAATGACATCATCGTCCTGCCACTGATCGCCGGGCAGACCATCGGGCAAGTGTGTGGCACGAACATCCAGGCCGTCCATGATCGCCCTCCCTCTGGCTTTTTCATATCCGCCGATGTGTGGCATCGCTTATGGCGATACTTAGCAAACAGCGCAGGTCGCCCATGTCGGCGAACTGCGCTGTTTGCTGATTTTCAGTGGTGTTCAGTCGTCGCCCAAGGTAACATGCACGCCACCTACCAATGAGCTGACGATGTTGTACAGGAACGCGACGATCGTTGCCAGCACGACCACCAGCACGACCTCGAAAATCGAGAAAATGGTTACCGCGCTCAGTACCGTGCTCAGGCTCAGCACGCTGCTGAAATCGAACCCTCCGGCATCGAGACCGGTTTTGGAAAGCAGCTGGGTCACATTGTCGAAAAGACCGATGGAGTTCAGCAGCAACCAGATCAGGGCCATGGCGACGATCTGAATAATGGCTCCGGCAATGGCCAGGAGGAATGACACCTTGGTAATCGACCAGGGATCGATCCTGGTCAACGACAGACGCATTCTCCGGGCTCTGGGTACCGAAGGCTTCTTCGCACCCGAAGAGACGGCGGATTTGGGGGTGCTCAAAGGAAGTGCGGCACCTGCTCCCGCGGCATGCTGGCCAGCCGCTTCGGTACTGATCAACGGCTTGGACGAGAATGAACGTGCAGTGCGCCCCGACTGCTCCTGCTGTTCACCGTTCTCGTCATGCGAGTCGATCGGTTCACCTGTATTCTGGCTCATCGCTTCTCCTTGTTCGATTTGCCTGACATCTGATGTGAGGCTACCAGTCAAACTTGACCGCTTGGACTATTCTGCCGGCTTTTCCACAATCTCAGCAGATTCGGCACCGTTTTCCGCGTTTTCGGCCTGAGCCTCCACCGCCTCGACCTCGTCTTCGCTTTCCTCGTTGCGCGCGATGGAAAGAATCTCGTCACCCTTGTCCGGTTTGGCCAGCGTCACTCCCTGCGTGGTGCGACCGGTTCTTTTCACCTCGTTGACATTGGAGCGAATGACCTTCCCGGATTTCATGATGGCGAGTATCTGGTCGTCCTCGTTTACGACGACGGCGCCGACCAGCGAACCACGGCCTTCGACAAGCTGAATGGCCTTGACGCCGAAACCGTTTCGTCCCTGCAGACGGTACTCGGAGAGTGCCGTGCGCTTTGCGTAGCCCTCGTTGGTCACCACGAGCAAATCATCCTCTGATTCCTCAGGAACCACGTCCATGCTCAGCATGGAATCCCCTTCGCGGAAACGCATTCCCTGAACACCTGCGGTCTGACGTCCCATCGGGCGAAGCGTGCCGTCCTCGGCCGGGAATTTCACGCTCATGCCGAGACGCGAGACCAGAATGATGTCGTCCTTGGCGTTGCATAGGGCCGCACCCACCAACTCATCCTGCAACCCGTCCGTCGAATCCTCGATATCCATCAACCGCACGGCAATCAGACCGCCCTGTCGTGGGGAATCGTATTCGCTCAGACGTGTTTTCTTGACTTTGCCGGTGCGCGTGGCGAGAACCAGATACTGCGCCTCGTCGTAGTCGTGGATGGACAGCACCTGCTGAATCTTCTCTTCCGGTCCGAACTGCAGAAGATTGGCGACGTGCTGCCCCTTGGAATCTCGCGACCCTTCGGGAATCTCGTACGCCTTGATTCTGTAAACCCGACCTCTGTTGGTGAAGAAGAGCAGCCAGTTATGCGTGCTGGTCAGGAAGAAGTGGTCGACCACGTCATCCTCACGCAGCTTGGCACCCTTGATGCCCTTGCCTCCACGATGCTGTGCACGGTATTCCTCGGCCTTGGTGCGCTTGATGAACCCGGAATGGGTGACTGTCACCACCACATTCTCCTCGGCGATCAAATCCTCGACGTTCATCTCTCCCGAATACGGAAGAATCTTGGTTCGGCGTTCGTCGCTGTATTTGCCGACGATCTCGTCGAGTTCGTCTCCGACTATCTTGCGCTGACGTTCGGGCTTGGCGAGAATGTCATCGTAATCGGCAATGCGGCGCATAAGCTCTTCGTGCTCGTCAATGATTTTCTGACGTTCAAGTGCCGCAAGACGGCGAAGCTGCATCGCCAAGATGGCGTCGGCCTGCACGTTGTCCACATCGAGCAGACTCATCAACCCTGTTCGTGCGGTTTCCACATCCCGCGATCCGCGAATCAGCGAGATGACCTCGTCTATCATGTCGAGAGCCTTGAGATAGCCCTGCAGGATATGGTCGCGCTCTTCGGCCTCGCGCTTCAAATACTTCGTACGACGTTCGACCACGTCGAGCTCGTGGTTCACCCAATGCCGGATGAAGGCATCAATCGACAGGGTCCTGGGCACGCCGTCGACCAAGGCGAGCATATTCGCGCCGAAGGTCTGCTGCAGCTGGGAATGCTTGTAGAGGTTGTTGAGGACGACCTTGGGTACGGCATCGCGTTTGAGGACCAGCACCAGACGCTGCCCCGTACGCCCTGATGTCTCGTCTCGCATATCGGCGATGCCCTGAATCTTGCCGTCGCGCACGCCTTCTCGTATCGATGACGCGAGACGGTCGGGATTGACCTGATAGGGCAGCTCGGTGACCACCAGGCACATGCGGCCCTTGATTTCCTCGGTATTCACCACGGCCCGCATCGTGATGAGCCCACGACCCGTTCGATATGCCTGTTCGATACCCTTGTGCCCGAGAATCGTCGCTCCGGTCGGGAAATCAGGTCCCTTGATGATGGATATCAGAGACTCCAGCAATTCCTCGCGAGTGGCCTCAGGATGGTCAAGGGCCCAATGCACGCCTTCGGCCACCTCGCGCATATTATGCGGAGGTATGTTCGTGGCCATGCCGACGGCGATGCCTGCCGAACCATTGACCAGAAGGTTCGGGAAGCGTGAGGGCAGAACAGTCGGTTCCTGGGTTTTACCGTCGTAATTCGGCGCGAAATCAACGGTGTCCTTGTCGATGTCGCGTACCATCTCCATAGCCAACGGCGCCATACGGCATTCCGTGTAACGCATGGCTGCTGCAGGATCGTCACCGGGGGAACCGAAGTTTCCCTGCCCGTCCACCAACATGTATCGCATCGACCAGGACTGCGCCATACGGACGAGGGTGTCGTAGATTGCCGAGTCACCGTGCGGGTGGTATTTACCCATCACATCACCGACAACGCGGGAGCATTTGTTGTATCCGCGATCAGGGCGGTATCCCCCGTCGTACATCGCATAGATCACACGGCGGTGCACCGGCTTCATACCGTCTCGAACATCCGGCAACGCGCGTTCGACAATCACCGACAGTGCATAGGCCAGGTAGGATTCGCGCATCTCCTGCTGCAAATCCATGGCCTGGATGCGTTCGCCGCTGATCAGACCGTAATCCGTGTTATCAAGCTCTTGCGGGCTCAATGGTTCAAGAGCGCCGCCTGATTCATTCGGCTGCCCCTCATCGGGATTCTGTGAATGAGTATCGTCTGCCACTGTTATTCCTTAGCTTCAATCGTTTCTGTATCTCTCGCATGCTGGTCCACCATGGTGAACCGCTGCTGGCAGCGCCCGCTCAGGCGTCGATGAACCGCGCGTCATGCGCGTTTCGCTGGATGAAGAGACGACGAGGCTCGACATCGTCACCCATCAGCATCGTGAAGGTTTCATCCGCCTGTGCCGCGTCCTCGATGTGAATCTTCTTGAGGATGCGGTTCTCGGGGTCCATCGTGGTCTCCCACAGCTCCTGATAGCTCATCTCTCCCAGACCCTTGTACCGCTGGATGCCCTCGCCTTTGGGAAGCTGACGTCCGGCCTCCTTGCCTTGTTTGAGCACCCGGTCGCGTTCGGCGTCCGTATAGACGAAGTCATGCGAACCCTTGGTCCATTTGAGCCTGTACAGCGGCGGCATGGCCACGTAGACGTAGCCTGCGGTGACCATGGGTCTCATATAGCGGAAGAACAGCGTCAGATTCAGCGTGGCGATGTGCGCACCATCCACATCGGCATCGGCCATGATGATGACTTTGTGATACCTGACCTTGTCGAGGTCGAAATCCTCGCCGTATCCCGCGCCGACCGCGGTTATCAGCGATTCGATGGTGTCCGACTTCATCATGCGGTCGATGCTGGCCCGCTCGGTGTTGAGAATCTTTCCTCGCAACGGCAGAATCGCCTGCGTCAGTGGATTGCGCCCCTGGATGGCCGAGCCACCTGCCGAATCGCCCTCGACGATGAACAGCTCGGATTCGCTGGGATCGTTGGACTGGCAGTCCTTGAGCTTGTCGGGCATTCCTGCGGTCTCGAAGATGGACTTGCGCCTGGTGTTCTCCCTGGCCTTCTTGGCGGCGATGCGCGCGCGCGAGGCCTCTATGGATTTCTGGATAATCATCTTCGCATCGGCGGGATGCGCGTCAAACCAGTCCTTGAGCTTATCGTTCATCACACGCTGTACGAATGTCTTCGCTTCGGAATTACCGAGTTTGGTCTTGGTCTGGCCTTCGAACTGCGGGTTGGTGAGCTTCACCGACACGACCGCGGTCAATCCCTCTCGCACATCATCACCGGAGAGATTCTCATCCTTGTCCTTGAGGATGTTCTTGTCCCTGGCATAGCGGTTGACCATCGAGGTCAGCGCCGCGCGGAATCCCTCTTCATGGGTTCCGCCTTCGGTGGTGGATATGGTGTTGGCGAAGGTGTGCACGGATTCGGAGTATGCTGCAGTCCACTGCATCGCGATTTCGGCGGAGATACCGAGGCTGATGTCCTCTGATTCGATGTCGATGACTTCGGGCTCCACAGGAGTGTATTTGCGCGACTTCACCAAGTAGGACACGTAGTCCTTGATGCCGTTGGCATACTGATAGGTCACGGTCTGGTGCAGTTCTTCGGCCACGTTGTCGCCGTCCCCGGTGACCTCGTCCCCTGCGGTATCGACATGGCGAAGGTCCGTGAGCGAGATCTTCAGTCCCTTGTTCAGGAATGCCATCTGCTGGAAGCGGCTGCGCAGGGTTTCGAAATCGTATTTGGTGGTTTCAAATATGGCCGGATCGGCCCAGAACGTGACCGAGGTGCCGGTATGTTCATCGGGACTCATAGGGGCGCCCTGCTTCAACGGTGCCGTGGCATGCTGGTCGACGAAGCTTTGCGTCCAGTGGTAGTCCTGCCTGCGCACTTCGATATCGACCTTGGTCGACAGAGCATTGACGACCGAGATGCCCACACCATGGAGTCCGCCCGAAACCGCATAGCCACCGCCGCCGAACTTGCCGCCCGCGTGGAGCTTGGTCATCACGACCTCGACGCCGCTGACACCTTCTCCCGGCACATCATCGACAGGGATGCCTCGTCCGTCGTCCACGACCCGGATGGCGTTGTCCGCCATGATGGTGACCTCGATATGACTTGCATATCCTGCCAGGGCCTCGTCCACCGAATTATCGACGATTTCGTACACCAGGTGGTGCAGGCCGCGCGGACCCGTTGAGCCGATGTACATACCCGGGCGGATTCGAACGGCCTCAAGCCCTTCGAGCACCCTGAGATCGCTGGCATCATAATGTTCAGGCGAAAGCGAATCATCCAACTGGGCGCCGTCGGAAACCGCTTCGTCGGTTTCCGTGGCATCGTTGGCATCGACGATATTCTTGTCGTTCTCGTTGCTTTGGTCTTCTTCGGCATTCACGGGCGAATCTGAACTGAGTTCTGCCACAGATGTTCCTTCCTGCGCCGTCGGACCTTATCATCAACAATCCCACGACGGTCAATACACTCTAAAAAGCAAAAAATGAGCCCTTCTAGGCTCCGAACCCTATAGTGCTAGGTTACCAGTGATTAGGGACTATAGGGGCATCAGAAGTCCGTAAATCGCCTTGCGCGCCCCGGAGAGCTGAATCTTGACTTTCTGAAGGATTCGGAGTGCGGCCCCGTCACGGTGATCTTGTCAACGGGCAGATCTCCCAGCTTCTGGGTGATCGTATGAGACAGCTGCGGCACGAGATAGGTCAGCTGCGTGGCCCATACGGTCGATTCGCTGCGTATGGTCAATTCACCGTGCTCATAGCCGGCGACATAGGAATGCCTCGCGATGGCAGGTCCGACGATCTCATCCCAGTGATTGCGCAACTGGGCGATTTTCAGATGCGGAGTCCAGTCATCGCGTTGCACGATTCCGCTGACCACTCCTGCAAGGGAATTGGGGTCTCGTCCGGGTTTGCCGAAGTTGTACCAGGCCTGCTCGGAACGCTCTCGCATCAGTCTCAGCGACAGCGAGCGCTTGGTGAAACGTTCGAAGGTCCTTGCCGGAAGTTTTCTGACATCCAGATGGAGTTGCAGGTCGACGGGTCGGTCCATCCCTATTCCGCCCCCTTCATCTGTTCCTTCAGCAGCATCTCGTAATCGTCGTTGTGCTGTCGGTCCACGAGTTGCTGGACATCTATGAGATGCACCCCGCCGGACACGTTCTGCCCTTCGCGCACTTCCAGCAGTCCCGGAACATCGCTTTCGGCCGCAACCGTTATCAGCACCTGCTCCTGAGTGGAGGCGAAGGCCAGGATCTGAGCTCTGCGTGATTCGTCGAGCTGTGCGAAGACATCATCGAGGATGACGACGGGTGTGGTTCCGAGCCGTCGCTTCATCAAGGTGAACAAAGCGAGCTTAAGAGCCAATGCCAGAGTCCACATCTCCCCGTTGGAAGCGTATTCTCGCGCATTCATGCCATTGAGACGGAACAGCATATCGTCTCTGTGGGGGCCGATGAGGTTCTGCCCCCTGGACACCTCCCCCGCATACAGACGCTGGTAGTGTTCGCTGATGGCCGTTCTCGGGTCGTCGTTGTCGAGCACCTCACTGAAGGACGGCTGGTAGTCGAGTCGCGCCTGATTGCCCTGACCTGCGAGTGAGGAATACGCATGCGCGAATTCCTCCTGAAGGTCGGAGATCAGTTCGGCGCGTTCGTTGGTGAGCTGCACACCGACATCGATGAACTGCCCTGTCCAGATCTCCAGACCGCTCAGGGCTGCGGATTGTTCGGATACTTGTGGTTGCTGCGACAATTGTTTGAGGAGAGCCACGCGCTGCTTGGCGATATGCCGTGAGCGCTGCAGCAGTTCGGCGTACATGGGATTGAGCTGGCTGCAGGCCTGGTCTATGAAGGAACGTCGCTGGGCGGGGTCGGAGGACACGAGACGTTGATCATCCGGAGCGAATACGACGCAGTTCAGTCGACCGATGACGTCTCTGGCATACAGTGAAGGGCCTGAATCCACCCTCCCCCTGTTGGCTCCCCTTGTTGCAACCGTAAACTCCAAAGTTTCCGAGGATTCCCGATGATGCACATTCGCGCGGATAGTGGCTGAGGTATCTCCTACGTGCACCAGCGGAGCGGATGTTGAGACCCTATGGCTGGACCCCGTGGACAGTACTTCCACGGCTTCGACGAGGTTCGTCTTCCCCAGACCGTTGCGCCCCTGCAGGATGTTGACGCCCGGTTCCAGATCGACTACGCAGTTGTCCCACGAACGGTAGTGGTCTACGGCCAGGCGAGAAATGTACACGGTGTTGTCCCCAAACAAATAGTGCTTTTCCTGGGATGCTTCAGGAAAAGCCGAGTCAGGCAGAGAAGCGCATCGGGACGAGCAGGTAACGGTAATCGAGTGACTCGTCCGAGTCCGATTCCTGCTGACCGTTGAATTCCACTGCCTTCACCGCTGTCGTCATCTTCATCCTGACGTAGGGCTCGGTTATGGCGCTCAAACCCTCGATGAGGTATCCGGGGTTGAACGCGACGGTGATGTCCTCGCCGTCCATGTCGATGTCGAGGATTTCCGACGCCTGGGATTCGTCCGCGGCGCCGGCCGAAAGGTTGAGCTCCTGGCCTGAGAACACCATACGAACCGGTGCATTGCGTTCCGCAACCAGCGAGACACGTTTGATGGCATCAATAAGAGCCTGTTTGGATATAACCGCGTGAATCGGATATTCATCCGAGAATAGTCGATCGACCGAAGGGAATTCGCCGTCGATGAGCTGGGAAGTGGAGACGCGGCCTGCATTCTCAAAACCGAGCAACGTTGGTGTTTCGGTCGAGAAATCAATGATGACGTTCTGGTGTTCGTCCACGGAACGAGCGGTGTCCTTGAGCAACGAGCCACGAACCAGCGTGACCGTTGAAAGGTCAGGGTTCTCGGGTGTCCACGCGAAACTTGCCCGAGACAGTCTGAAACGGTCAGTCGAGGTCATGACCACGCGGTCACCGGAGAATTCGATTTTTACACCTGTCAGGACCGGACGATTCTCTTCTCGTGAGACAGCGACCGTTGCCTGTGATATTGCCTGCGCAAAGGTCTGAGCGTCGACCTGCCCGAGAGTCGTCGGAACAATCGGCAAATCAGGGTAATCGGCTTCAGGCATCAGTTGCAGGGAGAACTTCGATTTTCCCGAGGTGATGGTCATCTTTGAGTCATCGGTCGAGAGATAGGTTTTCTCGGAGGGCAGTGATTTCGTAATGTCGGCAAGAAGTTTGCCGAGTACCAGGGCGGAGCCCGCCTCGTCAATGCCCGCTTCGATGTGGTGACGAGCAGAAACCTCGTAGTCGAAGGCGGAAAGCTGCAGTGTCCCATCCACTGCTTCAAGACGGATGCCCGAAAGAATCGGGGTGGCTGGTCGTGCCGGGATAACGCGGGTTACCCAAGCTACCGCATCGGCGAGTGCCGTGGAATTGATTTCAACTTTCATGTTGCGCTTTCTTCGTCGTTAATGCTGACCCCATTCTAGCCAAAGCGAACTTTCTTTTCGACAGTGGCGTGATTGCGTTGTTACTGCTGAGGTGAATTGGTGTAAGTGGGTAAGTAATCATCTTCATAAGGCCTGTGGATAGTGTGGATAACTCTTCTCAGAGCATTGGGGACAAGCTTGAAGAACAATCCCCACCTGTGGATAACTAATAGTATTCTTGTGGAAAAGTAGGTAATTTATCCACAACTGCTGAGACGCTTTGAAATTATCCACATTTTTCATCTCCGAATGCACCGGTAATCCACGAGTAATCCACCGTATTTGGTGACTTATTCCCCGACTTTACCCACATCTGTGAATAAGCCTGTGGATAACTTTCAAAAAAGTTATCCACTTACGGGCGTGTTGTCCGTGTCACTCTCCGCTATGCTGCTTGAGCCTGACCGTCAACTCCATCACGTAGTTGTAGATTTCCCGACGTTCCTGCATCTCCCCTGAGATTCTGGTGTAGGCATGCATCACGGTGGTGTGATCACGACCGCCGAACACCTCGCCGATGTCCACCAGGGACATGCTGGTCATCTCCCTGGCGAGGTACATGGCCGTCTGCCTTGCCAAAGCGATGTTCTTCGTCCGTGTACGGCCGACGATGTCGTCGAAGGTCAGATGGAAGTATTTGGCCACCTGCGTGATGATATCGGTGGGACGAATCTCCACATCGGTCGTGAAGAAGTCCTGGAGCGTCTGCTCGGCCAGAGCGCAGGTCACCTGCTGATTGTTGAGGCTGGCGACCGCCGTGACGCGGGTCAGAGCACCTTCGAGCTCGCGGATGTTCTCGGTAAAACGCTCCGCGATGAGGTCAAGGACGTCATTCGGTATCTTGACCGCGTTCATGGACGCCATCATCCGCAGAATGGCCACTCGTGTTTCCCTGTCAGGAGGCTTCACATCGACCGTGAGTCCCGAATCGAAGCGCGAGATAAGCCGTTGCTCGAATCCCTTGAGATTCTTCGGGGCCACATCAGAGGCGATGACAATGCGCTTGTTGGCATCGTGCAAGGCATTGAATGTATGGAAGAACTGGTCCAGGGTGGCTTCCTTGCCCCCCAAAAATTGGATGTCGTCGATAAGCAGCACGTCGACGGCTCTGTACCTGCGGTTGAACTCGGCAATCTGGCCGGTTCCCTGAGTGGAGTTCTGAAGTGCGTCTATGAACTCGTTCGTGAATTCCTCGGAATTGACGTATCGGACCTTAAGCGACGAGTCCTTCACCAGGGCATAGTTCCCGATGGCATTGAGCAGGTGGGTTTTGCCCAATCCTGAACTGCCATAGATACACAAAGGATTGAAATCCCGACCTGAACCTTCCGCCACTGCGAGTGCTACGGTTCGGGCGAAGCGATTGGAATCTCCCGGAACGAATTTATCGAAGGTCGCGTTTTTGTTGAGATGGGTTTCGGGGTCCTGGTCGACTTTTTGCTGGACCATCTGGAATTGGGGAACCTTGAAGCCCTGATTTTGCGGCGTAGGTGAAGCGGGTGCGAATGATGGAACGGATTTCTTTTCCTCATACGGCATCTCGATCGGCAGGGGCTGCGGATACGCCTCCTGGGAGAGATCGGCTATGGTCGGGGCGCTGTTTTCCACTTCCAGCTGGGACGGCGTCGTTACGGGAATGCCTGTGGAAGATATCGCTTCCGGTTCCTTGCCTGCAACGTCCGTTGGCTCCTTGTGCTGAGTTTCGGAGGGACGGAGAATCTTTATGGCAGGAAACATATCCATGCCGCTGACCAACTTCAACGCCTGGAGCAGTGGACCATTGAGGTTGTTCTGGATGGCTTCCTGGGCTGCGGTATTCGTTACGCAAAGCACGATGGTGGTGCCGAAAACCGCCTCGGGAGTGATATCCCCAAGCCATCCCTTATCCCGTGGAGTCAGGGAACTGCTGCTTTTCAGTACCTGCAGTACGGAATCCCAAATTCTCGCAGCCTCAGCTGTGGCGTCGAGCGGATTCTGTGACATCGTCGTGTTCCCCTTTGTTCTCTCCAACACTGTCCAGCAATACAGTAGGACATGTTTACACCGTATCCGTTAAGTTATCCACAGCATCGCGTGTTGAAATTACTCAAATGTGAATAACATGGGTGTTATTTGTGGATAACTTGACGTCTGTCTTTCGGCGGTTTTGCAAGGGTTGAGGCTCTTGGAACTTCCCGTCCTTCACATAACGTACGCATTTGATAATGATTTCGTTTTGACGGAAACACTCACGATGTGTACCGTAGTATAGCCTGACTCAATCTTGAGCCGTGATTTTGCATGGAAAAACCCGGGAGCATTGATTATGAAGAGAACATTCCAGCCGAACAACCGTCGTCGTCACATGAAGCACGGATTCCGCATCCGCATGCGTACACGTTCCGGTCGCGCTCTGATCAACCGTCGTCGCAATAAAGGACGCAAGTCTCTCTCAGCCTGATACCGGTTCCGATCCAGTACAGCGTGGAACGGCTGAGGAGCCATCGGGATTTCATGGCCGTCTTGAAGCATAGAAACAAGGTCACCAGCAGGGACCTTGTGGTGCATTACTACGCCTATTTGCAGAGTGATGAACACGGCGAGCCCCCGGTAACCCAGAGAAGGTTAGGGTTGGCCGTTTCAAAAAATGTTGGGAATGCGGTCACCAGAAATCGCGTGAAACGACGCTTCCGCCAGCTGGCAAAGGCTTACGAGTCCATGCTCCCCGAACGATGCGACATCGTCATGAGGGCGAAACCCAGGGCGGACAAGGCCTCATTCGACGGTCTTAGCGCGCAGGTGGGGAGTCTGTTCAACGAGATTGAACACCGTACTCAGCGATCAGCCAGGGACCGCGTTCCGCGGGATGCCGATTCACAGGGGCTGAACCGATGACCGGATACGTCAGCAATGCCGTGATCAAGGCGATTCGTTGGTACAGGAAATCGGTCTCTCCGCTGTTTCCGCCGCGTTGCAAATATCTGCCGACCTGTTCAGAGTATGCGCTGTTGGCAGTCAGGCGTTTCGGGGCGATTCGTGGATTGACATTGGCGTTTCTCCGCCTGATGCGTTGCCGCCCTTGGAGCGATGGCGGTATTGATGATGTGCCGCAGCGCTTCTCACTGTTCTATCGTTTCAGATGGTCCAAGGCCCATGAAGAGCCACGGCTTACGCCGCTGGCACCAGATAAGGAGATGGCCTGACGATGGTCACAGATACGTTTACCTTTGACACAGGCATTTTCGGTTTCTTCTATAAGATTCTGAGACCTGTGGAGTGGCTGGTTACCTACGTTATGGTGTGGTGCCACAAATTCCTGACATTCATAGGACTGCCGAGCGGCCCGGGCATCGCTTGGGCTATCTCCGTGGTGATGCTGGTTATTCTGGTGCGTCTGTGCATCCTGCCGCTTTTCATCAAGCAGATGCGCTCCATGCGCCGTCTTCAGGCCCTCCAGCCCCAGCTCAAGAAAATCCAGAACAAGTACAAGGGCAAGAAGGATCAGGCCAGCAGAGAGGCCGCCAGTCGCGAGACCATGAAGCTGTATCAGGACAATCATGCGAATCCCGCAGGATCGTGTCTGCCGATGCTCATTCAGAGCCCTGTATTCATGACCATGTTCTATGTGTTGTCTGCCGTGCCCTTCATCGCACGCGGCAAGCGTGAGCCGCTAGGCGCATTCACCAAAGATGTGGCTATGGAGTTTGAGCAGACGAGGATTTTCGGAGTGAACATCTCCGACAACCTGACGACCACAGAAGGTCCCGGACGTTTCGTCATCATCGTGTTCATAGCATTGATGTGTCTTACGATGTTCTATTCTCAATTCCACAACACCCGTAAGAACACTCCTCGTGCCTCGATGGAAGGTACGCAGTACCGCATGCAGAAGATGATGGCATATATCTTCCCCGTGATGTACATCTTCTCCGGCATCGCTTTCCCCTTCGCCGTGCTTATCTACTGGTTGACGAACAACACGTGGAATCTCGGCCAAACCATGTGGCAGGTAAGAAACATGCCTACACCCGGTTCTCCTGCGGCCGAGGAGAAGGCCGTACGAGATCATGACAGGGAGAATGAACGCCGGTCAAAGAGCGGTCAGATGTCCTTGGAGGATGAAGCCTTGGTGAAGGCCAAGGAGGCTCAGGCTGAGCAGTCGCAACTGGGCACCCATCAGCGCTATCAGCCCAGCAAGAAGAAGGGCAACAAAAAGAAGAAGTGATGTCCCGATTGTGACAACCACCAGGTGTGCCTCGACGGTATTCGCCTGGTGGTGGTTTTCGATTGAGGATTCTGCACCAGGCTTCGGTTACGGTGAAGTAGGCGTGACCGGAGCTTCGGTTCCGACGTGAACGTATGATGTGGCGTTATGGACGCGTATCGAGGAAGATACGATAATGCGCATGACGCAGTCCAGGTCGGTGTACGAACCGAGGAATCGGGGCTTACACTTAAGACCAGTACCCGAGTAAGGAGCGAATATGTCGCAAGAAGAAGTACGGACCGCAGAGCAGCTCAACGAAGAGGCGGATATTGCCGCGGATTACCTGGAAGCATTGTTGGATGTCGTCGATTACGACGGTGATATCGAGCTTGGTATCAGGAACAACCGTCCAGTCGTTCAGATTGTTGCCGATGACGACCATGACATCAAGAACCTTATCGGTACGAACGGCGAGGTTGTGGATGCGCTTCAGCAACTGACCAGATTGGCGGTTCAGCAGAAAACGGGCGAGCGGTCTCATTTGATTCTCGACGTCGACGGTTTTCTGAAGCGCAAGCGCAAGCATTTGACCGATATGGCCTTGGATGCCATTGATGAGGTCCGTGAGAACGGTGAGGCTGTCGATTTGAAGCCCATGAACTCCTTCGAACGCAAAGTCGTTCATGATGTTGTCCGTGAGGAGGGATTCAAATCACGCTCACATGGCGAGGAACCTAAGCGCTATGTCACCGTTTACGCGAAGGCGGGAAGCGTTGATGCGGCCGATGTCGATGAGGATGTCGATGGCGAGGAATTGGCAGCCGATCAGGGCTGACACATCCGCGATACCTTGATGCAGCCATGATTCACAGGTTTTGAGTGTTTCGGTTTCTTGCCTTGCTTCTATCCCAAGGTATTCCTGGTGCTCTGTACGTGTGTACTTGAGCCTGTGTTGTCGTGACTGGTGGTGGGTTTAGCGTCGGCTGGTATCCATGGTTATGGAATTAGGTCTATTTGTAAGGGGTCAGACAAGTGGTTGCTTCGGAAGAAACACAAGGGGATGCAGCGAAGGGTGAGGACGGCTTCGACAACACATCTTCATTGCAGGATGCCCTTGACGGGAATGTGCTTCCCAAGAAGATTCTTAAAGACGCGTATGACGCCATGCAGCTGTTCCATGACAAACTCGTTAAGGAAGGCGAGCTACGCGGACTGATAGGCCCACGTGATACAACGATTCTTTGGGAAAGACATATTCTCAATTCGGCGGCTGTGGTTCCTTTTGTCACAGAGGCGTTGCAGCATCAGCAGGTCACCACGGGTGTTGCTGACCTCGGGTCAGGCGGAGGTTTTCCTGGCATTGTCATAGCTTCTTGCCTCCGCGATGTGCCAGTGACATTGATTGAACCTATGGAACGTCGTATTCAGTGGTTGTCTGAGGTTGTTGACCTGCTTGAACTGGATAATGTATCCCTTCTCAGGGCAAGGGCAGAAGAGTTAGTACCTGCGTCTATCGCTCACCCTGGTACACCCACCGAGCAACATGCGGTGCATTTCGGCAACGCGGAACATGAACATAGAGGGGCTTCACAGCCTACAGTAGGGTATTCTCAGCGTTTTAATGTGGTTACCTGCAGGGCGGTCGCTCCAATGCGAAAGCTCGCTCCATTAGCTCTGCCCCTCCTGGTTCCAGGTGGACAGCTGGTTGCTCTTAAAGGACGGTCGGCACCTCAGGAATTAGCGAAGGCATTGCCGATGATTAAGAAAGCCAAAGGCTTCAGGTCGCGCGTTCTAGAAGCACCGGTTGGCGAGGGTCTAGAGTCCACACACGTAGTCATTGTGGAAAAACGGTAACCTCCTGACTTCACTGGTGTCTCTCGGTGCTCAAGACAGAAGAGAGTTCACCTTTTTAGCCTGAGAGTGTTTCACGTGAAACAGCAATGTTGATGTTTCACGTGAAACATGCTTCCTGTGGCGAGCATCTGCGTCCGGTTCTTTCTGTTCGCTTCCTCTGTTATGGAGAAAGTACATACACACACTGTTCCTGTGAGAGCTGCTTCAGGTCCCCCGAATACGTTGGGCAGACGTAGAAACTAGTGGTGTGAAGTAATACATTCGAACCGGATATGTTATTCCAGATACAGGGCTAGAAGCATATTCGCGAGCATTGAAATTTCTGCTTTGCGTGAGCTAGGTAAGTGCACATCGATCATATGTGCTCTTCGATGTCTGCAAACCCTCTGCATTCGTCAGATGGATGACTCCTACATAAAATCCAAAAATCAACCAAAATCTAGCGACAGGTCGGAATAGAACGTAATTGCTGGCGTAATCGCCGACCCTCTAGACCTCGATGCACCGTATTGTTACTAGCGGATTCGTCATGGTACGTACAGTGAGGTGCATACATGATTTTGCGTGCTGATGTGTGTAGTGGACCAAGCTCACTGGTTCTATATGCATATCGTATCGTGTAGTGCTGGCTTGACATGATTGTATGAAATTGAAGTTTCGGACAATACACCATGTGTTGTTGCGAAGGTGGGAATGTGAGTTGTACCCTGTTTTGCACTCATGTTGACTTATTCTCGGGTTCTCTGTTCAGTGCTGTTCGTGGGAAAAATATTTGCTGTTTATGAACCAGCTAAGGAACGACAACGAAGGTACAGTTATCCACACTAATTGTGAGTTGTGCACACTTATCCAATGAGCAATGTTTAGAGAAGCACGAGAAGTTGTAAGGCTTAAAAACCCTTGAAAACATTATCAACAGGCTTTATCTGTCGATGATTGTAAGGTTATTACATAGACAAAGTTATCCACAGTTATCCACATTATTCGGTTTGGATTTCTGGAAGTGTGTACAGTACAAATCAGGGCGCACAACAAGGCAAAATGTACCTATAATTATGGTATTTCGAGGTACAGTCGAGTGTGGTTGTTCAGTGTAGCAGTTTGGAATAAGGGGGGACTATGGAGTCGGCTTCAGACGTACTGAAGAGAATCTTTGGTACATCTCAACAAAGCTCCATGGGAGCGGACATTGTTGATCAAACCCAACGGTTGAGGAACATTGAAGCTGCAACCTTCTCGAAACCGCAGCAAACTCGAGTTATTGCTGTCGCAAACCAAAAGGGTGGCGTTGGTAAAACAACCACAACGGTTAACATTTCAGCGGCCTTAGCTTCACGTGGACTTTCGGTTCTGGTAATTGACATGGACCCGCAGGGAAATGCATCAACTGCGCTAGGTGTTAAACACAGCCCTGGCGAAGCTTCCGTTTATGATGTCATAGAAGCACGATTGACACTTGATGAAGTAATGCAAACATGTCCGGACTTTCCGACTCTGCAGGTGGTTCCAGCTTCGATTGACCTCAGTGGTGCTGAACTTGAGTTAGCTGACGTTCAGCAACGTCAATTTGTCCTTAAAGAGCATTTGAGGTCACTTCTGAATGAACAAAGTGAAAGATTCGACTTCGTATTTATTGACTGCCCACCGAGCCTGGGCTTGCTGGTTTTGAATTCATTGTGTGCAGCTCAAGAGGTTCTGATTCCTATTCAAGCAGAATATTATGCGCTTGAAGGGCTCGGCCAATTGCTACATACGATTTCACTGGTCCAACAAAGTTATAACAGGCAATTACAAGTATCGACGATGTTGGTAACAATGTTCGATAAGCGAACGTTATTAAGTAGGGAAGTGTTTGAAGAAATTCAGAAACACTATCCTAAGATTGTTCTTAAGACCACAATTCCACGGGCGGTTAAGATATCAGAGGCTCCGAGTTTTAATCAGAGCATTATTGCATATGATCCGAAGGGTGCAGGCTCGATTGCTTATCTTGAAGCAGCGTTGGAAATCACCAATAGGCAACAGAAGTCTGCTCAACACAATAGAGCTTCAAAGAGCAACACTGATGCGCAAGATACAGTAAGTACTGAATTAGAGACAGCAGAGGGGACACAGGAATAGCATGGCATCACGTTCACGTCTAGGAAAAGGCCTTGGAGCGTTGTTCCCTTTGATTCCCGGGGATGATGACGAGCAGAACTCAGAGGACGCGAGTTCAGACCATGCCCCTTCAGCTTCATCCAAAGCAAAAGACACTAGTCAAGTAAGTTCGCCTCAATCAACAAACAAACGACGGAAAGCGACAACTGTTTCACGTGAAACATCAAAATCGTCGAAGTCGAAGGATACTGGAAAGCCTTCCTCAAGGGCTAAGACTGTGCAGGCAAACACCTCAAAAAGCGCGACTTCGGCATCGAAGAACAACTCTGACAACAAGAAACGCTTAGAGAAGCGTAAATCAATGCCAGGCTTTGATGAGCTGTCCCATCCATCAGATGTCTTTTTTGGTGTTTCACGTGAAACACTACGTGAACAATCAGAGGATAAGGCTTCACAACCAGAAATTTCAAATACAACCCGAGAATCGGAAAGCTCACATTCGGGTGAAGAACTACAGGGACAACCGTCACGTATCAATGCTGAACCGTTGCAAGAGGATGAGTCCAAGCAGAATAATGAGAACAAAGAATTGTTGCAGACTGTGGCCGGAGGGTATCTAGCTGAAATATCCGTGAAAGATATCGAGGCGAACTCGCAACAGCCAAGATCCGTGTTCGATGAAGAGGAACTTCTGGAACTTTCTCATTCAATTGCTGAGGTCGGCATACTTCAACCCATCGTTGTTCGTAAAATTCAATCAAGGAATAGGGATGATTCAACGGGTGCGGCTCACGTCTATGAATTAATCATGGGCGAACGGCGATGGAGGGCCTCTCAGCTGGCGGGATTAACCACGATACCGGCTATCGTCAAGACCACCAATGATGACGAGATGCTCCGCGATGCACTCTTGGAAAACCTTCATCGTGTGGCTTTGAATCCATTGGAAGAGGCGGCAGCATACCAGCAGATGATTGAAGAATTTGGTCTAACACAGGCCGAACTCTCGAAGTCGGTGTCAAAGTCACGTCCTCAAATAGCCAACATGCTGCGCTTGCTTCAACTTCCAGGTAATGTTCAAAAGAAAGTGGCATCCGGAGTGCTGTCAGCAGGTCATGCGCGTGCATTGCTCGGATTGCAAACAGCCGAAGAGATGGAATCAGTTGCTAACAGAATTATTTCGGAAGGGCTTTCTGTACGGTCAACGGAGGAAATCGTCGCGTTGAAGTCGCGAGCGACTTCGCAGAAACCACGTAGTCAGGGGTCCAAAGCAAGTCCTTGGACAGGTACGCCGGTTATGCAAAACCTTGAAAATCATTTCGAGACGAAAATCAACATCAAGGGCACTCAGAAGCACGGAAAGATTGAAATTACCTTCTCATCACCGGAGGATATGACGCGCATCGTGAACCTGATGTTGGGGGAGAGCGGTCAGGCAGGTAATACCAACGACAACTGGGTCTGAGGACTGTACTCCGTAACAAGATAAAGAGACGTGCGCGCCCAGTTTGATGAAAACCCGTGCATGCCAGAAACAGCCGTACGGCGCATCACCAAGAACGGTGATGCGCCTGGCACTTTCAGATAGATTGAACAGCTTTCTCCGCTGCTTCTTCCAAGGAGAAAGTGCTCAAATAATGCTGAGCATCCAGCGCAGCCTTGCAGCCTGAGCCCGCCGCTGAGATTGCCTGCCGGTAGACTCTATCAACAGCATCGCCGGCCGCGAACACTCCGGGAACGGATGTGTTCGCGGTATCAGGCTTTGTCATGATATACCCGTCATTATCGAGCTCAATGGCGTCTTTGAGGAAGCCCGTTTGAGGGGTATAACCTATGGCAACAAAAATGCCATTGGCCGTAATCGATGATACTTGACCAGTGACGGTATCTTTGAGCGCGATGGTGTTTGCACCGTTGTCATCTCCTGTGACCTCAGTGACTACTGTATTGAGTTTGAAGGTGATATTCGGGTTGTCAATCGCCCTGTCCACCATGATTTTGGAGGCACGGAAGCCCTCCCTGCGGTGGATTACGGTTACCGAGGAACCGTATCGAGACAGGAAATCCGCCTCTTCCATCGCCGAATCTCCGCCTCCGACGACGACGATGGGCTTGTCTTTGAAGAAGAAGCCGTCACAGGTGGCGCAATAGGACACTCCGCGGCCAGAATATTCCTGTTCACCAGGGACACCAAGCTTACGGTATTCGGAACCTGTAGTGACGATAACTGTTTTGGCCTTGTACTGCGTGCCTGAATCGGTATTGATGAGCTTGACTGGCCCGGAGAAGTCCACTGAGGTGACATCGTCATACTCGATTTCAGCTCCGAATTTCTCGGCCTGCGCACGCATGTTTTCCATGAGATCCGGGCCAAGGATTCCTTCAGGGAAACCAGGGAAGTTCTCTACCTCTGTGGTGTTGACGAGCTGGCCACCGGGGGTCAGAGCGCCCGCGATAATCAAGGGCTGGTGTCCAGCCCTTCCGAGGTATATGGCGGCTGTATAGCCAGCAGGTCCGGAACCGATGACGATAGCGTCATGAACATCTTGTGTCATAAACTCACCATATCCAAACGGTGTGATTTCCACAGCGGTTAAGCACTCAGCAATAAACCCTCGCAATAATCGCGTGTTCGTTTTGAGCTTGTTATGCATCATTTCCATAAACAGTATGAACACTTGCTGCTCATGAGCATATGCGAACGCCGAGCATACTGTCTTCGGAGCTCCGGAATTCTGCAATTGAGTAATTATTGACAGATGGTATACTTTCATTCATCATGTTCGTCGCATGTTCTCTTCGCTTTCTCAGGCGTTTCGTCTGATTGATGCCGGTGTCGCGGGGGGGGGGTGCTGTTTTCGCTTTGGTGGTGCTCTCATGGGTCGGATTCGTGGTGTTGGTAAGTGCCATAGAGGGTTGAGCCGAAAGCTCTCCGCATTTGCAGCACTCACCGTTTCGATGCTCATGCTTCTGGTTGGTGTACTCGTGGCGTTACCCGTGGAGCAGGCGGAGGCCGATTCGCTCGAGCTGGGGCCGGATGGGTATTTCAGTGCGCTTGAGGATATCGATGGCGATGGTCAGATTCTGCCGGTTATTGATAAAGATAGTGAAACGCGAGATACCGTTCAGGATGGCTGGGCAGGAACGCGGCGGATTTTGTTTGGAAAGCAGAAGGATACCGACGCAATCGGAACTGGCTCAGAGAACACTGTTGTTGTCTATGGCTCAGCCAAGGTTTCTGGCGGATATAAAACATTAGGATACGGAGGTTTGACAGGTATTGAGAGCGTGAAGGATGCGAATCCGTTCGATTTTTCCGACGATGACGATTATAGAAAGTCCGCTACTACAGCGGTTGCGGCGAATGAGGCGTTGTTATGGTCTGATGATGTTGTGACTAGTGGGATAAAGTTTGACTCGGCTGCCGGAAGAACTAACACCTTTGACAGTGTTGCTGGGAGTAGTCCTTATCAGTCGAACTTAGCGGTTGTGTCGAACAAACAGGGTGAGACTAGCAACACTGTAGTGACTATGAATTATTCGGGTTTTGAACGGTCGTTGCTGAATCTGGCTGCAGTGGAGGGGGTTTGCACCAGAAAGCCGAGCGAGGGGTGTGCCGACAACGGTTCTTTCCCAAATAGTTATAAGAACCAGACTGATTCAAAATATTTGTATCAGGTGTTTCCTTTATCGGTTGGCGATCTAAACAAGTATTTGGATGCGACTAGTGAATCGAATGAAGAACCGCATATTGCTTGCCCTCCGGATGGTTGTTCTAATAGTGTCACCGGTTATTGGTTGCGAACTGCCCTATGGAGGTACCCAAATTTTACTTACTCAGTCACCAGTAGTGGACACCTACATGGCAGTCAAGTAGATGCCTCTCAAGACGGTTTACGGCCTGCTTTTCGTTTGAAGCTAGATAGTTTGGTGTTGTCGGCTCATAGTGTGAATCAGTCTCAGGTGTTGGGTGATGGTGATTCGTTGCGGTTGACGTTTGTTGATGAGGGTTGGTCGCTTGAGGACTCGCGTTTGGATGTTGTTCCTGGCGAGTTGACGGTTTCTGCTGACGAGGATGCGTCGATTGACGGGTATGGGTGGAAGGCTGTTGACCGTGCAGCTACTGATGGTTCGGTGTTTGCTTCGGGTTTTAGTGAGGACGGTACGATTGATACGTCCGTGTTTCCTGCGGATAAGGTGTTTGATTTCTATGTGTGGGGGCAGGAGAACGGCAGTGCTGAGACGGGTTGGTCGAATCGTGCGACGACGGCGAGCCGTGTGACTATCAAGGATGGCAAAGAGTATGTCCCTCCGTCATATGGTATCGAGTTGATGGGGCGGTCTGATGGCGCGTTGACGGCGTACAAGATTGGTGATTACAGCGGTGAGGTGTTTGACCAGGCCGGTGCGTTGAAGAGTGTGCGTTTGGATACTCCTGAGGGTTTGGGCGCGGTGTTGAAGAATGCTGCTGTGGCGGCTGGTGGCAGTGATGTGGATGCGGGTAATCCGATTGGTTGGGTGGCGTCCAGGTGGTTGGGGTATCCGACTGACCCGTTGAGTGATGATGTGACTTCGGCGTTTAGTCCGTATGCGGGCAAGCTACAACTGTTCGCCCAGCAGTTGGCGGAGAATACTGGAAGTTTGGGTGCTGTGGCGGGGAGTCTGCCCGCTGGTACGTTCCCTCAGCCTGAGTCGACGGCGACGTTGACGGTGTCTGGTCCTGGTTTGTATCTGATTGTGGATTCGACGCAGTCGTCTGGTGGTTCTCTGCCGATTATCGTGGGCACGAAGGTGTTCAACGAGGCGTTGGAGGATGTGGTCGAGGACGGGATGGTGGATTTCGCTGACGCGGGGGTGAAGGGCAAGCCCCGTTTGGGTCAGGCGGCGTTGAAGACGAGTGTCATGGATGTGTCGAAGCGTGTGGTGAATGATGCGGGGTTGGATGGTTTCGATGTGGGTAGTGTGGTGGAGTTTGAGGTTGCGTTGCGGGTGCCTGATTTGAGTGGGTTGTCTGGTGTCACGTATGACGCGTATGAGTTCAAGGTTGAGGATACGGCTGAACCCGGGTTGACGTTGCCTGCTGCGGGTGATGTGCGCGTGTTGGTGGATGTCGACCTGGTGTCGGGTGTGGCGGCTCCGAATACTGATGTGACGAGTACGAGTGGGTTGACCATCGGTGTGTCTGGTCAGATGTTGACGGTGGGCGGGTTGAAGGCCGTGTTTGCGCATGATAACGGTACATCCGATGTGACGAACAAGATGTCTGCGGGGTCGTTGATACGACTCCGCTATGCGGCGGTGTTGAACCAGGCGCATGCCGAGTATGCGGCTCCTCCTGGTGGTGGTACTGCTGTGGCGAATGTGAATGAGGCGACGCTGACTCGTTCCCATGCGGGTGCGGTGACTGCGGATTGGGCGGATAACAGTGATGGTACGGAGTCGAGGACCGCGACGGCGAATGTGTATTCGTTCAGGGTGGACCTGGTGAAGGTGGACAAGGACACGTCGAAGCCGCTTGGCGATGCCGCGATGTTCGAGGTGAGCCGTGACGGGAGTCCATTGAAGTTCGTGGGTGCTGATGGTGTGTATCGTTTGGCGGTTGCTGGTGAGACGGGCAGTGCCGCGGTGGTGACCAAGTCGGGTACCGGTGAGGATGCCGGCACGTTGTCTCTGCTGGGTGTGGATGCTCGTGACCTCTCCTTCAGGGAGACCCAGGCCCCCGACGGCTACTTCACGGTGAGCGATTTCACGGTGGAGGTGGTGCCGGTGTGGAATGCGGATGCCAGTGAGGTGACGGTGGCCTCGTATCGCACCGGTGGCACGAACCTCGCGTATGTGTCTCAGGACGGGCATTCGGTGACGGTGGCCGACCCGTCGCGGAGTCCAGCGAACCTGCCCTACACCGGTGGCGTGGGCATTCTGCTCCTGCTGATTATCGGCGGCGTGTTCCTCATGGTGGCGGTACGCCCGTACTACCTGTCCCACCGGGCCGAAGCCACCGCCAACATCCTCATCTGATGAAATATCACGGAACTGTGCGTAATGGCACGCGAAGCACCCACATACGGCCCCCACGCGTGCCGATTTGCACAGTTGCGTGCAGAATTTCGTGTTAGGGCGCTGCGGCTTCGGTTGTGTAGGGATTTGTCGGCGTTCTGGTGCTATCAGGTCATCAGCAGTAACGCCATTCCGCCATTTTGGGAGCTTCGCTATCGGTGTCTACTCGGCAATCCCTACACAATCGGCCGTATCGGCCGTATACCGCCCGTACCGCCTGTACCGCCTGTACCGGCATGAACAACGCGCCGGTTCAGTGTCTGGGACCGGCTTCACGATGCTGCGCCAGCACTGATGTTGCCAAGGACGAGTATAGTTTCGACAACTTGAACCCGGCAGCGACCGCTGATTGCGGCAGCAGCGAGGTGTCGGTCATGCCTGGAGTGACGTTGGACTCGAGGAACTGCGGATTGCCCTCACGGTCCACGATGAAATCGGTACGTGATATGTCGCGGAGTCCGAGTGCCTTGTGTGCCGTCAGTGCCGCCTGCTCGACGGCATGAAGGGTGTCGGAGTCAAGACGTGCAGGGACATAGAATTCGGTAGGTCCTGGAGTGTAGCGAGCCTCGTAATCGTAGATGCCGTTGGGCGTTTCGATTTCCAGCGGAGGCAGAATCGTCGGAGTGCCGTCAATGTCGAGGACGGATACCGAAACCTCGGTGCCCTCGACGGCCTGCTCGACCAAGGCCACGCTCCCGTAAGCGAAGCAGCTTACCATCGCCTGAGGCAGCTGATCGGCCGCGGTGACCAGAGAACAGCCGAGTGCCGAACCACCCATGGTGGGTTTAACGAAGAGCGGCAGTCCGAGCGCACTGACCAGCAGGTCAATAACCTTGCCTGCTCCCAGCTCACGGAACATGGACTCAGGAAGAGTCACCGAATGAGGTGTGGTCAAGCCTGCCTTTCGGACCACATTCTTCGCGATTGGCTTGCTCCAGGCAGTGCGCGAGGCTTTTGCGCGGGACCCGATATACGGAAGCCCGGCCATTTCGAGGACGTCGCGAATCGACCCGTCCTCGCCATTGGCACCATGCAGCAAGGGCCAAACCAAATCCGGACGGGTGTCGACGGATGACAGATAGTCGAGGAGGTCGCTGTCCATATCATGCACGGCGACCTGCCAACCGGCATCTTCGAGAAAGCCTTCCACACGGTGACCCGAGCTCAGGGAAATATCCCTCTCGTGACTGAGACCGCCGCAAATCACCAGGACGGTGTTCTGCTCCGGCACAGACGCCTGTGGATGGTTGCCCTTGCTTTCAGGAGAAGGATTCCGAGCTGCCGCCTTTGTATCGGTACGGGCTTCGGACTGTGCCTTGGCATCGTTGCGTTGGTCTGCCATGATTGCGGCCTTTCCTCTTTTCTTGCTTGCTGTCATTGGAATTGTCCCCGTCGCTGATGAATATGCGATTATCTGGCCGCTGGACCAGGATGCTCGACATCCTTCGGGTCGGGGTCGGCCTTTCCGCCGGTCCCGAAAAGCTCGGCGGTTTCGCGCTCCGCATCGATGACGGTCGATAGTCTTCTGATGCCTTCATGTATGCGCTCAGGCGTCGGGTAGCAGAAGGAAAGACGCATATGGTCGGTTCCTTCACCATTGTTGTAGAAGGCCGTACCCGCCACGTAGGCGACCTTTGCGGTAATCGCACGTGGAAGCATCGCCCTGGAGTTGAGACCCTCTGGTATCTGCAGCCAGATGTAGAAGCCACCCTCCGGCTTATGCCACGAACAGTAGGGCAGATACTCCCGCAAGGCGGCATCCATCGTGTCGCATCGCTCCTTGTACATGCCTCGATAGTCGTTAATCTGAGATTTCCAGTCGAAGTTATCGAGATAGGTGGTTACCGTCATCTGGCTCATATTCGAAGGGCACAGAATTGCCGACTCGTTGGCCAGCACCAGCTTGTGGCGAATCCCCGGAGGGGCGACCATCCAGGCCACGCGCATACCCGGAGCGATAATCTTGGAGAAGCTGCTCAGATAGACCACGTTCTCGGAATCCATGGAGCGCAGCGCCGGGTAGGTCTTTCCCTTGAAACTCAACAATCCGTAAGGGTTGTCCTCAACGATCAGCACATGGTAGCGCTTGGCTATCTCCAGTATTCGCGGACGGCGTTCCTCGCTCATCGTGGCCCCGGCGGGATTATGGAAATTCGGCACGGTATACAGGAACTTGACCTGCTTCCCCAGCTTCCGCTGTTCCACGATGGCCTGTTCGAATGCCTCGGGTATCAAGCCATCCTTGTCGAGCAACACATTGACGACATCCACCTGGAAGGACTGGAACACACCCAGAGCACCGACATAGTTGGGCGCTTCGGCGAGGATAACATCACCGGGGTTGCACATGATGCGCGTAATCAGGTCCAGACCCGATTGAGAACCATTGACGATGACCACATCGTCGGGCTGCACGTCGGTGATGTTTTCCAATTCCATGATTTGCAGCACGTCTTCGCGAAGATGCGGATCACCCTGCGCCGAACCATACTGCCATGCCACATCGCCTTTATCGACGATCATTTTGGCGATGAGCTCGGAAAGCTCTCCGAATGGCATGCGTTCCAGATAGGGCATACCGCCTGCGAGCGAAACCACCTCGGGCCGGTTTGCCACTGCAAAGAGTGCTCGGATCTCCGAAGCTCGCATGGATTCGGCGCGACTTGCGTAGCTGCCGAACCAGGGGTCGTTCTTGATGACCTTGGATGCGGTGTTCGGATTATCCGACATAATCTTTGCCTTTCTGCAGAGAAATACAGATTTGGGTGCATGTGCTCGTAGACGATGCGACTGCGCACATTACGGCACACTGTATTACAAACCCGAATGGGAGAGTAGAACAATGTCCAAGATGTCACGACTTCGGTACACTTCCCCGCCGAGCTCGTGAAAGGAAAGCCGCAACTCCGTCAGTAGACCTTCACGGAGTTGAAGTACAGGCCACCTGAAGGTGTGGAATCCAAGGGGACCCATACCACGAGGTCCTGCGTGCTAACCGGCGAGGGGAGCGTGACCGTTGTGGTACCGCTCGGGTCGAAGGTGAACTGTGCCACAGGATCACCCTGATTCGGTGCGCCCGCAGTGGAGTTTACGAAAATCTGACCTTGACCGCCGGATTGGCGAATGGAAATCACCAGTCTGCTGACCTGCTGAGGTTGTGTCAGGTGCACATACCAGCCTCGCCCTGCCAGTCCGGCGGGTTGGCTGAGGAAGGTCTGGGTTCCCGTGGGGAATGCCGTGGTGTTCTCCGGGGTCGGCGTCGCCGACGGACTCGGGGCCGCATTGGCCACCTTGTCGTCATGCGTGACCTTCGTCTCGCTCGTTGTGCTTGCTGAACTCGAAGGCGATGCTTCCGTGTTTTCCGCTCCATCGGAGGTGCTTGCAGTGTCCGTGCTGCGGAAGGGCACATTGGTCATCTCTGGCCAGTTGCTTTTGGTGTTGCCCTCGTCCGATGAGCCGATGGTGGCATCCAGAAGGCCGTTGACCGCCCAGGTCAGAGCGGCGACAATCAGAAGAATTCCTGCGATAATCGATACTGTACGACCTGACAAGACTCCGAAGAGCTTCTTGCCTGAGTCGGCCGAGTCCGAATCGTCATCATCTGATGAATCGCCGGCGTAGCCGGAATACTCCTGTGAGACCGGTCTGCGGGTTCTTGGTTTGGGCGTGAAGCTCGGCGGCAATGGCTGCATCGAAGAGGTCATCTCCTGATTCAGCGCATCCTGCTGTTCTTCGGCCTCTTTTTCTTTCACGGCTTCTGCCTGCTGCTTGATTGTCTCAAGAGGGATGGAAGCGGTCGTTTCGGGAATTTCACCGGTATTGGTGGGTACTTCCCCGTCTCCCACGGCTTTCGCCGCGCGCAGTCCACTCACGTCGAGAGCGCTGGTGGCGTTTTCGGGATAGCGGTCCGCGATTGGCTTGATGTATGGGAAATCTTCGAAAGCTGCGAAGAGGTCACCGTTGCTTGAATCCGGATGAACCATCTGCACTTCATCGCTTTCGGGGAACAGCAGCTGATTCGTCGCCCATTGCGGCTCTGCCTGTGCGTTTCCTGCAGCCTTGGAGGCGGTGGCGAAGGATTCGGGGATGTCACGGACTGCATGGCTGTCGGTAACCCTGACCCCGACCTTTTCTATGGAGCCTTCGCCCGCGTGCTCCGGCCAAACGATGTCCCGGTCCGAAAGCTCCTCCGGCGGCGTCCAGGCGCCGAGAAGCGCCTCAAACTCTGCAAGGGTGCGCAGCGGAACGGCAGGTGAGCCATTGGCGCGTTTCATACCGAGCCCGCGTGAGCAGATGATGCGGAATTCGTCGGGGATGTCGACAGGGAGTTTTTGCTCCGCGAAGGTCATTCCTTGCACATCGGGAGTGCGCGTCAGCATGGCATACAGCACGGCCGAAAGCTGTTTGGTGACCATTTCCTCGTTCAGGGTTCGACCCTTGCCGATGCCCAGAGGATCCACGAGCATCGAATTAATCGGAGCATCCGCAATCATGATGCCGGTGGAGGAAAGACGAATGGTGTCGGTGCAAATCGTGGGATTCGGCAGGTCGACGCGTTTGAGAGCTATCAGAGCCTCCGCTATTTCGCCGACGATGGTCCGCATCGCTTCGTTGCTGAGCGTCCCCACGGTGGAGCCTGCCAGATAGTCGGACAGCGACACACCCGCATCGAGTGCGGTGATGATCAGGGCCACGCCTTCGGCCTCACTGAAATGGTATACAGGGGTGAAATGGCGGTTCCGCGACAATGCGAGCCCTGAGGCGTAGGTGTTGCATTGCGATGCGACGGCTCCGTCGGTGACGAAGAAGAGTTGGCAGTCACGCGCCAAAACCGAATCGTGAGCACGCCACGCCTGTAAGCCTGCTTCGTCGCGTAACGACGCCATCAGGGTATAGCGATCGATTATGGTGTCTCCGAGTTTCGGTGTCATGCTGTGTTTGCTACTTTCGCCATCAGAAGCCTGCTCTATTAAGCCCTGTCCCGTTGATATTCTACCCTTTTCGGCACTTGGCGCGGTAGCCTGTTCGGGTGTTTTCAGATGCCCGGGAGGAAGACTGCCGGCGGCCGGTGATTCCTGCACCGCCGGCTCGGTTCCGCGAGCCGCCAAACCTTTGAAGATGCGGTGCAATTGGCCGTTGAAACCGCTCAATGCCTTGAGCAGCTCTTCGGTCCTCATGAGGAACAACAAACCGAAATACACGATTCCCACTACCACGCAGAGCAGGATGCACATCAAGATGGCCTGTATCCAGCTCATTCGCTCATGGCCGGTTTCCAAGGAGGCGCCGACGAAGTGTGCCACGGGTGTCGACAGCACCATACCCACAACCACTGATACGACGGCCGAAATGAGAATCTTCGTGTAGGTCATGCCGATTTTTTTGCCGTCGATGGACCCTCCGAGCTGTTTGCGCAGCATCCATATCAGGAACGGGAAGGAGATGATATTGCCCAGGGTCATCGAGAAGCCGACCCAGCCGGTCCACTGCTCGGGGGGAAGCAGTGTTGTTGCCAGCAGGACGATACCCACCTGCAGAATATTCGTCATCGCCGCGAAGATGAAGGGGTGCAGGCCGTCTTCCAAGGCGTAGAACGTACGTTGTACCAGCAGGAAGGCACCGGATATGACCAGACCGTACGAGAGGCCGACAAGGGGTTGAGATATCAGCACCGCCTCGTGGACGTTCACCGAGGGAAGCAGCGCCCGCGTTATCGGAACGGGCATGACGATCATCGCGACCGAGAAGAAGGCCATGAGCAACCCCACATTGCGTAAGGCCTGGCTCAGTCCTAGACGGGCCTCTCCGATATGGTGTTCCGCGACGGCCTTCGAGAGGCGGGGAAACATGGCCGTGGTCACGGACACCGCAATCAGCGAGTACGGCAGAATATAGATGGCGAAGGCGTTCTGATACGAACCGTTCCCTGCTATGCCGAATGGATTGTTGCCTGCGAGCGGGGCTCCGTTCGTGATTCGGGCATTGATGACGTTGGCGAGCTGGTTCACCACCACGACACCAAGGCTCCATGCGGCTACGGGGCCCATCGAACGAAGCCCGATGCCTCGCAAGCCCCAGCGCCAGTGGAAACGGAAGCCGCTTCGCATCAGCGGAATGAAAAGGATGAGTGCCTGGAAAGCCACGCCCAAGGTCCAGGCGCCTGCAGTCAGAGCGATGGTCCACGGCGTCCAAAACTCCATCGGCTTGCGCTGCGCATTGCCGAAAAGCACGATGAACAGTACGAAGCCGATGCAGCTGATGACGTTCGCGCCCACCGAGCTCCAGGCGTATGTGGCGAATTTGCCTTTCGCTGCCAGAATCTGACCGAGGATGGTATACAGCCCATAGAAGAAGATCTGCGGCATGCACCACAGGGTGAAGGCGTTCACCAGACCACGCTGTTCACCAGTCCAACGTGCATCAAGATAGATGGATGTGAGCACGGATGTGCCCATCATCAGTACGAAGGTAATCAGCAGCAACAGCACCACACTGGACGTCACCAGTTTATTGAGATGCTCCTCGGCATGCTTGGACTTGAGCGTACGGACGATTTGCGGTACCAGAACCGCGTTGAACACGCCTCCTGATATCAGCGTGAACATCACCTGCGGAATCATCGCGCCGGTCTGATAGGCGTTGATGGCCGTACCGGTGGTTCCCAGGGCTGCTGCAAGCAGAATAGTGCGTATTTGACCGGTGATGCGTGAAGCTGCAGTGCCGGAGGCCATGATTACGGAGTTGCGTCCGACAGAGTTCATTCGTCTGCATCCTTTTTGCGTGTGAATTGTCGCCACAGTCCCAGTGCGCCGAACAGCACGCCGACTGCTAGTAGAATCAGCCCGCTCTTGTCGCTCAATTGCAGGCTGCTGGTGATTCTGGTCGATTGGGTGGTACCGAAACTCTCGCCGTTGCGGTCGAGCAGGGCGATACGAGCGGTAGCATTGCCCGAGGTGGCCACACGAATGGTGAAGGTGACTTGGACCTCGGAATTCGCGGGAATGGTCGCTTCGGTCAATCGCGAGGTCGCGATGATGGTTGAGTCGGTTTGGGAGCTCACGCTGACCTTCACGGGATACGGATGGTCATTGCTGATTGTCACGGGCATGCTTGCGGTTTCGCTCACCACCGAAATGGATTCCGAAGGTGTGATGCTCACCCCGTCTAGCAGCTGCTGTGACAATGAGGACGATGCCTTGGCAAATGCGCTCTGGGTGCTGTTTCCGGTGAAGGTGTGCAGGGCCAAAGCCTTCTGCACCGATTTGAGTTGTTCGAGCCAGGCGGCCGCGGTACCGTTCGACTGGTCGATGACGGTTGATGCATCGCCGCGTGCCAGGGCTTGGGTGTCTGAGCTCTGGGAAGTATCGCCGCTCTCATCGCCGCTCGATTCCTTCTGAACCAGAATGGCCGACCCGAAACGGACGATGTCGTTATGGTTGCTCGCCAGAGTGTTCAGATACCCTTCGATTGCGGAGAGCCGGTGTGCGGAGATTCCCGAAGTCGTTGGCACCGATGCGCTCGCTTTCGAACCCTCCTGATAGGCGTCCGCCTTATCGAGGGTCTGCAGGTCGGTGAGCTTGATCCATGAGGCGTGCTCCATTGCAGACATCAGGGCATCAGCGGCATGAAGGTTCTGACCCGACTCCGCAAAGGTCACCATAAGCACTCTGTTCGCGTAGGGCTGCTCCATCTGGTACAGGGCGCTCTGAGCCATGAATCGGGCCATGCGCCCCGCATCGGTGCCTTCTCCATCGGCATCGGTGGATGTGGATTTGCCTTGTGCAAGGCGGCTGAGTTCGCGCTGTGCGGTGAGGACCGTTACGTTGCCGTCCTTTGTGGGGACCACGTATTTGCCGGTATGTGCGACGGAGGAGTTGTTGGCTTCGTACTCGCTGTCGGCGATGACGGTGGAATATCCCGCATCCCTGGCGCTTTCGAGTGCGGGCAAGGTCCAGGCTCCCTGACCTTGCCATGCCACTGACGTGCCTGTGGCCTGTTCGTCACCCGTCGATTCGCGAAGCGCCGCCAGACCGGCAGCGGCGTTCCACTGCTCCGTGGTGATGCCGGCCTTGGCATATGCAGCGGCGTCGCCTTGCGAATATGCGGTGATGTCGAAGTTCGAGGACTGCATCAGCGCCGTCGTCTGCGGTGGTATGGGGAAGGACGAGAGGTAATCGGGGTCGGCGACGGATTGCAGTTCGGGGTGATTGTTCAGCATGTCGAGTTGTTGCTGTTGGTATTCCTTGGCTTCCTTGCCCAGGGTAATAATCGAGTTGGCACTTGACGAAAGCCGAGATTTGTCCACTGCCGGAGAGGCTGAACTGCGAGTGCCTGCATTTCTGCTTTTGGTGACCAGGTTCACCAGAGCATCATTGTCTACCGTCCAGGATGAGGCGGTCAATGGCAGAACCGTGGTGATGGACAAGGCGGGAGTCTGCGCCGTCGACAGGCCGTCGGATGACCGGGTCAGGAAAGTGTGTACCTTGACCGGGGTGCTCTTGCCGCTGGCATAGGTCAGCAGCAGCGGTTTCGGCCCCCAGCTGTTCATGGCCTTGAGTTCGGTGCTGGCCGCATCCAGATGGATCGACACCGTCGTTGAGGCATGGGGTGCGAGTTCGGGGACGGAACTGGTATTGAGCGTATTGGGTGTCGGAATGTGTGTGTCGCCTTCGGACCAACCCTGCATGTCGACTCGGGAGGTGAAGGGGTACAGCACATTGGTCGAAGTGGTCAGAGAGCCGCCTGCCAATGTGCTCGTGGTGTTGTTGGTGACGGAAATCTGCGCATCGAAGCCTGAAGTGTCGGTCACCACCGAGGTGGAGGACAGCAGGCAAACGCTGATGTCCTGGTCATTGCAGGAATCCGCAGTGGCTGCGGTGGCGCTTTCGGCGGCGTGCGCACGGGTTGCGTTCGGCGAGATTGCGATTGCCAGTGACAGCAACAGCATGACGATACACCAGAACAGGCGTTGAGCCGATTTGTGCGCAACAGCCTTGTTCTCGGGGGAGTGATGCCCTGATCCGTGCTCGCCAATCATATGTGCTTCTTGTGTTTCCTTGCGTAGAGCCAAGCTATCTTGCGTTCATTAGGATAGCTGAGAACGCTGTCCAAATCATCGAAATCGACCCATATGGCATCTTCCGCCTCATGATCGGGATCTCCTTCTACACTAAGAGATCCTCCGATCTGCCTCAGCACGAAGTGATGAACCAGTTTATGCACGCGTTGGGTTGTTCCGGTGAACCAGTAGTCGATTGTGGCGATGGAGTCGACCACCTCCCCGAGGATACCCGTCTCTTCATGGACCTCTCTGACTGCGGTCTGCTCGGGGGTCTCGCCCTTTTCTATATGTCCCTTCGGCAGACACCATTCCAGATGCCCGGAACGTGAGTGCCGCGCGATAATCGCCACATGCTCAGCGTCATCGAAGATAAGGCCGCCGGCGGAATACTCTCGTACAACCGGCAGTTCCTGCGCGTCCAGCGAAGCGAATGTGGACGGCCGCGCACTGACGCGACGCGTCGGCATCATGGCGGGAGTGGGCTTGGAATCCTTGTCGTCATTGGGAATGACGAATTCCTCGCCCTGGCTCTCCGTGGTGAATCGGAGGGTTCCCTCGTCGCCTTCGGCATACGCATGGTTGTCCGCGGCAGCGGTCGCATGGGCAAGCATGCGCGCGAAGTCGGCGGGCGTAATCATGTCTCTACTTTACGTAAGTTATTGTGCAGGTGGGGTAACGGTATGCTTGTAGGCGCATGTGAGGGTTCCTTGAAAGGGTGTACGTGGATTTTGAAGTCTGGCCTGAAGCCATTGAATTAGGGCGCTTATTCGCAGCGCAGGGGTACGAGCTCTCCCTGGTAGGGGGGCCTGTGCGAGATTTGCTGCTGCATCGCCCCTCCCATGACCTGGATTTCTGCACTTCTGCACGGCCCGAGGAATTCGAGCCGATCATGAGGGCCTGGGGGCAGGGATTCTGGGACATGGGCCGTAAATTCGGGACGCTGGGCGCATTGAGACGCCGGCCGGACGGTACCGAGGTCAAGGTGGAGATCACCACCTATCGCAGCGATACCTATGACCCTGATTCGCGTAAACCGGATGTGAATTACGGCTCAAGCTTGGAAGGCGACCTGTCGAGGCGTGATTTCACCGTCAACGCCATGGCGCTGCGTGTGCCGGAACTGGAGTTCGTCGACCCATATTCAGGAGCAGCTGATCTGGCGAAAGGTGTGCTGCGCACGCCGGTCGATCCACGTCAGTCTTTTGCCGATGATCCTTTGCGCATGATGCGTGCGGTTCGTTTCGTCGCGCAGCTTGGCTTCAGCATCACACCCGACACCGCCACCGCCATCACCGAGATGACCGAGAGATTGTCCATCGTCTCGGCGGAACGGGTAAGGGACGAACTGGTCAAGCTCCTGCTGACCGACCACCCCAGGGAAGGTATCGAAGCCCTGGTGGAATCGGGAATCGCTGATGTCGTATTCCCCGAGATTCCGGCTTTGCAATTGGAGATTGACGAGCATCATCGCCATAAGGATGTGTTCGAACATTCCCTGATCGTGCTGGATCGCGCCATTTCCTTGGAGACGGGACCGGACGGAGCGGTTCCGGCACCGGACCTCACGCTCAGACTCGCCGCTCTGATTCACGATATCGGCAAGCCGAAAACACGGAAATTCGAAGCGGGCGGGAAGGTGAGTTTCCACCATCACGATATCGTAGGGGCGAAGATTGCCCGGAAGCGGCTTAAGGCGCTCCGTTTCGACCACAAGCTCATTGCGGATGTCAGCGACTTGGTCGCCCTGCACCTGCGTTTCCACGGCTATGTCGACGAGCCCTGGACGGATGCTGCGGTACGCCGGTATGTCAAGGATTCAGGACATCTGTATGAACGATTGAACCGTCTCACCAGGGCAGATGCGACCACGCAGAACAAACATAAGGCGATGCTGTTCTCCGGGGCGATGGATGAGATGGAGAAGCGCGTCGAGGATCTCAGGCAGAAAGAGGGTTTCGAAGCGATTCGACCTGATCTGAACGGTTCCCAAATCATGGAGATACTGGGCATTCCGGCAGGTCCGGAGGTAGGCAGAGCATACAAGCATATGCTCGAATACAGGCTTGACAACGGCCCTGTGGATGAAGATTCAGCACGTGAGGAACTGTTGCAATGGTGGTCGCGGCAGCAGTAGCCCGCAACAGCAGTTTCTAGCGTCTCGTGCAGTCGTTCATCGGCGCGGCACTCGCTGTACCTATCGGTCGCGGGTTGGAGCAGGCACGGTTCGTTGAGATGATAACTGCATCAACAGGACAGTTTTTGGCAATGATTTCCCGGAAAAGCAGTCCTGTTGATGCAGTTATCGTATTCGGTGGGTTCTTACACGCCAAAATGCGAAGAGCCCGTTGGGTTCAGAGCGATCATTGCGGTCCTGACCCTGGCCGGAAGAATCAGTTCACATCAGTTCACCGCGTCGTGTTCTGGGGCCTTGGGCAAATCCTTCATCGTGTTGGCATCCGAAACGCAACCTTCTATGGAGGTTATGGGCTTTCCGGCGGCGACGATTGACTTTTCGGAGTTGAGGTTATTGAAGGTCGAGCCGATGACGACATCGACCAGTTGATCCGAGCGGTCATCCATTCTCATGATGGCATCGTTGAACTGGGCCGCAACGGTGTAGGCCTTGGCGATATTGTTCTTGCCGAAGAGAATCTCGGTGCGCTGCACCTCGACCTTGCTCGGGTAGTCGCCGCTACCCGTCATGCTGAAGCCTCTGTTGCTCAGCGCTTCCATGACTGCAGTGCCCAGGCCGGACTTGTCGGTACCGTTGAGCACGCGGACCGCGACGTTCGGGTGGTTGGCGACGGTTGAATTGGCCGGTGCGCATGGGACGGCGACACCGTAATTCGGTTGCTGCGCGGCGGTTTTCTGTGGAGTCTTGCCAAGTGCGCCAAGAATGAACAGCGCGCAGACAACCGTAACCGCGACGAGTGCCGCCACGGCGATGGTGAAAACCAGTTTCTGGCGCCTGCGAACAAACTGCTTGCGTGCCTCGCGTTCATCGAACGGCTCAGGAATCGTCATACTCTAACCCTTCCGCAATCTTTCTGCATACACCTTATCCTTACTTGCTGACTCACCAGTGCTGACTCACCAGTGCTGACTCACCAGTGCTGACTCATCAGTGCGCGCCCCACTTCATTCGACATAAGGCCATGCCGGGCTCTCCGCTTGGTGAATCCAATCCACCGCCCCGCCTTCGAGCCAAGCCTGCCGAACCGCATCCGCGACTCCTCCACCGTCTACGCATGCGATCACCGATGGGCCGGAACCCGAGACGAATGCGTGCCGGGCGCCCGCGCCGAGGGCGAGGTCGATTGCCTCCCGTGACCGGGGGTGCAGCGTTAACGAGGCACGTTGCAGGTCATTCGTATCATCTGGGCAGGAACCCAGCCGATCGAAGGCCGCGTATACCTCCGCAGTCGGCAATTGCTGTCGATAAGCACCTATCAGTGTCTCACCAAGCAGCCCGAGAGAACGGTAATGTTGCGCGACCTCAGACGAATCCTCCACCAATGTGATGGTTTCGCCGTAGCCGCTGCCGTATGCCAGACCGCCGTGGAGACAGAAGGGCATGTCTGCACCGAGCCCGGAAGCTATCGTCTCCCACGCGGCCGGGGGTTCGTGAAGTTGCCAAAGAGCGTTCACACCGAGTAGCACGCCGGCGGCATCTGCGGAGCCTCCGCCCAGTCCCGCGCCGACCGGGATGCGTTTGGTGATGGAAATCGCGACATCCGGTAGTCTGCCGTATGCCTCCGCAGCTGCTAGCAGCGCCCTGACCGCATGATTCCGGTATGCCGAAGGTCCTGAAACGGAAAGACCACCCAGGTGCGGACCCTGCAAAGCCAGCGAGACTCCTGAGCCTTCCGGGCGTCTGGTCAGTCGTACGGAGTCTGCGAGGCTGAGCGCACAATACAGTGTCCGCAGCGGATGACGATTGCCGATTTCGGTGCGGGCGGCACCCACTCTGAGCTCCAGGTTGGTTTTCGCCGGGCAATGGACCACGACCGTATCGGTGATGGGGCCACCGGCTCCCGGTGACGAGGTGCCGGTGGTCACTCACCTGCCCTTTTCGCAGCGGCATTGAGTCGCATGAATTCATCGATGCCAAGGGTTTCGCCTCTACGGGTCGGATCTATTCCCGAAAGGGCATATGCCTGGTCGCCGACCCGTTGTCTGAGGGCGGCATGCAAGGTCTTGCGCCGTTGCTGGAAGGCTGCGTCGATGAGGTCGAATACGGAGGCTCTCGAATTCATGTCGCGTGCTTCAGCCTTGTCGCGGGTGAACAGGACCAGGGCGGAATCGACATTCGGGGCGGGCCAGAATACGTTGCGACCTATCGTTCCGGCACGCTTTGCGGTGCCGTACCATGCGAGTTTCGCGCTTGGTGTGCCGTATATCTTCGTGCCGGGCGATGCGACCAGACGGTCTGCGACTTCCTTCTGCACCATGACTAGAAAGCGGGTCAAGTGCGGAAAGCGTTCGAGGAGGGTCAACAGAATCGGTGTCGCAACGTTATAGGGAAGGTTGGCGACGAGTGTGAAGTCCGTGGTGCCATACTCTGCCGGCAGATTCGTATCTTGGAGCAGCAAAGCATCCTGATTCACGATGTTCAGACGATTGGCACCGTCCCTGTTGTACTCGCTCACGGTTGACGGCAGGCGTGCGGCCAAAGGCGGGTCTATCTCCACGGCAGTCAGGTGAGCTCCGACTTCCAGAATTCCCAAGGTCAGAGAGCCGAGCCCAGGGCCCACTTCCAGAACGAGGTCGTCGCTGCCGATTCCGGATTCTCGAACGATTTTACGGACGGTACCGGGATCGATGACGAAGTTCTGACCCAGTTTCTTGGTGGGGCTGATGCCCGCCTCGGCTGCGATTCGACGAATGTCAGCGGCTCCGAGCAAGTTGCTCTGTGTTTCTTCTACCGGTGTCACCTTCGTTGTGGCGTGTGCGGCAGGGATGCTTGTTTCGGTCATTGGCTCTCGTTCAGTACCAGTTGTGTTTCAGCCAGTACGCCTTGGCCTGCGTAGGGCTTCCGTAGCGTTGAGCGATGTATCGCAGCCCCCAATCGATCTGCACTGCGCCGTCATCCTGCCATCCCGTGCCCATATTTGAACCAGGAAGTGATTGAGGGATGCCGTAGGCATCAGATGTTGGGTTGTCGGCGTTCCATCTCCACCCGGATTCCTTGTTCCAGAGCCAGACCAAATCAGTCCATTGCGACCCCGTCCATCCGCGTTGCGCCGCAGCCCCGGCCGCATAGGCTTGCGCCTGTGCCACGGTGGGGTGCCAAAGCCGACCTGATGCCGAAGAGCCGCCTGAGGAGCCACCGGATGACCCGCCTGAGGAGCCTCCTGAATTGGTGGGCGTGCTGGTCGCCGTTTTGCTTGGAGCTGGTGTCGATGTTGGTGTCGATGTGCTCGGTTTGGACGTCGATGGGGTTGATGTGGGTTTCGCGGACGAAGAAGAAGGTGTGGACTTGCTGGGTGCCGGGCTTTGAGTGTCCGTCGAGGTCTCGCTTGAACTCTGGCTTGGCGTGGGAGACGAAGTCGATGTGCTGTCGTCGCCGGAGGCGGAGGAACTGTCGGATGGAGTGCTGCTTTCGGCAGGTCCGACGGCAACCACCGTATCCAATGGCACGCTGAGCGTTTCCGACTTGATTAGCGTTGAGCTCTCGGCGACGCCATCGACAAAGGTGGTGTTGTAGGTCTCCTTGTTCTCGCCGTCCTTTCCGGTCTGACGGATCACCGTTTCCCCCGGTGAAAGCGTATTGTCGACAACGGTCTGCGTGCCATGAGGTGTGGCCTTGATATTGGTGGTCTCGCTTTGTGTTACACGCTTTACGCGAAGCACCGTCTCGCCGTTGTCGGTTTCTATGCTGACGCGGTCCTGTTTTCCGAGAACGATGCCTTTGGAATCCAGAATCGATGCTGCCGGCAGCTTCCCGTCCGGCGCGACGGAGCTCTTGCCGTCAGCGATGACGGTTACCGGGCCCTTTCGATTGATGACAAGGCCTCCGGTGAGCTGGTTGTAGACGTTCTTGATGTCGACGCTGACTTTGGAGGCGTTGTGCTCATTCTCCTGGAAGAAGCCCAACAGTTGCTCGGCACTGGTCGCGACCGTCCAGAACGGAACCTCGGTGCCGTCGATGTTGATGGTCGTCTGATATGCACTGCGTACGGTCACCACTGAATGATTCGTCAGCATTTCCCCGGACGTGGAGTCGATGAAATCATGGGTTTTGACCTTCACTCCCTGTTGCTCCAGGAGACGGTCGATGCTCATGGCGTAGGTTTGCACGGTTTCGGTCTCTCCGTTGATGGACAGTGCCACGGTTTTCCGTGCGGCCACCCCGAAATACAGTACTGAGGAAACGGCGACGATAATCGAGCATGCCATCACCCGAATACGCCGACGCGTGACAAAGCGATCAGGTGTCCAGCGTTTAGCCATCCAGATTCCTCCTCCGTGCATATAGCAGCACTAACTGTTGCGATTCTAACCGTTTGCCGGTCGTTTCGGGGCGGGATGAGCGTTAGGGGAAGAAACTTCCACATTTATTCTGGGAAGAGCGCAGCGAGTTGGAGGAAAACTGCCCACCCATTACGATAACTGCATCACAAGGACAGTTCTTCCGAGATTTTTTTGCCACGTTGCTGTCCTCGTGATGCAGTTATCTAATTCAACGTGGGAAAACCAGCTTGGGATGCGAGAAAAAGAAGAGGGGGCGGGAATGAAGGGGATGCTCCCGCCCCCAACGGATGCACCGAGCAGGTTGGGGGAAAGCCCGGGCACCCTTACCGAAGCCGTTGTTGGGGGAAGGGCTTCGGTGTGCTTACTCAAGAAACAACTGTTCATAATTCCCAACAACTATTATTATCATACTGCACTCTATGTATAAATTAGAACACCGTGTTTCGCGCTTCGAGAAATATGGCGAGCTGTTTCTGGAATACCGATGTGCCATTGAGCTGACGAGAGCCGCTGCGAGGTTGTTGCCGAACATTCTGACAAGAAGTTTTCGGGCGTGACATGTAAAGAGCCTCCTGTCAGAGTCGAACTGACGACCTGCCGCTTACAAGGCGGCTGCTCTGGCCAGCTGAGCTAAGGAGGCCTGTCTCAACATCGACGGGCTGCGCACTCGTCGAACGGACAAGTGACAAGCATAGCAGTACCCTTGAATGACTTCGACCCGAAGTGCCGCTCCCGTATTCAGGAGGGTTCTTCGGGTCGAAGCGGTTATCGCGGACAAGGGTCGTGGCTGGCCGTCAGCTCAGTGATACGGGCTTTCCCGATGCCCCGATCGAAGGCAGCACACCTTCCTGACCGACATCGGTCGATGACAGACCGAGTGCCTTGAGCAGGGCGGAACCGGTATCGAGACCAGAGGAACTGACGGAATTCATATCCCAGTAATTGCTGTTGATGCGGACCGTCGGAGTTGTCATCTGTCCTTTGGTGCTGCCTGAGACGTTCCACAGTTCCTGACGCAAGGGGGAGTATGCGGATACCTTGGTGATCCAGGTCTTGTAGGTGCCGTCGGTGGACTTCTTGGCCACGGATTCATTGACTCCTGCCTTGATGGCGACCTGTTGAATCTGCTTGTCGCTGACCGCTTTATAGTTGGATTCGCTCGGCTGGAAGTCTTCGGCGAACATGTCGGCAATGAATGCCAGGAGATGCTCGGGGTCGTTCTGGGCGATGTATGCCGCGGCGCTTGCCGCCCTCGTCGAATACTCATCGGTGGAGAGGCTGTCGAGGAAGGCGTTCGGGTACACCACGAGGTTGATCTGCCCTGCCGCGACCATCTTCTGCAAGGAGGAATCCACGGCACGGTTGAATGAGCCGCATCCCGGGCAGAGGAAGTCCATGTACTCCTCCACGGTCGGTACGTCGGCGACCTTCTTGTTCAGTCCGTTCTTGGAAATCAGGAAGCCGCCTTTCGCATTTGCATCCGACGGTTTCGTTTCAACGGACTGAACGGCTTCGTACGCCTTATCGGCGTCTGCCGTGCTGACTGGCCGTGTAGCTCGCCAGATGGCGAAACCGGCGACCGCCACCAGAGCCACTACGACGACAACGACGATGATGCCTATCAGTGTTTGCTGTTTGCGTTCTTTCGCGAGTTTGGCTGCCTGAGCCTGTTGTTCGGCCAGTTGCTCGGCCTTGCGCTGCTCGCGCGCCGATCGCTTGCCGTTTTCCTTGCTGCCCGGTCGTGTGTTGGGGTTCTGAGACATTGCGGTCCTTTCGAAGAATCCGGCATAAGTGTACTGTACCCACATCTCGTTTCCATGTGAATATTGCGGTCCAGAAGCACATCGCGCCGTCGGCGGCTACGATTCCAGAAGCGGGATAGGGGTCCAATCTACCGACTGTTTGCTTGCAGCCACGGCGATTGCGGCGATGATGACGATAAGGCATGCCAGCAGCATGATGAGCAGTCGTCTGCCTTGGCTTTCTGCCTCGTGTTCGCTTTCGGCATCGAATATTCCCTGATAGCGCGTCAGCAAGCGCCCGGCTCCGAGCTTCAAGGTATCGGATTTCGGACTGATGCAGACCACGAGCCAGGAGATGCATACGGCAAGTCCGAGTGTGAGGCCCGAAGCGCCAAGAGGTTTTCCCCCTAACAAGGGGACGTGGACGACTATGCCGAACGCGTTGAAGGAGCCGGTGATGCCCGGCATATCCCACAGTACGGCGACACAGGTCACGATAATCACCACGATAAGCAGTGACAACAGCAGGCGGGGAATCGCCAATATCAGGCTTTTGAGCAGGTACCAGGGCAAGGAGGTGAGGCTCAATATGCCATCGGCGCGAGTAAATCGCCCGCCTCGGCGTTCCTGGCGGCTCAGACGAGCCTCGCTGAGCATCCCCTGCGTGCAGCTTGACCAGAGCACCAGGGCGCAGAGCATCATAGCCACGGTTGGCAGAGATGCGGCTATCACTGCGAGCAGAATGCCTACGCACACGATAACGAGATTTCCGCGACTGCGAAACACCGCGCATGCTTCGGTGAAGGTGCGTGGCTGTGCGGCAACATCATCTTCCGCATCCGAATCCTGCAGATACGGAGGATAAGCCGAAGTCGGGGTGTCAGGCCGCCAGTCTGCCTCAGGCACAGTCGGTGGCATTCCTATCGTCGTTTCTGATGCCCTACCTGCATCATCCATCGTGCCGCTATCCGCCGATTCGAGATTCTGCGGGAATGCGCCGTTCAGTACCGCCGTATGGTCGCCGGCATCATCTGTGTTCATCTGCCCGAATTGCGATTGCGGCATCGTCGCGGTCGTCGGCGCGAAAATCGCCGTTTCGTCGTCGTCGCTATCCGCATCGGGAGCTTCCTGACGTTCCCACAGACGGCGCGGATTGTTCGCCGAGGCTCGTTCCGCTTCCAACGGCACGGTGTTGCCGGCCAGAGCGGGCAGCGTTTCAGTGCCTGAGGAGCTTCCTCCAAAAGGGCGCATCACCGCCGTCTCTGAGGGGTTCGCATCATTCGAGGCGCCGGAGTCCCCGGCGTGGGAATTCTCGGAGGGGGTATCCGGACTTTGGTGTTCTTGAGCGACATCGGTCTGCCAGAGTTCAGGCACCATCGCATCAAGCGTGATCGCGCGCAGCAGCTCGTCAGGTGAGCAACGGTCCCGTCGCTTCGGTGCGAGCGCTTTGCGAAATGCCGTCAGTGTTCCTGTAGGCAGGCCGCTGAGATCGGCGTTTCCGGAAGCGGCTCTCTCCAGAACCGCCATCATCGGTTTCACTCCGAATACCGCCTTGCCTGTCGCGGCGAAGGCCAGAACCGCCGCAGTGCTCCACCAGTCGGCACCGGCATCAGATTCCTCGCCGTCGATGATTTCCGGTGCTATGAAGCCGGGAGTGCCCATGACCAGACCGGTACGGGTGACGTGGCTTTCGCCTGCACCCATCGCGATGCCGAAATCGACGAGCACCGGACCTCGGGATGAGATCATGACATTGGTCGGTTTGATATCTCTATGCACGATTCCCGCCGCATGGACCGCGCGCACGGCATCCATGAGTTTGCGCGAGAGGCGTTCCAGATCATCGCCCGTATAGCGGCCGTTCGCGGCGACGTCGTCGCGCAGGGTCTTGCCTTCGATGAGCTCGGTCACGATGAACGCCAAGGCATCGTCGAGTTCCATATCCACGATGTTGCAGACCCCCGGATGGTTGATTTTTCGAAGGGCCAAGGCTTCACGACGCAGGCGCTCGCGGGCGTTGACCCTCTCGTATCCTTCGGAATCGTGGTCGCGGGAATCTGAAGCATCGGATTCGTCAGTCCGGTCGTTCTGGTCGTTCAGGGAATCTCTGAGAATCTTCATTGCGTACATCTGGCCGCCATCGTCCGTAACGCTCCAGACGGAGCCCATAGCCCCGCCGCCGAGACGTGCGACGAGTGTGTAACCGCCGACTTGTTGGCCGGGAGTCAGGTTCAATACGCTCAGATCGCTCATAGGCTCTATTGTGCCCCCATATCATTGACGAAGGCTCAGGCTTCTCCATGTCTCCATCGTTCAGGCAAGTTCGCGTGATTGCCGGCGGATCGTTCCCCCTGCTGGCAGGCATCGGGAGCAGGTGGCCCCCATGGACGGGGCAAACGTTTAAAGCGTTGCAATATCAAGGGTTTGTATGCGCCGCGCCGGGACAATATTCATGGTGTATAGTGAGTTTTGGCTCAAGGGAGAGTTTTCTTCGGCGAACCACCAATAACCAAGTGTCGTTGTGCATGCGTCTTCATAGTCGTCGATGCCAGTTCAGCGGCAGAACAGTGAAACCCTTCACTACGGATCGTTCGGCACGTACCTGCCGATGAAAGGATGAACAACATGGCTGAAGTGGTATTCGAGCATGTTACACGTATCTACCCGGGCAACGATAAGCCCTCGGTAGACGATCTCAACATGGAAATCAAAGATGGTGAGTTCCTGGTCCTCGTCGGTCCTTCAGGTTGCGGAAAGTCAACGACTCTGCGCATGCTTGCTGGTCTGGAAGAGGTCAACAAGGGCCGTATCCTCATCGGTGGCAAAGATGTCACCACGATGCAGCCCAAGGATCGCGACATCGCAATGGTGTTCCAGAACTACGCTCTGTATCCTCATATGACCGTTGCCGACAACATGGGCTTCGCGCTCAAGATTGCTGGAACGCCGAAGGATGAAATTCGCAAGCGTGTGGAGAAGGCGGCTGAGATCCTGGATCTCACCGAGTATCTCGACCGCAAGCCGAAGGCTCTTTCCGGTGGTCAGCGTCAGCGTGTCGCCATGGGGCGCGCAATCGTTCGTGAGCCGAAGGTATTCCTCATGGATGAGCCGCTTTCCAATTTGGATGCAAAGCTCCGTGTGCAGACACGTACGCAGATCGCTGCTCTGCAGCGTCAGCTGGGTGTCACCACACTCTATGTGACCCACGACCAGACCGAGGCTCTGACGATGGGCGATCGCATCGCTGTCATCAAGCTGGGTCTGTTGCAGCAGGTCGGACGTCCTACCGAGCTGTACGATCGCCCGGCAAACGTCTTTGTCGCCGGATTCATCGGCTCACCTTCAATGAACCTGAACGTTCATCCGGTGGTCAATGGTCAGGCGAAGATTGGCGACGACACCATCAGCCTTCCGGCTGAAGCGGTGAACAAGCTGACCGCTGAGGACAACGGCAAGATCGTTCTCGGCTTCCGTCCCGAGGATGCCTCCTTGGCAAGCCCTGCGGATCCCGATGCCTTCTCGCTCAAGGTCATCAACGTCGAGGATCTCGGTTCGGACGGATACATCTACGGTCACATTCTGACGGATAATTCCAGCGCGGAAGAGTCCACGATGATGTCTGATCAGAACAAGATGACCACGGTCCGTGTGTCTCCTCGCGAATTGCCTGGTGTGGGCGATACCGTGAAGATTCACATCGATCCCGCCAAGATGCACCTCTTCGCTCCTTCAAGCGAACTGCGTCTCAACTAGTAGCAGGTTCGGGGATTGTCGAGATTCCTGAACCGTTGTGGCTGAAGCGTTCCGGATTCTCTGCGCTGCCAGCCGTGGACCCCCGCACTTGTGCGGGGGTTTTCCATACCCGTCGGGAGCGCCCAGGTGTCCGTCGCTGTACCGGGAGGCTCCTCGCAATTGCGAATGCTGCCGCGGTATGCGAAAGCGTGTCGGCTGGTTGTGGGAGCTGCTATGAAGTCCATGGAAAGCGAAGAATTATCACGAAACGACGAGGGATTACACCGGTGACCACTGAGCAGGATACATTGAATGCTATGGATGAAGCGAAACTCTCACAAATGGACCCTCGTGCCTTGCAGGCGACCTCCGTGAAGGCAAGAGATGAGGACAGCTCCGCAACCCCGCAGGCCTTGAGGATAACCGCGGCAAGCTCGAATCCCGCGATGTTCACTCTGCCGTGGCACAAGCCATTGGTGCAGTGGCCCGCTGAGCTGCTCGCCAACCTTCCTCGTGGCATCTCCAGGCACGTGGTGAGATTCGTGCACGTCGGCGATGAAGTCTATGCCATGAAGGAAATCACCCAGTCGGTCGCCGAGCGGGAATACGAGTTGCTCAGGCGTCTGCAGATGCTCGAATTACCCACCGTATCGCCCGTTGCGGTCGTCACCGGCCGACGCACCCCGGAGGGTGAGCCGCTGGAGGCCATTCTGGTCACCAGACATCTGAAGTTCTCACTGCCGTATCGTGCGCTCTTCGCCCGTAACCTTCGTCCCGATACCGCTGAACGGTTGATTGACGCCTTGGCGGTCCTGATGGTTCGCCTGCATCTGATGGGTTTCTACTGGGGTGACGTGTCGTTGTCGAATGTGCTCTTCCTCAGGGATGCGGATTCTTTCGCGGCCTTCCTGGTCGATGCCGAAACCGGTGATCTTCATGCGAATCTCACCAATGGGCAACGGGAATACGATATCGATCTTGCACGAACGAATATCATCGGCGAATTGATGGATCTGAATTCAGGCAATCTTCTGCCCGCCGAGGTGGATGAAGTCGAGGTCGGCAACAGGCTTGCCGAGCGGTATCATTCGCTGTGGAGCGCACTCACCGATGTGGATAGCTTCAGCCCGAATGAGATGTGGAAAATCGAGCAACGAGTCAACAAGCTCAACGAGTTGGGCTTCGATGTGGATGAATTGGAGATGAAGACCGACACCGACGGCAATCGTGTGCTCGTGCGTCCGCGAGTGGTAGACGCGGGCTATGCCTCCCGGAAACTGCTGCGGCTCACCGGATTGGATGTGCAGGAGAATCAGGCGCGCCGATTGCTCAATGACCTCGATGCCTACAGGGCCTCCACTTGGAGGCAGGGCGAAGATCTAGAGATTGTGGCCACTGACTGGATGCGAGAAATGTTCGAACCCACCGTTCGCATGATTCCTCAGGAGTATCGCTCGCAGATCCAGCCAGCCCAGTTCTTCCATGAGATTCTTACGCATCGCTGGTATCTGGCCGAGAAAGCGGGTCATGATATTCCGATGGCGGAGGCGGTGGAAAGCTACATCCAAAAGGTGCTGCCCCAATACAAACTCGATGCCCAAGCCATGGAGGACATCAATTCGGAAGCCGATTCCGGCGTGGTCGATGACGACGCTTCCTACTACAACCCCGAAGACGACCCCGACGCGGCTGTTTGGTCGAGTTGATGTTCAGCCGCGGCGCGCTGAACATCAACTCGACTCGGGCGGTGTGTTCGGGGCCGTGGTCAGATAACTGCACTAAAAGGACAGCAATTTCGTAAAAAAATCCGGGATTGCTGTCCTTTTAGTGCAGTTATCTTATTGGACCCTTACATTGGGTCTTTACATGCCGAAATGTGAAGAGCCGCTTAACGTCACTCATTACAGTTTGGCGGCAGCTTTGCGACGTGCGTTGGCGACGGCATACAGGCTGATGCCGGCGGCGACCGAGGCGTTGAGGGATTCCACCATATTGGTGATGGGGATTCCCGCAATCGCATCGCAATTCTCGCGAACCAAACGACTCAGTCCGCTTCCCTCGGAACCGAGCACGACCACCAGCGGATCCTTTTCGAAGCCCGTCTCGCCGACCATCGAGTCGCCGCCGCCATCGAGGCCAACGACGTAGTATCCGTTTTCCTTCAGGCCCTGAAGCGCCTTGGTGAGGTTCACCACACGGGCTACGGGCATGTGTGCCGCCGCGCCGGCGGAGACCTTCCACGCGGTTGACGTGACTGAAGCGCTGCGACGTTCCGGAAGTATCACGCCGGAGGCACCGAAAGCAGCTGCGGAGCGAATGACGGCACCGAGATTCTGCGGGTCGGTTACCCCATCGAGAGCGATGAACAGCGGCTGCGAAGCGATGCGTGCCGCAGGGGAGGCCGCCTCCATCGCGCGAGCGCGCTTTGCGGCCTGCTCGAGGAGCGTCTGGACCGATGAGTACTGGTACGGCTGTACCTTCAGCACCACGCCCTGATGGTTGCCGGAACGGGCGATGCGGTCCATCTCCAGACGGTCTGCTTCGAGCAGATGCAAGCCCGCGCTGCCCGCCAGCTTGACGATTTCGCGAGTCCGGTCATCGTGCTCGATGCGGGTCGCAAGATACAGCTGAACCGATGGGACGCCCACCCTGAGAGCCTCGAGCACCGCGTTGCGCCCGATGACGAGATCGTCCGTGTCGGATGAGAATTTCGCCACGCGCCTTCGTGCCGCCAGCCTTGGATCGGATGCCTTGCGGCGTTCCGCAGTCTTCTTGGCCTTGTACGCTTTGTGATATACGCGGTCCTCCGCTTTCGGGGTCGGACCTTTACCGCGGAGCTTGCTGCGGTGTTTACCGCCCGAACCTTTTGTCGGGCCCTTTTTCATTGCCATACCCCCATTCTCTCATTAGTGGCGGATAGCGGCGAAGCGATTCGGGAAGGTCGGGGGAACCGTTCTTCAGCAGCTCGTGGTAACTGAAAAGTGATAGCAAGTAGGTATTTCTGTAATCGGTCGGCAGGATATTTGTCGAACATATGATTTTCCTAGCGCTGAGAGACCATGTCAGCAAGCAGTGATGTGTAATAATAGACCTGCTAAGGACCGATGCATAAGCGTCGGCCACACAACCGCGCAGTCCGGGTCGGCGTTTCCGCGTAGTCCCGAGCTGAATACTCCGCGGCTGACCTAGGAGTTCGAGAATGACTGGTTCTTCCAGTAATCACGTCGTCCAACCTTCATCCGGCTTGTCAAAAGACAGCGATCCCTCTCTGCTCGAATCAGAGCAGGTCGCCAAGGCCCTGAACGTTGATGTTTCGACAGGTTTAAGCAGCGAAGAGGCCAAACGCCGTATTGAAGAGTTCGGGCCGAACGAGCTGGCGAGCGCCCCACCGGTGCCCAAATGGAAGAAGTTCCTTGAACAGTTCCGGGATCCTTTGGTGTACCTGCTGCTTGCGGCGACGCTGATTTCCCTGGTGGCCTGGTTCATCGAGCGTTCGCACGCGCAGGCAGGGGCGGAAGGCGCCGAGGCCCTGCCCTTCGATTCGATAGTCATCGTGCTGATTCTGGTGCTGAACGCCGTGCTCGGGTATCTGCAAGAGGTCAAGGCCGAGAAAGCGGTCGATGCACTGGCTCAGATGACCGCCCCGCAGACATCTGTGCTGCGTGACGGGAGAATCTCAAGAATCAATACGAGCGAGGTCGTCCCCGGTGACATCGTCGTGCTGGGTGAAGGCGATACGGTTTCCGCGGATGGCAGACTCGTCGCCTCTGCAAGCCTGCGCATCGCCGAAGCGTCACTGACCGGTGAATCGGTGCCCGTGGGCAAACGCCCGGACAGACTGGACAGTGCCAAAGCCTTGGGCGACCGCAACAATATGGTCTTCAACGGCACTTCAGTCACGCAGGGAACCGGCCGCGTGATCGTGACCGGTACCGGAATGAACACCCAGGTCGGCAAAATCGCCGATATGCTCTCGCAGACCGAGGATGACACGACCCCGCTGCAGAAGGAAATGACCCACGTCTCGAAGATTCTGGGTATTGCAGTGTGCATCATCGCCGTGCTGGTTTTGGTGGCGCTCGCGGTTATGGAAGGTTTCCACAGCACGCAGGATGTCATTGACTCCCTGCTGCTCGCGGTGTCTCTGGCTGTTGCGGCGGTGCCCGAAGGCTTGGCGGCGATTCTCACCGTTGTCCTCGCTTTGGGCGTGCAGCGCATGGCCCAGCATCATGCAATCGTCAAGAAGCTCAGCTCGGTGGAGACACTCGGCTCCGCATCGGTTATCTGCTCTGATAAGACCGGCACGCTTACCCGCAACGAGATGACCGTTGAACGCGTGCTCACACCGAGCGGCCAGGTTGAGATCACCGGCACCGGATATGCCCCCGAAGGCCAGATGACGGGCTTGGGCGGCAGCGAACTGCAAAATGCCGACCCGGCGCGCTCTGAAGCCGTGCTGACCCTTGCCGTTGGCGCGCTCGCCAATGACGGGGAACTGCGCAAAGCGGATTCAGGCGACAAGTGGGAGATTGTGGGAGACCCTACTGAGGTTTCCCTGGTGGTGGCCGCGAGAAAGATCCGTGCCAATCAGGCATATGAGAACTTCAAGCGTGTGGCGGAGATTCCATTCACATCCGAGCGCAAACGTATGTCCATCATTGCGGAGGATCGTTCCGATGCCGCCAAGCTCAGCGTTTTCGCCAAGGGTGCCCCTGATGTGCTGCTCAGCTACTGCTCGCGCATCAGCGTCAACGGGCATGTGCGTCCGTTGACCGAAGGTGACCGGCAGACGATTCTGCAAAGCGTCGAGGATTTGTCCTCGCAGGCATACCGCACACTTGGCCAGGCCTATCGTCCTCTGAATACGGCGTCGCTGGCCGAAGTCCCGGGCGTCGAGGCGAATGCGGCGGGACGTGTGCGCGACATCGCGGACCAGAGTGAAGTCATCGAAAAGGATTTGATTTGGACCGGTATGGTCGGCATCATCGATCCGCCGCGTACTGAGGTCCGTGATTCGGTTACCGAGGCTCATCGTGCCGGTATTCGCACGGTGATGATTACCGGTGATCACCCGCTGACCGCCGCTCGCATCGCCAGCGACCTGGGAATCATCAAGCCAGGTGACGAGGCTCGAACGGGCGAAGAGCTCGATGCCATGAGCCAGGAAGAGTTCGACAAGACCACCCGCGAGATTTCTGTGTACGCCCGCGTCGCGCCTGAGCACAAGCTCAAAATCGTCGATTCCCTGCAGCGCCAGAAGAACATCGTCGCCATGACCGGTGACGGTGTGAATGACGCCCCCGCGGTCAAGACGTCGGATATCGGTGTCGCCATGGGCATCACCGGAACCGAGGTCACGAAGGAATCCGCCAAGATGATTCTTGCGGATGACAACTTCTCGACGATTGTTGCGGCCGTCCGTGAGGGCCGCGTGATCTTCGACAATATCCGCAAGTTCCTGCGTTACCTGCTCAGTTCCAATGTGGGCGAGGTGTTCACGGTCTTCGGCGGAGTGATGCTCGCAGGATTCCTCGGCATCACCCAACCGGGCTCGCAAGGTGTGACCTTGCCTCTGCTGGCGACTCAGCTGCTGTGGATCAACCTGCTTACCGATGCGGCTCCTGCCCTGGCCATGGGCGTGGACCCGCAGACCGATGATGTGATGGGTCGCAGTCCCCGTAAGCTCACCGACCGCGTGATCGATAAGGACATGTGGGGAGACATCATCTTCATCGGTATCATCATGGCCGTGGTCACGTTGATCGGTATGGATATGCATTTGAGCGGTGGCCTCTTCACCGACCGTTCCGTTGCGGTACTCGGCCATGAAGAGCAGATGGTTGAGGCTCGAACCATGGGCTTCACCATTCTGGTCTTCGCGCAGCTCTTCAATGCCGTGGCATCACGCTCCGCTCGTCAATCCGCATTCGTCGGTTTGTTCAGCAACAAGTGGCTCTGGGGCGCAATCGGTGTTTCCATCGCTCTGCAGCTGTTGGTAATCTATGTGCCCTTCCTGAACACGGCCTTCGGCACCACTCCGCTCGGTGCAATGGCCTGGTTCGAGTGCATCGCGCTTGCCGCCTTCGTGCTGGTGGCGTCCGAATTGAGGAAATTGGTGCTTCGCGCCATTGAAAAGCGACGTGCGTAGCCGACAGAAGCCGCTAGTGTAGGGATTCATCCCAATACACGGCATGTTGTATGAGGGGACCGTTGATATTTCAACGGTCCCCTCATTGTTGCAGCTGAAGCTACTTTCAAATCCCTACACAAACGAGTTCGCTTTGTGCATTGCGTCTATTAGTTGAGAGCATAGGACTGTATCCCGGCTTTGACTGAGTCTGTGGAGGAGAGGAGCGTTACCCTTGCAGGAGCAGTCGGGTAGATTCTGCTGGTGAAGGTTGCTAAGCCATTGTTGACGAAAATTTCTATCGAAGAATTGTCAACATAGATGTGCAGATCGAGATGTTCCAACGTGCCGCATTCCCAGCTACGCTCACCATCCTTGCCGCCTCTGTCGAAAGTCAGAAGCTCTTGCCCGGAATCGTAGACGAAGCTGGCTTTGATACCGTTGCCCAAGTCGAAGGCAAGTCCAAGATTATCTGCATGTACTTGAAGATTGTCTACTGAGAAAAGCAGTTCGAAGCGGTTCTCGTCAGGGGACACTATCACGTCGCCGTTTGTGACGGAGCGCTCGCAATCAGTGAGAACGCTGCCTCGGAGGCTTTCGAGTTCTTTGACCGGAGTCATGGTGACTTTGCCGTCCACATATTTAAGTTCACGAGGAAGTGTGAAAGCGCCTGCCCAGCCGTCCTTTTGCTCGGGCATGGGGGTGAGCCACATATTCATCCAGCCGAAGCATATACGACGACCATCTGGAGCTTCGAAAGTTTGGGGCGCATAGAAATCGTGACCCCGATCCAGTTCTTCGAAGTCCCCGTGAGTCAGCTGTAGGGTCTGGTAATCAAAGTCTCCGGCGATATATCCCGACTGGAACACGTTGCGGTATCTATGCCCATCCGCTTCAAGACCTACAGGCGACATCATCAATATGTGCATGCCGTCGAGTTCAAAGAAATCCGGGCATTCCCACATGTTGCCGATCTTGTGATCGGATTGTGCCAGGTTCCCTTCGAGTTGCCAGGTGTGAAGATCGGGTGAGCTGTAAAGCAACGCGCGGGCATCATCCTCGGCGCTTGTGCTTCCGATCACGACGTACCATGTGTCGTTGTGCTTCCAGACTTTCGGGTCGCGGAAGTTTTGGGTGTTGTCGCTCGGAGGGCCGGGAATCACGGGGTTCCCTGCGTACTTTTCGAAGTGTGTACCGTCCCGGCTGATAGCGAGGTTCTGTGATTCACTGAAATCCGAGTTGAAGGGTTCGATGTCTCCGGTGTTGAATATCTGACCTGTGTAGATGAGATTGAGTGTGTCGCCTTCGACTACAGCACTTCCCGAGTAGCATCCGTCGCGGTCGCTGCCGTCGCCTGGTGCCAATGCTACTGGCCGGTCCACCCAGTGAACCATATCGGTGCTGGTGGCGTGACCCCAATGCATCGGTCCCCATTCGCTGGTGTACGGGTGATGCTGATAGAAGGCGTGGTATAGGCCTTTGAAGTAGACCAGACCGTTAGGGTCGTTCATCCAGCCGACCGGTGGCATCAGATGGTATCCAAGACGATAGCGTTCGTTGATGCTTTCTTTGTGTGTGCTGATCCATTCATCGGCTTCTGACGTGTCGTTTCGTGTCGTTTCGGCTGGGGTGCTGGTCATGATTCTCCTTGAGTGATTGGTCGGACCTCATTGTTGTGACCGAGAGCTGGGTGTGAGAGATCTGTGGGTGATATGAGGGAAGTGGGTAGCGGCGTGACGCCTGCGCGTTACATGGATTTGGTGATGCCGATCAGCACAACCCCGATGCATACGAAGATTAGGCCTACGATGACGGCGTTGCGTTCCTTGCTGGTCTTGGCTTCCTTCAAGAAGAGGATGCCGCCGATGGTGGAAATAACAAGTCCCAGTTGCGAAAGCGGGAAGCTTATGGCAACGCCAAGCGAGGCATTGGAATAGAACATAATGAGATTTCCGGTTGCCCAGAGTATGCCGGGGATCATCAGTTGCGCGGTTTTGACACTCAGACGATGTTCGGACTTCATGGTGATGCAGAATGCGCCGATGACCATGCCGACCGATTGAGGCAGCACCACATCGAATGAGTTGATGTGGAATACCTGGATGAGCACGACATACGCGATGATGGCGATGGACGAGATCGTGACCAGCATCAGGCCTTTGCGCGTATCTTCTGACTTATCCTTTTTCTCTGAATAGGCTGTGAGTGCGATGCCCACAATGAATGTCAGTAGTGCCACGGCCGCAAGGGCAAGCGCGCCCGCGTCTTTGAGTTCGTGAAGGAATACCACCCCCACCAGGCCGGTTCCAATGAGCTGCATGCCGGTGGTGATGGGTATGGTGCGGGAGACACCCAGGGCTTTGAATGACTTCACCTGATAGAGGCAGCCTATCGACCATATGAAGCCGGAAAGAAGGCTGATCGATACGTTCAAGGCGTTGTAATTGTGTGGGGTGAACGGAAAGCTCAGCAGGGCAAACAATAATGCACCGAGTGTGACCCCGAGCGTCTGCTGACCGGTGTTTCCACCGAATTTTGGTATGACCAAGGCATACAGGCCCCAGAGGATCGAGGGCATGATAGCGAGGAGGATTTCCATGATTCAACCTTTCAGTACTGTTCCGAATGATTGCGTCGTTGCGATTCGGTAACTGCTTCAACGTCAGGGTTAAGGAGAGTCTGCACAGACCGTCCAAATTGTCAAACGTTTGACAATTATTCTATATACATCTTCCTGACTATGCAAATCTTGCTGTGCGGGTGTTGCTTGATGTGCCTGTGCAGGTATGGCGGTACCACTCACTTACAATTGGTGAGGTAAATCTTTAGAACTCTGTGGGGTGGCGTCAATGGCTCGTGCAAAAGGGACATCAATGCGTCCGACCCTATTCGATGTTGCCACCGAGGCTGGTGTCTCTGCGACAACGGTTTCACGGGTATTGAACAATCGCGGTTCCCTAAGCGAGAAGACGCGATTAAAAGTTTTCCAGGCAGTGAGGGAAACTGGTTATCATCCAAATCAAAGTGCGCGAACCTTATGGGGGAAACGTAGCAAGCTGACTGGCCTAATCTTTCCGACGACGCAGAATCCATTCTATGGCGATATGGTCTACGAGTTGGAGCGAGAACTCTTCAAGCGTGGTTATAAAACGCTGCTATGCAACAGCAGTGAGGACAGCGAACAGGAACGGCAATTCCTTGATCTGCTGCTCGCCAACCAGGCTGATGGCATGATTGTTGGGTCGCATAATTTGGATATTCGTGCCTATCAGCAATCCGACCTGCCTGTGGTGAGCATCGATAGGGTCACAAACCATACCATTCCGGTGGTCAGTTCCGACAATTATCAGGGCGGAAGGATGGCAACCGAAGAACTGTGGAAGAGGGGTGCCCGGATGATCGGGCACATCAATTCTGCTGAAGTCGTAGAAGCCCCGTACAGCTATGAACGCCGGCGTGGATACGAGGATGTGGTAATGGAAAAGGGGCTTGAACCGACAGTGTTCCGTGTGGATTGGGCGCTTGCTTGGGAAGAGAAAGTCCCGTTCCTGCTACGTATCCTTGAGGACAATCCGACATTGGACGGATTGTTCATCGCGGATGATATGACTGCTTCGCTGATGATGACGATGTGCCGCGAACGGCATAAACATATAGCTATCGTCGGTTACGACGGTTCCGATACGGTGCGGAAATACATACCGGATCTGCCGACGATCGTCCAGCCTATTCATGACATGGCGAAAACCGCCGTGGATGTGTTGATAAGGGAGATTAACGGAGATTTCTCTGTATCAGGCAGTAGATTCAGACTCCCCGTATCCTTCTTGCCTGAACGTCGGTTCTCATGAATGGAACTTAATTGATAGTTCCGTCGCCATTTCAGCCATTTCGGAGTGCTTGGAGCATGTCTCTAGGGACAGTGAAGCGGGTTGGACGCGGTTGTGTAGGGATTCATCCCAATACACGGCATGTTGCATGAGGGGACCGTTGAAATATCAACGGTCCCCTCATTGTTGCAGCTGAAGCTACTTTCAAATCCCTACACAAACGATGCGAGACGCTTGCGGACATAGGGAAAACGGCTTACTCCTCGCTCTCGGAGACGTCCGCGCGGTAGAAATTCACGAAGGATCGCGAAGGAGTGGGCCCGCGCTGCCCCTGATAGTGAGAACCGGTGCCGTCCGAGCCGTAGGGGTGAGCTGCGGGTGAGGAGAGCTCGAAGAAGCACATCTGCCCGATTTTCATACCCGGCCACAGTTTGACAGGTAGATTGCTGACATTCGACAACTCAAGGGTAATGTGCCCTTCAAAACCTGGATCGATGAACCCTGCTGTGGAATGAGTGAGAATGCCAAGACGTCCGAGTGAGCTTTTCCCCTCGAGCCGTGCTGCGATTGAGCCATCAAGTTTGACGTATTCCCAGGTGGAACCCAGCACGAACTCCCCTGGATGCAGAATCCATGGCTCGTCGGGTGCGACCTCGATCTGTTCCGTCAGGTTGCCCTGGTCCTCCGAAGGGTCGACATACGTGTACTCATGATTGTTGAACAGTCGGAAGAAGCGATCCAAGCGCACATCAACGCTTGCTGGTTGAACCATCTCAGGGGTCCAAGGGGTCAAGGAGATCCCACCCTGGGTCTGTGCGGCAATAATGTCGCGGTCGCTCAACAGCATGATTCGCTCCTTTGTAATGGGTAACTCAAGACATTCTAGCGGTCTGGCTGCTACATCCGTTTCGCGGCATCGTGCAAGGTGATTCGGACGGTTTCCAATCTGGCTGGGTTCCCCCTGTGACGATGGTTACGAGCCGAACCCCACAAATCGGCAGGATTCCCAGACTACTATCAGAAAATCCTATATATCTGCCAAGGTGGTGATGGTCTACTTGTGGTTATCAACGGAAATCAACAAATCCGAAGATCAGGAACACGAATTGTTCCCGATAACTGAATCCTTCTTCTCTCTCCTTTCTCACCCGGCGGTCAACCCCCGCCGGGTTTCTCTTTATCCTCTGCCACGCAATGCGTAGACTGTTCCTCAGAGTTCTGTAACCGGCAGGACTGCGCGGAGAGGAGCCTGGTATGGCAGATGACCTCGATTTGTTCGACGGGTACGATGCTGCGGAGTCGGGTGGAAGAGGACCCGGCAATAGACGGCAAGGCCCCGGTATCATCAGCGCCCCTGCGATAAAGCATTCCACGCCGATGAGCAGGATTGCGGTCATATTTGGCATCGGAGCGGTATGCATCTGCGGATTGTTGCTCGCCGTGGTCGTGGCACCCGAGAAGTTCGCATCGTTGAAGGATGTGTTCCCGTGGCCTCAGTCGGCGGCGATAGCCGGGGTTTTGGCGGTTGCCGCCGTGGTCCTCGGCATCATCGCACGCGTGCGGGTGCCGAAGGAGCTGCGCAGTCATTCGATTGGTTCGTGGAGTATTGTCTGCTTGTTCGCGACCGTGATACTGCTTGCCTGTGTGTTCGTGGTGCAGTCCCTGTTTCCAAGTGGCATCATCAAAGAAAGCGTCAAAGACGAAGCGCCCACTGCGGAAGTCGGCAGCATGAAGGCGGGTATGGAACAGACGGCAGGGCAATGCGCGGATGGGTGGGTCTCTGTCGGCACCAGTGAATACCCCGGCGTGAGCAACATCGAGGTGTGCAAGAACCCACAGATGGCGTTCGTCGTATTCAGCAACGCATCGGCGGCATCCTTGGGCAGAGGCATTGCGGAGCAGCAGATTGCCTCGATGCTCAAGCAATATGAAAGCAGCTCGCAGATCGAGGGCAATTGGCGAATTCTCAATGGAAAACAGTGGCTTGTTGTGGTCGATGCATCGAAGGCCGCCGCACTGCAGCAGAAGTGGGGCGGCACCCTGACAGAAATAGGATGACGTTTGAACATCCCACGTTTGCAAACACGATGCTCGGCGGCGCAGCAGAAAAGGTATGGTGTGCGGTATGGATGGAGAAGAACTGTCGCAGGATCTCGCCGGTCAGGAGTCAACTGTGATTCCAGGTCGTTTCGGCGAGCAATTGACCGTCGCAGATGCCTTGTATTCGAAGGAACAGGCGCAGGCGAACACTCGGCTGCCGATGTTCCTGCTGCTGCATGGGTGGGGTTCCAACGAGCAGGATTTGGCGGACCTGATGCGGTATGTGGCTCCTTACAATGATTATGTTTCGTTGAGGGCGCCGCTCGAATTGCCCGCAGCTTCCGGTTCTGCCGGTTCCGCCTTCACGTGGTTTCACGACTGCGTGCCAACCGGTGAGGACCTGGATCGTGACGCCTATGCGGCGGCCGTGGCCATAGACGGCTGGGTCGAGGAACATATTCCTCCCGAAAGGGACATCGTCCTTCTGGGGTTCTCTCAGGGCGGGGTGCTGGCGGTCCATCTGCTGCGCATCCACCCGGAACGGTACAGGGCTTCGGTGTGTCTTTCCGGTTTTATCGCGCCAGGACGAGTGAAGGGTTCTGCACCCGCCGACCAGCGCTTGCCCTCACTGGAGATTCCGGTGTTCTATGGCTATGGCAGCGCCGACAACGTCATACCCAGATATGAGCTCTACGCCACCGATGCCTGGCTGGAAGAATACACCTGGCTGACCTCGCACGAATACCATGGGCTGGATCACGCCGTCAACCTCGAGGAGTTCAGTGACATCCGTCAGTGGCTCATACAGAACAACATTTCATCCGGAATGATGTAAGCGGCACAGGGAGCGTCGCTGGGGTTGCATGGAGCTGCATGGAATTCCAGCGATGGTTTCGCTTGTGCAGGGGCTGCTCTCGGGTGGGGTGCCATTGTCAGAAGCACCGAGATGGTCCTGCCGACATAATGCCTGCACGATTGATGCGGATGCTGTCGGTGGTCCGAATCAGATGCCCGAATCGGCATCCACCTGCATGACATACACGTTGCGACGCAGCAGTCGCGCCTCAGGCCTGGAGATATCGCCGGCTTCGAGCATGTCCTGGATGATGCCGAGCTCGATGGCATATCCCTCTCGTTTGATTTCCTGAACCGAAACCAGGGTTTTCGTGGTGTCCCCCATGGTGGGGCGGGAGCGCAGCGCGTTGTCCGCCCGCTGATGCTCGATTAGCAGTGACAGCACATCCTCGGTGGTGAAGCGTTCCTCGCCGAGCTCGACGTAGAGTTTCTCGATGACATAACGATTGACATCCGTCTGCAAGGAGCGTGTGACGGCGAACAGGGTGTCGCCGTTCATCAGCGGTGTCGAATGCCGTATACGGCCGCTGAGACGTTTGACCAGACTGTGCGACCGACGGCGGATGCTTCTGAGCCGCCATCGCATTTCGCTGGATTCGTCTATGTGGCTCAGGGAACGCGAGATCTGGTCAAGAAGCCTTGAGGCTGCACGGCGCTCATACTCTTTGCGAAGATCGGCGTCCATCGAATCTGCAGGAGCGCCGTCCCTGTCGGCAGAGGCGGCGAGGGTGTTTCCGGAGGACGAATCCTTCACGGCGACGAGCGAGGATTCGGCCTGCGAATCTCGGTTCTCGAATTCGGCGGTAACTACGGCATCGTTCATATCTGCGGCGTCGCGAATGTCGGAAACGCCTGCATGCTGTTCTCTTGCGAGGTCGTCGGAGTCGTTTTCCGATTTCGTGTCGTCGGAGCCCTTCGACTTGTCCGAGGCGTCCAATGCGGCAAGACGACGCTCGATGTAATCCTGTTCCCATGTCAAGGCTTCGATCTGAAGCGCCTCGAACTCCTTGGGGTCTCTTTGCCCGATGCGGGCTTTCAGACGTGCGATGCGCTGATTGTAGGACGACAGGACTATCTGCACGGCACGCTTGTTCTCGGCGGTGACCCGGGACGACAATTCCTCGACGGTTTTGCGAAGAACGTCGATAACCGTCTCAAAGTGCTTGGTCGGAATGTTGCGTGCGCCGACCGGGGCGAGGAGAGGAAGAGCGAAATTCGCCAGCACCAAGGTGACGATGATGACTCCGGCAGCGACGAATACGAGTTCGTCACGCATCGGGAAGGGTTGGCCTGAAGCGAGGAAATATGGCACGGTGAGCACCAAGGACAGCGTTATCGTCCCTTTGGGACCTCCGAAGGTCATCACTGCGGCCGAGCGCCAACGCTCGAGAGTCATTGGCCGGCGCTTATGCGATACGGCGTCTTTGGTGAATGCCAGCATGCCGGAGACCCAGATGAAGCGAATCAGCACCACCACCGCGGAGACGAGGGCGATGATGCCGATAAGGGCAAGATTGTTCACGGAATCGTCTGACCAGCTCGTCTGCATCGCCTCGGGGAGCAGCATGCCCAACAGCACGAACACGGCACCGTTCAAGCTGAAGGAGAGCACGGTCCAGACGCTTGAGGACACGATGTTGGTCCGCGATACATTCGGACCGATGCCGCTGCGGTCGAAACGCACGAGCAGTCCTGCCGTGACCACGGCGAGAATGCCCGAGATGTGGGCGATGTCCTCGGCGACGATGTAGAGCAGGAACGGGAAGAATATCTCCATGAGAATTCTTGTGGTCGTGGTTTCCCAACCGAGTTCACGGCTGGTCTCGAAGAGCCAATTGAGGAACACGCCGGAGGCCAGCCCCAACAGGACGCCTCCGATGAAGGAGAACGCGAATGTGCCGATAGCCTGAACCGGTGAGAAGGCACCGGTCACCGCTGCCAGAATCGAGAACTGAAAGCCTATGACGCCGGTCGCATCGTTGAACAGAGACTCGCCTTTGAGGATGGCTCGCTGTCGGACGCTCAGGCTGGCTTCCTTGCCCAGGGACGAGACCGCCACCGCGTCGGTGGGGCCGAGTGCCGCACCCAGGGCGAAGGCCGCGGCGAGCGGTATGGATGCCCAGACGGCGTTGAGCGCGTATCCCACGACGAGCATCGTGGCTGTCGCCAGTCCGATCGCCAGGGACAGCGATATGCCAAGATTCTTGATCAACGAGGACTTGTCGATGCTATGAGCCTCGTAGTAGAGCAGAGGCGCGATGAAGAGCACCATGAACAGTTCCGGGTCGAGATGCACCTCAGGGAAGAACGGCAGCTGGGTCATGACTATGCCCAGAAGAATCTGGACCAGCGGGGTCGAGATTTTCGGGAGAAAGCGGCTGAGGAAGGAGGAGATCAGTACTGCGCCAACGATGCAAAGAATAAGCGTGAACTCCTGCACATCCGCCCTCTTTCTCGGTCACATGCGATTGCGCACGGTCTTCGGGTTGTATGTCGTTCCGTAATGCGGTGCTGTTGCTGAACCTCCGGCGGGGCAGGCGCGAAGCCCTCGGCGGCGTTGTTGTGCATGCGACGAGTCGGTCCGAGAAGCATTCCTACGAGGGAAAGCCGAGCGCCCCGGATCTCCGCCGCGCTCATTGCCGCCGTTTCCATTATCCGCGACAGTGGAAACAACAATCACAGCTTCTCATTGTCCTCCGAATCGGCATGGAGATGCCGCCAGAAGCATAATGTTTCCAATTACTACAGATTCGCCCGTTAGTAACATGTTAGTGTTGAATTAGGTTCTTGTTAACGGTCTGATTGACGTGCGTTGTCGCCGTTCACCAATAGGGGGATTCGAGGTCGCGCACAAATCGGTTTTGACTTGCAGCGACCTCTCCGGTGATGGAATCATTCACGAGAAAGGCCCCATATGACCGAAATGGCACAAACGACAACAGATACTGCGGTGGAATCGGCGGAGTCGCTGGTTTCCGGCCGCGAGGAAAACTCCTGGCATGCGATCAGCGCGGAACAGGCGCTTGAGGCATTGGAGACGACCCCACGTGGGCTCTCTCCCAAGGAAGCGGAACGGCGGCTCGGCCTGTTCGGTGCGAACGCCCTCTCCGCCGAAGCGCCGATGCCCAAGTGGAAGATGTTCCTGATTCAGTTCAAGAGTCCGTTGATTGCGGTGCTCATCGGGTGCGGCATCATCACGATTCTCCTGGAGCATTACGTTGACGCCATCGCCATTTTCGTCGTGTTGCTGCTCAATGCCATCATCGGGTATTACCAGGAGACCAAAGCAGACAAGGCTGTGGAGGCATTGGCCTCTCTGTCCTCTCCGACCTCCCGCGTGCTGCGTGACGGAGCGATGCGCAAAATCGAGGCCGCCGATTTGGTGCCTGGCGACATCGTCGTCATGGAAAGCGGCGACCGAGTTCCTGCGGATATTCGCCTCATCGAATCCAGCAGGCTGCGAATCAACGAGTCGATGCTGACAGGTGAGAGCACCGACGCCCAAAAGAACATCGCGGCCGTAGAAGAGGACGCTTCGCTGGGAGACCGCAAGGGTATGGCCTTTTCCGGCACCATGGTCACGAGTGGACGCGGACGCGGACTGGTGGTGGCGACCGGTTCGGACACCGAACTCGGTGAAATCAACGACCTGGTTCACGGGGCCAAAGCCAATACGCCCTTGCAGCAGATTATGCAGCGGACGGAACGCGGCATCTCCATTGCCGTCCTCATCGTTGCGGTATTCGTATTCCTCGGCGGCGTGTTCATCAACAAGGATGCGACCGGCGCATTCCTCTCCTCCGTCTCCCTTGTCGTGGCCTCGATGCCGGAAGCCCTGCCGATCGTTCTCACGGTCGCGATGGCGCTGGGCATATCGCGGATGGCCAAGCGCAACGCGATTGTGCGCACCCTTCCGGCGGTCGAGACCTTGGGGTCCACGACCGTTATCGGTTCGGATAAGACAGGCACCCTCACTCAGAACAGGATGACGGTCGAGCAGTTCGCGGTCGGGCATGAACCGGCAAAGCTGTGCGATGCGGAGTCCCGTGAGCATATGGACGAGTCGCACAGGCGGAGTCTGACGGAGCTTCTCAAGGCTGGTGCGCTGACCAACGAAGCCTATCGGAACACCGAGGATGACGGCAGCATGACGTACAGCGGCGATGCCGTGGATGTGGCCATGGCCAGAATCGCCGATGAGGCGGGAGCCGTGAGCGCCGCCGAATTGGAGCATCCGATAGAGCTCGAAACACCGTACGAGCCTGAATTGCGGTATTCGATGACGATTCGACGCAATCCGGACGGCAGTTTCACACAGTATGTCAAAGGAGCTCCGGACAGCGTCGCCACCATGAGTTCGACGATGGACGACGGCACGGGGCAAGAGGTGTCGCTTGACATGGATGCCATGCATCAGACCTACGAAAGCATGGGCCGTGAGGGGCTCAGAGTCATAGCGGTGGCGAGCAAGCATCTCGATGCGGACGCCGATCTCAAGGAATATCGTGAGCCGCACAGCATGAAGTTCCTGGGTATGGAAGGCATGCTCGACCCGCCTCGTGCCGGAGTGAAGGAGGCTATCGCTCAGTGCGCGGCCGCGGGTATAGAGGTCAAGATGATCACCGGCGACCACCCGTTGACGGCAGCGGCCATTGGTGAACGCCTGGGTCTGCGCCACACCAAGGATGCGTTGACGGGCAGCGAAATGTCGGACATGAGCGACGAGGTCCTCAAAGCCAGGTTGAAGGAGACTTCCATTGCCGCCCGTGTCTCTCCTCAGGACAAGCTGCGCATCGTCGAGGCCCTCCAGGACCAGGGTGAGGTCGTCGCAGTTACCGGTGACGGGGTGAATGACGCTCCTGCGCTGAAAGCCGCCTCCGTGGGCATTGCCATGGGTAAATCGGGCACCGATGTGGCTCGGGAGGCGAGCGATGTGGTGCTCACCGACGATAATTTCGTGACCATCACCGACGCCGTGCGCGAGGGAAGGGTGACCTTCAAGGCGATACGCGGTTCCGCGTTCTTCCTGCTTTCCACTGCGGTTGCGGCCATGATCGCGGTCGGCGTCAACGTCATCGCGGAAATGCCGCTGCTGTTCCTTCCGTTGCAGATGCTGTGGATAAACTTCGTCACCAACGGCGTGCAGGATATCGCGCTGGGCTTCGAACCGGGCAGCGGGGACGAACTTACCAGGCCACCGCGAGAGAAGAAGGAAGGGCTGTTGTCATCGGCCCTGTGGGCTCGAACCGCGGTCTGCGGTCTTTGGATGGCCATGTGCATCCTCGTCATGTTCAGGGTGCTTCTTGACAACGGGACCGAGGTGGTCGAGGCAAGGACCATGGCCTTGACGCTGCTGGTGCTGTTCAACTTCTTCATGTCGATGTCCGCAAGGTCAGAGACTCTGCTCATCGTGCAGCTCAATCCCTTGCGCAACAAATTCCTGCTCATAGCTTCAGTGGTCGCTTTGGTGATTCATGCAGGCGCGATGTACATCGCACCGGTGGCCTCGGTGCTCGGAGTTTCCCCGATGAACGGCATGCAATGGCTGACGTGCTTCCTGCTGTCCATCACCGTGCTGTTCTTCTGCGAGGGTGACAAAATCATCAGGGCATGGCTGGCCAGGCACGGGCACGGGCCCAGGTCGGGTCTGAAGGCCATGGGCCGTAGGGCGCGAAGAGGCATCATCACGATGCTGCACACCAGCCGCTGACGCTCATCGACGAACAGCGCCCGGGAGAATGGAGCATACCGGGCTGTTTGGGCCCGAGAACAGCCAATGGTAGAAATTGGGGGTATGAACATCGCTTCTCAGCTCTCACCCTGGCAGGACCGCATGGATGAAGCCATCGAACTCGCTGTGCAGGCAGGTGCCGCCGGTGACGTTCCGGTGGGTGCACTCGTTCTGGCATCTGACGGACGTGTTCTCGGGCGGGGATTCAATCAGCGGGAGATATTGGGCGATCCTTTGGCGCACGCCGAGATGCAGGCAATTCGCCAGGCCGCGAAGCTGACCTCCGATTGCGGTGTTCACGATGTGGCTGGGTCTCATAGCCATGCCGGATTCGAAATCGAGCAGCTGGCTTGCGAAACGCGAAACCCGAACAGGAATGCTCGGGAGACACGATGGAATCTCTCCGACACAACTCTGGTGGTCACGCTCGAGCCATGCCCGATGTGCGCAGGGGCAGCGCTCGCAGCTCATGTAGGGCGCATTGTGTTCGGTTCGTGGGATTCGAAAATGGGGGCTTGCGGCTCGGTGTGGGACATACCTCGCGACCCGCATATCGGAGCGATGCCGGAAGTCATCGGTGGCATCAAAGAGCGGGAGTGCACCGAGCTGCTCAATAATTTCTTTCAAAAATTAAGATAATAGGTGTGCGTCGCACGGGGCTTGTGGGGTCGATATGCTACGGATACTTTGAATTTGGCCTCTTTTCGACTATTCGTGTTCGCCGCCATCAGGGCTGTTTTCTTTACGATTTTCCCAGACACGCAGAATGAGGACAAGCAAACGCAGCGTTTCTACGATTGTGGGTAAACGCGGCGTCTGTGGCTCGGCGCTATGCGACGTATCCTGTTTCGATGATGAGGGGATTGAAGGAACATATTATGAACGATAACCAGACATCCGTGCAGACTGTTTGGAGCAGCTTCCGGGGTGCATCGGCCTTAGGCCCGGATGTACACCTGTACTACGGGCAAAGTGTCGATGCCGACGTGGCTTTGGCCTTTGTCATCGCGGACGGCCAGATGCCGCGCATGGTCTACTGGGGGAAAGCCCTGCGGCATCCAGAACGCCTGGTGGATGCCTACGACGCCCTGCGGCCTCAACGCGTATCGGGTTCGCTCAATGACACCAACTGGCCTAGCGTGCTGCCGACGCAAGCCGAGGCATGGTCGGGAGTCTCCCGTTTCGTGGTGCGCCGAAACGGAATCGAACTGTTCTGCAGCTTCTCCGTGCAGGATGTGCATTTCACCGCTTCGGAGCGGACGGTCCTGGTGCTGGCCCGTGACGAGGAGCAGCATATCGGTGTGGAATGGCGCTGTGAAATCACGCCGTCAGGCCTTGTGCGCCAACAGCTCGCAGTCAGCAATTTGGAAGGGGCGAACGGCGCCGTGTCCGTGGACAAGGTCGAGTTGGCTTTCCCCGTGCCCGAAATCGCCAGCGAGATTATGACCACCACCGGCCACCATCTCAGGGAACGCTCGCCTCAGCGCCAGCCATTCAACCTCGGTCGGCTCGAAAAGGCCAGTACCGTGGGCCGCCCCGATTTTGACGCCTCGCTGCTGCTTTCAGCCGGTGTGCCCGGATTCGGCTTCACTCATGGCGAGGTCTACTCCGTGCACGTGGCGTGGAGCGGCAACTCGCTGCTGTCCGCCGAAAGACTGGCGTACACGCAGGGAATCATCGGAGGAGCTGAAAGCCTTGCAGGAGGTGAAGTCGAACTGGAGGAATCCCAGAGCTACACGACCCCTTGGGTGTATGGCTCATACGGCATCGGACTGAATCAGGTCGCCACCCGCTTCCACGAGTATCTCAGGGCATTGCATCCGCAGTTCGCACACAAGCCGCGTCCGGTAATCCTCAATACATGGGAGGCCGTGTACTTCGACCATTCCTTCGATACCTTGAAGGCCTTGGCGGATAAGGCCAAGGAGTCCGGTGTGGAACGCTTCGTCGTGGATGATGGCTGGTTCATGCATCGTCGAGACGATACTGCAGGACTCGGTGACTGGCAGATTGATCCAGCGGTGTGGCCGGATGGTGCCAAGAGCCTGGACGCTCTTGCCGCCTACGTGCACGATCTCGGTATGGAATTTGGTCTGTGGTTCGAACCCGAGATGGTGAACCCCGATTCAGATATCGCCCGCGCACATCCGGATTGGATTATCAAACCGACTCCAAACCGTTTGCCGATGACCGGTCGCAGCCAGCAGGTGCTCGATCTCACGAACCCGGACGCGTATGACTATGTGTTCTCGGCAATGGATGGACTGGTGGACAGGCTCGGCATCGACTACATCAAATGGGACCACAATCGCTTGGTCACCGAAGCAGTTTCACCGCGGACGGGCCGTCCGTGCGTGCACCAGCAGACCGAAGCGGTCTACCGAATCTTCCGGGATCTCAAGCGGAACCATGACGGTCTGGAAATCGAATCATGCAGCTCCGGCGGAGGCCGTGTCGATCTGGGCATACTCGAAGTGGCCGACCGCATCTGGGCATCCGACTGCGTCGACCCGGTCGAGCGTACGGATATCCAACGCTATACTTCCCTGCTGGTGCCGCCCGAAATGATAGGGGAGCATATCGGTGCATCGCCTGCTCATTCGACCCGTCGTTCGACAAGCCAGCAGATGCGTATGGCGACGGCATTCTTCGGGCATATGGGCATCGAATGGAATCTGTTGGAAGAGCCTCAGTCGGCGCTCGACACCCTTGCCGGTTGGGTCGAGGCCTTCAAAGCCCGACGTGAGATCTTCGCGACAGGCAGGATGGTCCATGGGGATTCCGGCGATCCGGCAGTGCGCCTCGACGGTGTGGTCAACCGAGACAGGTCGCACGGCGTGTACAGCTTCACCCAACTCACTACATCCAAGATCTATCCGAGCGCCCCGGTTCGACTTCCGGGATTGGACCCCGAGGCCTTGTATAGGGTGAAACCGCTTTCGGTCAGTTTGGACGTCAGTGAAATCGGGAACGGTCAGTCCGACTTGGCATGGTGGAATGCCGAAGGGGTAGTGCTTCCGGGCATGTTCCTGATGGCTTCGGGCCTGCGAGCCCCCTCCCTGCATCCTGCACAGGCGGTGCTGTTCGAGGCGGAATTGGCCTGACATCCAGGCAACCGACCGAAGTAGCGTCGGTTGTGTAGGGATTTGTCAGTAACCAAGGTTGGTGGGCGTTGAAATATCAACGTCCACCTTCGTGTATGTCGGCATTCCTGTGAACACGGTCTCCCGGGAATCCCTGCAAATGCTCCGGGAGTCGGATTTCAGCCCAGAATGTATCGTTCTATGGCACTCGAGGCGGCCGATCTGCCCCAATTGATCCAGTTGTCGTCAAGAATCTCTATAGGTACGGGCTCCGCCTGACTGTGGCGATAGCTTTCCACGCCTTTACGCAGCAGCTCCATGCTCATTTCGGCAAGGAACGAGGATTCTCCGCCTACGAGCACCTTCTGGGGCATGGCGGCGTTGGTAATGGTGGCGATGAGCACGCCTAGCCTGAAACAGGTGCGGTTGAGCAGCTGTGTGGCCTGTCTCAACCCCTTGCGGGCGTCAACGACGAAATCCTCGAAGGAGCAGGTTCTGCCCATAAGCTCTGAGTACTGTTCCGCTATCGAGTCGTTTCCCAGACAGTCTGCACAGCCGATGTGCCCCTGATAGCATCTCGGGCCTTCGGGGTCGACGATGATGTGCGTGGCCGTTCCATAGCTTGTTTCCGAATTGTTGATCGGCTCCCCGTCCTGTGCGATGGAATATCCGATACCGGCACCAATGGTGATCAAGGCAAAGCGAGAGACGCCGACTCCCGCGCCGAACCAGCATTCATGTCTGACCGCGGATTCGAGATCGTTGAAGAGCATCGTGGGAACGCCGCAGTTCTCTGAAATCATCCGGGCGAGAGGGGCGTTGCCGTTCCAGTGCAGGAAGGGAGCCGCAGTGACCGTCTGATTATCGACGACATGTCCGCCCAAGCTGACCCCAACCAGGGACGGGCGTGGCAGTCCGGCACTTTCCGCATCGGCTGCACATGCCTTGATCGGCTCCACCAGCAGCGTGCTGAGCTCCTCTGAGGACACGTAGGAGAATTCGATGGTGTGCGCCTCTCCGAGAGGTTCGCACAGAGCGTTCACCGCTATGGCCAAGGCGCTGTTGCCCCGCACGTTGATACCGATGAACGTGCGTTCTTTGGCATTGATTCGCAAGGCGGTAAGCGGACGTCCGCGGCGTTCGGAGCTGTCGTTCTGCTGCTTGCTGAAGCCGAAAGGCAGACGCCCGCCCTGCCGAGGGGCGTCGTTGCCGGAGAGCTCTTCGATGACTTTGAGATGCAACAGGTCTCCGGTAATGCGTGAGAGCGCGCCTTGGGAAAGGTTGAGGATCTGTGCGAGCGTGGTGCGGGCTATCGGCCCGTAACGGACGATATCCGCAGCGACCTGATGCGTGTACGGAGACGCATCGAACCATTTGGGTACTGCGAGATGCGTGGTGTCATGCTGCTGAAGTTTGGCGTGCTGTCCGGGAACACCGAGTGCATCATTATCGGATGCTCTTACCATTGTGCGTTTCCCCATTCGCTGATATTGGTCTGCCTCATCGTCTATCACGGGACGAGGGACAGGAAAGATCTATTTTCTTTCTTAGTTTATAAAATAAGCTCGATTTTGTTGCTTACTGCAACTGACTCGCCAGGGATAGGAATGATAATTGCGGATAGTTATGATGCTCAATGACAGTAAGCTCAGTACGCGACGGCGCGTCGAGCCACGACAATAAGGAGTCGAAATGAAGTCTGATTCCATTTTTCGTCCTAAGGGAAGCGGAACGCTTTCTGGTTGGTCGGGACGAATGAAAAAAATTTTGGGCCGCTCGTGCGCGGCTCTTCTGGCGGCTGCCATAGGCTTGTCGATCAGCGGTTGCGGTTCCTCGACCGCTCAGGTCGTCACTCTGGATTTCTTCCAGTTCAAGTCTGAGGCCGCGGATCAGTTCAAGGCCATGGCGAAGGAGTTCGAGGCCGAGAATCCGAACATTCGCATCAACATCAACAACTCCGCCAGTGCACAGACCGATTTGCGCACTCGTCTGGTCAAGAACCGTGTGCCTGATGTGATCACCTTCAACGGCGACATCAGCTTCGGCATGTTCGCGGCTTCGGGCGTATTCCACGATTTCACGGATGATCCCATCGTCAAGACCCTCAACCCCGGCATGGTGACCATCGCGAAGAACCTCGTGCAGACGACGGACGCTTCCAAGAAGAAGCTGTATGGTCTGCCTTTCGCAGGCAATGCCAGCGGCTATATCTACAACAAGACCCTGTGGAAGCAGGCAGGTGTCGACCCGAACAATCCGCCGAAGACCTGGTCCGAGTTCATTCAGATGCTCCAGAAATTCAAGGATGCGGGGATCACTCCGGTGCAGGCCACGCTCGCTGATTCGTGGACGCTGCAGGCTCCGTTGGCTTCGTTGAACGGCACGCTCGTTCCTGAAAGCAAGTACACCGCGCTGAAGAAGGGCGAGACCACGTTCAACGACATCTGGAGCGATGCCGGTAACAAGATCGTTGAGCTGATGAAGTACGCACAGGCCGATAAGGGTGTGACGTACCAGCAGGGAACCCAGGATTTCGCCAACGGCAAGGCGGCGATTATTCCGCTCGGCACGTATGCCATTCCGCAGATCAAGCTGGTCAATGCGGATGCCGACCTCGGTTTCGCGCAAATGCCCGCCACCGACAATGCGGACGAGCAGGTTCTGACTGCAGGCGATGACGTGATGCTGACGATGGGTGCGAATACCAAGCATCCTGAGGAAGCGATGAAGTTCATCAAGTTCCTGATGAGCAAGCCGCAGCTCGAGGCGTATGCCAAGGCTCAGTCCGCGTTCACTCCGTTGAAAGACACCACGGTCGGCGACGACGCGCTCAAGGGCGTCCTGCCGTTCTTCAAGCAGAACAAGCTTGCTGACTTCTGCGACCACTACATTCCCTCGTCCATCAATATCGGAGGCTATCTCCAGACGATGGTGACCACGGGCAATGTGGAGAACTTCACCTCCTCGATGCAGACCGAGTGGGACAAGATCCAAGCCAGGACCTTCGAGTAGGCCGAGGAAGGATAGAGAGATCATCATGTCACATGTACAAACCGCGCAGGCCGCTGTCGTAAAGCGTCCCAAGAAGCGCAGTGCTTTCTCCAAACGCAAGGTCGACCGGGCCTACTACTGGATGGTCGTTCCGGCGGCTGTTATCTTCGGCCTCTTCCTGTATGTGCCTTTCGTGCAGGGTGTTGCCTATTCCTTCACCAATTCGCAAGGTTTCGGCGATTACAAGTGGATCGGCTTCAAGAACTACATCGCGTTGTTCTCCGACGACCGTGTCGGGCACGCCTATCTGTTCACCTTCCTGATCGCCATCGCCATCACGATCCTGATCAATGTCATCTCGATGTTCCTTGCAGTGGCATTGAACGGCAATTTGTGGTTCAAGAACGGTTTCCGCGCAATCTACTTCATTCCGTACACCTTGGGTGTGCTCGTCATCGGCTATGTATTCAAGTACATCTTCATGACGCCCTTACCGGCTCTCGGACGTGCGCTGAATATCGGTTGGCTTTCGGAATCCTTGCTGACCAGCGAGCATTATGCCTGGGTGCCGATCGTGTTCCTGGCCGTTTGGCAGGGCATCGCCTACTCGACCTTGATTTATCTTGCGGGTCTGCAGACCATAGACAGCGAAATCTACGAAGCGGCTTCCATCGATGGCGTCAATGGATGGCAGCGTTTCAGCAAGATCACCTTCCCTCTGATTGGACCATTCTTCACCATCAATCTGGTGCTGACCATGAAGAACGCTTTGGGTACCTTCGATCAGGTCGTGGCGTTGACCAATGGTGGGCCTGATTCAAAGACCGAAACGGTGACCTACCTGATTTACACGGGTGGTCTAACCGGCGGTGAATACGCCTACCAGACTGCAAACGCTGTGCTGTTCTTCATCGTTCTGGCGATTATCGCGTTTGTTCAGCTGAAGTTCTTTGGGAACAAGGAGAAGATCTGAAATGAGTGCCGCAACAACTTTAACTACCGGCGCAAAGCCAACCGGATCGGAAAAGATCAAGAAGAGCCATTCTCACCGCATCAACTGGTGGTTGACAGCAGTCATAGCTGTGCTTTCCTTGACCATCCTCATCCCGCTGTACTTCACGGTCATCACGGCGCTGAAGACACCTGCCGATGCGGGAACCTTCAGTCTGCCGACCACCTGGGAATGGCATAATTTCGCCGATGCCTGGAACAAGGTGAACTACCCGAAGGCTGCGCTCAATTCGGCGCTGATCACGGTGGCCGCAGTGGTGTTGACGCTGCTGACCAATACCTTCGTGGCATATGCGGTCGCAAGAAATATGGATAAGCGCTTCTTCCGCTTCATGTATTACTTCTTCATCGCAGCCATGTTCGTGCCCTTCCCCGTGATCATGCTTCCTATCGCCAAGCAGTTCGGCAGCTGGCACCTTGACAATCAGATTGGTCTGGTGCTGCTGTACATGGTGCTTGGTCTGGGAACGAATCTGTTCATTGCGACCGGATTCATCCGCTCGATTCCGGTTTCACTGGAAGAGGCCGCGAGGATTGACGGTGCTGGTACGTGGCGTATCTTCTGGAAGATCATCTTCCCGCTGATGGGACCCATCAATGCCACCATCGCCATCCTGACCGCTCTGTGGGCCTGGAACGACTTCCTGCTGCCGTTGATTATTCTGACCGATCAATCGAATCAGACGATTCCTCTGGCGCAGTACGTGTTCAGCTCGCAGTTCGCCACCAACTATCCTATGGCTTTCTCCAGCTATCTGATGGCTATGGCTCCAATCCTCATCGTCTACATCTTCGCCCAGAAGTGGGTCATCTCCGGTGTAATGAGGGGCGCTGTCAAATAACATACAGCCCAGTGGGCTGTCTGTTTGACAGCGCCGAGCGCCCCGCAAAGGGGCGTGAGGAGTGATTGAGACCGCCCGCAAGGGCGGTCTTTTGTTGCAGGGCGCCGTCAAGTAGTACACAGCCCGGTGGGCTGCGTACTGACGGCGCCGAGCGCCCCGCAAAGGCTGAGCCGTTAAATGTACAGCACGGTGTGCTGTACATAGGCGAAGTGAGCGCCCACGAAGGGCGCGAAGTCAATCGCCCCGGCGATGGTAAGAATCGCTGAAAGCGATTAATCAGCGAGGTTCACACGAAACTGTCAAGTGAAATGTCGTAGGCGAAGTGAGCGCCCACTAAGGCTGAACCGTTAAGCGGATACCCCAATTGGGGTATTCGTAGGTGAAGTGAGCGGACGGCATCGTCCGCGAAGGCCATCACCGGGGCGATGGTAAGAATCGCTGAAAGCGATTAATCAGCGAGGTTCACACGAAACCGGCAAGTGAAACGTCGTAGGCGAAGTGAGCAACCACAAAGGCTGAACCGTTAAGCGAATACCCCCCCCATTGGGGTATTTGTAGGCGAAGTGAGCGCCCGCTAAGGGCGCGAAGGCCGTCGCCCCTGGCGGTGGTAAGAATCGCGCAGCGATTGCCATACGTCGTCATACGTAACGCAACCGTTCACGAAGTCAATCGTCTCGTCTGACTCGTTCTCCGGGAACTGTGCGCAACAGCACGCAAAGCCGACAAATCAAGCTGCTTTGCGTGCTGTTGCGCATAGTTGCGTATTCACGGAGTCGAGTCACGGATGACACTGTGCACCATGGCATGTGAAGCACTCGGATTGCCAGGCTCTGCGTGCCATGTTGCACAGTGTCGGTCTGTGATGGGTGCGTGATTTCTGGTGTTGTGTATCGGGCTCCGTCCAGGTGGGCGGAGCCCGATGATGATTCAATCCCGTGGCGGATACGGATTTTCTTGCTCCAAACGGCAGACGCGCCGAGGCATCCCAAGTTATTCGGTTGTTGCCATACTGTAGGGGAAAATAGAAGATTCAGGTGATGGCAGCAGGACAGCGACGTCGGCTAAGGTTTTGTACGGTCTGTGAGCAAGCGCTTGCACACAGTGGGAGACTCCAGTGGACTCGGTTCGTGCCGGTTGCGGCTTCGTGACATTGAGCGGCATTCCGGACGACATCGATACGGGAATGCCGAAGGTCGGCACCACGTCACATCTGTAATCTAGCCGATGCAGTGCAACGAAGAAAGGATTCGTCATGACCAACTCCGAACGAGTCGTGCTCAGTGATTCAATTCGTACCAACGGGGAGACCCCCAACCCCTGGTGGACGAATGCCGTGGTCTACCAGATTTATCCGCGCAGCTTCCAGGATTCGAACGGCGATGGTTTCGGCGATCTTCAGGGCATTACTTCCAGACTCGATTATCTGGCGGATCTTGGCGTGGATGTCATTTGGCTCAGCCCTGTGTACAAGTCCCCGCAAGACGACAACGGCTACGACATCTCCGACTACCAGGACATCGACCCGCTCTTCGGCACGCTTGAAGACATGGATGAGCTGCTCGCCCAGGCGCATGCGCGCGGCATCAAGGTCGTCATGGACCTCGTCGTCAATCACACCTCCGACGAGCATGCGTGGTTCCAGGCTTCGCGCGATTCTCAGGACGAGCATGCCGACTGGTACTGGTGGCGTCCTGCGCGCCCCGGTTTCGAGCCTGGCACGCCAGGTGCCGAGCCCAATCGCTGGGGCTCCTGCTTCGGGGGTTCTGCTTGGGAATACGACCCTAAGCGCGGCGAATACTTCATGCACAACTTCTCCAAGAAGCAGCCCGAGCTGAACTGGGAGAGCGAGAGCCTGCGCAAGGCTGTGTATTCGATGATGAACTGGTGGATGGATCGCGGCGTAGACGGTTTCCGCATGGACGTTATCGTGATGATTTCCAAGGTGATGGACGAGAACGGAAAACTGCCGGGCGAGGCCGGCTGCCTTCTGGAAGATACCCCCGTGGGGCCGGAAGGGTATTCGAATCCAGGGCCGTTCTGCACTGACGGACCGCGGCTTGAGGAGTTCCTCAAGGAAATGCGCGCGAGCGTGTTCGAGGGACGCGAGGGCGTGATGACCGTCGGCGAAGCTCCGGGGCTGTCGCCAGAGCGCACGGGCGTCATCTCCGACCCTGCCAACCATGAGCTGGACATGCTGTTCCTCTTCGACCATGTCAGCATCGATCAGGAGGGCACGAAGTGGAATGTTCTGCCCTTCGAAGCGACGAAGCTCAAAGGCATCATGTCCCGCGAGCAGGAGGCCGTGCGCGATGCGGGCTGGGCCAGCCTGTACTTCGACAATCATGACCAACCTAGAATCGTGTCGCGTTGGGGAGATACCTCGAGCGAGGAGCTGCGCTCGCTGTCCGCAAAGGCTCTTGGACTGTTGCTGCATATGCATAGAGGCACCCCCTACATCTATCAGGGCGAGGAACTGGGAATGACCAATGCCGGTTTCACCAGACTCGACCAGTACAGGGACCTCGAATCCATCAACATGTATCACCAGCGCGTGGAAGAGGCGAAGGTCCAGGACGCGGCATCCATGCTGCACGGTATGGCTGTGATGAGCCGTGACAACGCGAGGACGCCCATGCAGTGGGACTCGACCGCATATGCAGGATTCACGGCCTCGTATGCTCCGAAGGAACCCTGGATCTCGGTGAATCCGAACCATGCGACGATCAACGCCGCAGCGGAGAGCCGCGACGAGGACTCTGTTCTGGCCTTCTACCGCAAACTCATCGAGCTGCGTCACACGAATCCAGTGGTGGCGGCAGGGTCATGGCATCTCCTGGATAAGGATGACGAACACGTGTACGCCTTCACTCGTGAGTTGGAATCCACAGGTGAACGTTTGCTGGTGGTTGTGAACCTCTCCTCGCAAAGCGCCGAGGTGCCGCAACAGACCGCGAAGCTTCTGGGAACCGATCAGTCGGGTGCCATGGCCGCTTCGCTTGGTGCCGTGGACTCGGGCAAGGTGCTGATCAGCAATTATTCCCAGGACGACACGGCGGCTTCGTTGCTGACGGGCAGGCTTTCGCCCTGGGAGGCGCTGGTATACGCTCTCTGAACCGTGGTCTCCGCCCTGTATAGGCCGGGATACGATAACTGCACTAAAAGGACAGCAATTCGGTAAGAATTCTCCGAAAAGCTGTCCTTTTAGTGCAGTTATCTCATAAATGGGTGTCTGTTGTGCGGGGGATTCCTGCAACAACCGGGTTAGGTCCGTCACGATGCGCGAACCGCGTAATTGTGGTTTGTGAGCCATCTTCGGCTTTCCCAGTGGAGAGTAGGTTGAGCGCGTGTTCCTCGAAATCCGTGCCTTCCGTGGACGTAGTGTGCCCGTGAAGCTGGTGTGCTATAGCTTGGAGAAGGATAGAGAGTGCCCAACAATGCAGGGCCGTGCCCTGCTCGCGGAAACGAGGAAATGTGGGACGACTGATAATCGTATCGAACAGATTGCCGATGTCTCTAGATGTCAGTGATGACGGGTCATATTCCCTGCGGCAGAACGTCGGCGGTCTGGCGACGGCCATCGGGCCTTACCACAAAGCGCACAAGGACAGCATCTGGGTGGGGTGGAGCGGTATCAACCCGGATGAGCATTCCGATGAGGAAATCGATCGCATCCGCGAGGAGTACGAGACCAGACGATGCGTGCCGATTTTTCTGAGCAAGCATGAGGTCGATGGATATTACGCGGGCTTTTCCAATGACACCATGTGGCCGCTGCTCCATGACTTCGCCCATGAGGCCCACTTCGAGCCCGACACATGGCAGACATATCAGGAGGTCAACGCTCGGTTCCTCGAAACCCTGATTCCTCTGCTGCGCAAGGGCGACAAGGTTTGGATTCAGGATTATCACCTGATGCTGTTGCCGCAGATGCTGCGTGAGCATTTCCCGGAAGCCTCCATCGGCTGGTTCCTGCATGTGCCCTTCCCGAGCCCCGAGATTTTCCGCTCGCTTCCGTGGAGCAGAGAGATACTCGAAGGTATTCTGGGCGCGGATCTCGTCGGATTCCATACGGTCGACTATGCGAAGAACTTCGAGGGGTCGGTTGAGCTGCTCCTCGACAAGCACAGCGATGCGGAGGGCCGGTTCGCGATGCCCGATGGGCATGACGCCGCAGTCGACGCGTTCCCGATCGGCATTGATTACAACCTGTACCGCCGGACCTCGCGTTCCAACCTTGCCCGGATGATGCGCAGGGGCATCGAGGAGGCTGCGGGCAAACGCCCCCACAGCCGCTTCCTGAGCTCGCTCACCGCCGAAAGCAACGCCGCGGCGGAGGCATCCACCAAGGAAGGCAGCTGGTGGAGTCACTACGCTCATGAGGAACTGCCTGAACTCAATCTTGCCAAGTCCGCTGCCGGGGGAACGACCAAACCCAACAAGGTCATCGTTTCCGTGGATCGTCTGGATTACACCAAGGGCATTCCGGAGCGTCTTCGCGCCTATCAGCGGATGCTGGAGAAATATCCGGAGTGGGCGGGGCATGTGACGTACTACCTGCTGGCCACACCGTCCCGTGAAAACGTCGATACCTATAAGCGATTGAAAGAGCAGGTCGATCAGCTTGTCGGCCAGATCAACGGGCAGTATTCCTTGCTGTCCTGGTCCCCGATTCACTACATCACTCGTTCCCTGCCCATCAAGCCGGTTTGCGGAATCTATGCGGCCGGGGACGTGGCTTTGGTGACGCCGTTGCGTGACGGCATGAATCTGGTGGCCAAAGAGTATCTGGCATGCCATGACGGGCGTGACGGGTCGCTGGTGCTGTCGGATATGTGCGGTGCGGCGGCGGAGCTTTCTGAAGCCTTTATCGCCAACCCGTACGATACGGAGGCTGTCTGCGAAGCGCTTCACGATGCTTTGGAGACCAGCGTCGAAGAGTCCACACGACGGAATGTCGCCATGCAGGCGCGATTGAAGGCACGAACCGCAGCGACTTGGTGCGCGGGCTTCATCTCCGCCTTGGAACAGGTGGCCGATGTCAGCTCGGCCGACAAGCGTCTGCGCATGAGCCAGCGAAACGATTTGATGGACCAGTGGCGCAATGCCAAGCGTCGTCTGGTGCTGTTCGACTATGACGGGACGTTGACGCCCCTGGCCCGTACCCCTGATCGCGCAAAGCCCACCAAGGCCTTGAAGGAGCTGATGCGCAGTCTGGCGTCGCAGCCCGGCGTCGACATGATCATCGTCTCAGGCAGAAGCCATGAGACCATGAACGATTGGTTTGCGGATCTCCCCGTGGGTATGATAGCCGAGCACGGCGTGTGGTTCTGGAAATACCCGCAGGTCGGGGAAAGTCCCGATGGGGTTGACCCGGCGAAGACCTGGGAGCAGGGCTGGACGCGCGCGTTGAATCTTCCTGATGCCCAGGAGTGGAAGAAGACTATTCAACCGATTCTGGAACAGGCAGTCGAAAAGGTGCCGAATTCGCTTATCGAACAGAAGGATGACGCGATCGCATGGCATTATCGCATGAGCGACCAGCAGCAGGCCGCGGATGAGAAGACCGCGCTTCTGGAATCCTTGCGCACGGTTACCGGCAAGCTCGGACTTATGGTGATGGAGAACGCCATGGTGGTCGAGGTCTGCCCTGTTTCCACCAGCAAGGGGCAGGCGGTACGTCCGTTGGTGAACAGCGACGCCTACGACTTCATGATGGCCGTCGGCGACGATAGTACGGATGAAACCATGTTCGCCGTGATGCCTGATGATTCCTGGACGATCAAAATCGGTCAGGGACTCACCAAAGCCCATACAAGACTGCAGAATCCTGCGGCTCTTCACCGCTTGATCGGGTACCTGAACGCCGAATCCGCCGTAGCTGAACTTGAGTCGGAATCGTGATTGTCTCAGTGGGACATCACTGCGCGCATTTGTGAGCCGGATGCTGTAGGCTTTCGTCTTCGCGGGCTGCAAAGCGTGGAATGTGCCGGCGCTCCATTGAGAGATGGTAGGAGTCGGCTGTGCCGTTGCAACCTGTGACGATATGCAGTGATTACTTGGGTATGCGAGATGGACGGTCATGACAGCAGAGCAGCGTGAATTCCTGGCGGGTTCGATTCGTACCAACGGGGCCAGCGAGAATCCCTGGTGGGCGAATGCGGTGGTCTACCAGATATATCCCCGGAGCTTCCAGGACACGAACGGCGACGGTATCGGCGACCTCCGTGGAATCATCAGTCGTCTCGACTATCTTGCGGATCTCGGCGTGGATGTGATCTGGCTGAGCCCGGTCTATAAATCCCCGCAAAATGACTATGGCTACGACATCTCCGACTATCAGGACATCGATCCGATGTTCGGCACGCTCTATGATATGGATGATCTGATCCAGGCCGTGCACCAACGCGGCATGCGGATCATCATCGACCTTGTGGTGAACCACACCTCCGACGAGCATGCCTGGTTCGAGGCATCGCGCAAAGGAACCATGCCCTACGCGGACTGGTATTGGTGGAGGCCCGCGAAAGACGGCCATACGCCCGGTGTGCCCGGTTCAGAACCCAATAATTGGGGATCGGATTTCGGAGGTTCGGCATGGGAGTATTCGCCGGAACGTGGCGAATACTATCTTCATTCCTTCTCGGAGAAGCAGCCTGACCTGAATTGGGAGAATCCTGCGGTTCGCCAGGCGGTGTACGACATGATGAACTGGTGGATGGATCGTGGGATCGACGGTTTCCGCATGGATGTCATCACGCTGATCTCCAAGCCCGTCGAAGCAGACGGTGAACTGCCGGACGGTGTACCGGGGGAGGACGGTTACGCCAATGCACAGATCGTCATGGCCGACGGGCCCCGTCTCGATGAATTCCTCAAGGAGATGCGCCAGCAGGTGTTCGAGGGAAGGGAAGGGTTCCTGACCGTCGGAGAGGCTCCTGGCATCACCCCGGCACGCAACCAGGCGATAACGGACCCGGCGAACGATGAGCTCGACATGCTGTTTCTGTTCCATCACGTCGAATTTGATGCCAGAGGCAGCAAGTGGAATCCGCTGCCGCTTGACATCGTGCCGCTGAAGCGCATCATGGCCAGCGAGCAGGAGGCCGTCAAGGAATCGGGTTGGGCAAGTCTGTTCTTCAACAATCATGATCAGCCCAGAGTGGTGTCACGTTGGGGCGATACCACGACGGAACAATTGCGCTCGCTGTCGGCGAAGGCCCTGGCCTTGGTACTGCATATGCACCGGGGTACGCCGTATATCTATCAGGGGGAGGAGCTCGGCATGACCAACGCCGGCTTCACCGCCTTGGACCAGTATCGAGATATCGAGTCCTTGGACCTGTACAAATTGCGGGTGCTGGCGATGAAGCTTTCCACGCATGACCAGATGCTCGACGCTCTGGGCAGACGCAGCCGCGACAATGCCCGCACTCCGATGCAATGGGATTCCTCGACCTTCGGGGGATTCACTGAGGAGGATGCGGCGTCGGTTCCTTGGCTGCCGGTCAATCCCAACAAACGGATCATCAATGCCGTCGACGAGCAGCGCGACCCCAATTCGGTTCTCGCCTTCTACAAGGAGTTGATTCATCTGCGCCATACGAATCCGGTGGTTTCGGCGGGCGGCTGGACGTTGCTGGACGGCGACGACGAGCGGGTGTATTCCTTTGAGCGCTCTTTGGAAGGATTCGATCTGTCGGACACCACCGAACTCTCGCGCGTGGTCGTGGTCGCCAATCTGACAGGGCACACGGCGCATATACCTCCGCAGACGGCAGCGGCTCTGGGCCTTGACCCCGTGGCCTTCCCGGTCGAGGCATCGGGTATGTCAATCGACGAGGAAAATCTGCTTATCAGCAATTATCCCAGGCCGCAGACCGCGTCCACGTTGCTCACAGGAAGGCTCGCCCCATGGGAAGCCTTCGCCTATCAGCTATAAGGAAGCCTACATCTCCGATTTCCCGGCCCTCCAATACCCCATGAAGGCCACACGAGAACGGTCGATGCCACGGTCTTTGACCAGAATCCTGCGCAGGCTCCTGACCGTTGCCGCCTCGCCAGCCATCCAGGCATAGAATCCTTTGACGTGAGCCTTTTCGGGAACCTCCCAGAGGAGCTCCCTATCGACATCGATGTCCGTGAATCCACTTGAGGCAAGGGCGGCGGCGCTGGTGACGTCAGAGTCATCAGCGGGGAACAAGGCCGGATGCTCGGCGATGTAATCTTCCACCCGAGTGATGAGCGAAGCGCCGTGCGCCATGCTCGTCCGGCCGGAAGAACGGCTGACCCAATCGAGTGTGAAACCTTCAGGATGCGGCAGCTGCAGGGTCGTATCGTCTTCATAAGGGACCTCTATCAGGGCTTTGCCCTGGCCGGACCAATGTGAGTCAAGCAGCCCCTGGAGTATGCCGCCTATTGCAGGAACGGCGGTCTCATCGCCGGCAAGGAGGATGGTGTTCGCCTGTCCCGGGTGAAAGTCGATGCCGATGGACGAATCTTCTGCGCGACGGTCGGGGCCGATGATGACGACCTGGGAGCCGACCTCCGCCTGCTGTGCAAAAGTCCCTGCGGGACCGGGGTCGTTATGGATGACGAAATCAACGGACAGCTCTCGGCGCTCGCAATCCGCTGAGCGAATGGTGTAAGTGCGTATCGGATTGCGGTCTTCAGGTGCCAATGCCCGCCACTGTTCCCACCATGAGCCCTGTTCCACTGAATCAGGCGCGAATAGATGCGGGTCTCCCCATCTGCCACCTTCTAGAGGCAGCAGGATTTTGATGCGCTGGTCCAAGCCGTCCGTGCCGATGTATTGAAGGTCGTCGCCGGTGAAGACGAGACGGCGGAAGCTTGTGGAGAGCTGTTCCGTGCGGGCGACCTTGACCAGATACGGTCGGAATGCAGGTATCTGCTTGGCGGATTGCCCTTCATTCGGTTGCGAGGAATTCATCTGTTGTCCCTTCTGCTGTTCGTCGTGCATGCGTATCCGGATGCTGTGTTTGTCGGGAAAATCCGCTCACCGGGGTGCTTCCTCGCGATGTGGCGAATGCCGATGTCGACGTTCCTGCAGGGAGTGGCCGCGATCGGCGATCATCATGGGCAGTCCGGACACGGGATCGGCAATCATTGCCGCGTGTATGCCGAACACCTGTTGCACGAGCCTTTCGGTGAGTATTTCGGAAGGTGCGCCCAAGGCTTCGCAGTGGCCCTCGTGCATCGCCAGTATCCAATCCGCATAGCGTGCAGCAAGATTGACGTCATGAAGCACCATGACGATTGTGGTGCCCTCCGTGATGTTGAGGTCGCTGAGAAGGTCAAGGACTTCCAATTGGTAGGCCACATCGAGGTACGTCGTCGGCTCGTCAAGCAGCAGAATCCCGGTTTGCTGAGCCAGAGTGAGGGCAATCCACGCTCGTTGACGCTGCCCGCCCGAGAGCTCATCCACAGGACGGTCCGCGAGAGCCGTCATCCCCGTGACCTGCAGGGCGTGGTCCACAGCGGATTGGTCCTCTGCCGACCATGTGCCTGAGAAACGGTGATACGGGTAACGACCGCGTGAGACCAGATCGTTCACCGTGATGCCTTCAGGCGCGATTGAGGACTGCGGGAGCAGCCCGACTTTCGTGGCGACCAACTTGGTCGGCATCCTGGCAATATCCTGGCCGTTGAGCAGGACCGCGCCATTGCGTGTTTTCAGCAATCGCGCAAGCGCCCGCAGCAAGGTGGATTTGCCGCATCCGTTCGGTCCGATTATTGCTCCCACGGAACCAGGTCGGATATCGAGGTCGATGTCGTTGACGACGATATGTGTGCCGTAGCCGACTGAAAGATTACTTGCCTGCATGTGGTCGGTATCTCCGGCGATTCCGTTTGCGACGTCTGTTTGCAAGCCGCTGTGCGCGGTCTCCGCTCCACCGGCTCGGCGGCGAGGATGGTCTATCATTCCAGATTCCCCTTTCTTGCGGCCAATGTCATCAATATCACCAGAACCGGCCCGCCGATCACACTGGTGACGACCCCGACTGGCAGCTGTTCGGAGACGAGGTGCTGCGCCACAATATCGGAAGCCAGTACGAGGCTCGCTCCGACCAGCGCCGATTCCGTCAGCGCGGAATCCCCATGTCCGCTAAGCCGTCTGGCGATTGGACCGGAGAGAAATGACACGAATGCAATCGGACCTACCGCGGCCGTAGCCACCGAAAGCATGGACACGGCCACGATGATGATGGCGATCTGAGACATGCCGACTCGGATTCCGAGACTTGCTGCGAGGTCGTCCCCGAGGCGCAGAACGTTCAATCTTCTGGAAAGTGCGATCATCGCCGCACCTCCGATGAGCAGGGCGCACATGGAGAGGGCGACATCGCTCCACTGAGCCCCGGCCAGACTGCCCGTCAGCCATCGCGATGCCGATTGGATGTCCCATTGGTCGGCGTGCACCAGCATCCATGAGCTGAGCGCGTCGAGCATGGCTCCGAGCGCGATGCCGATGAGAATGAGCCGACCCAGAGAGAGGCCGCCTTTCCACGTCAGCCCCGAAACCACCAAGGCGGTTACGAGGCCTCCTACGATGGCCAGCGTGCTCAATTCAGGCCCCGACAGTCCGAGAACGACGATGCCGAACACCGCCGCCGTATTTGCCCCGGCGGTGATGCCGATGATGTCAGGGCTGGCCAGCGGGTTGCGCAGCAGATGCTGGAAACACGAACCAGCCAGACCGAACGTCGCCCCGCAGGCCAGGGCGGTGAGCGACCGCGGGATGCGGAGCTCCCCCAAGGCGAAGGAGATGCCGGGAATCCACTCGCCGGAGATGACCCGCCATAGATCGTCGAAGCTGTAGAGCACCGTGCCGAAGGTGATGTCGACGTACAGGAGCGAGCATGCGAGCATGACCAGCAGCAGGCACACCAGAACCTTGCGACGTATGCGTCTGGTCCGAGCATCCGCTGTGGATGACAGTGCAGGATGCCGATAGGAGCGTGTCTGATTCATCGTCAGCCCTCCTCCTATATCTGCTGCAGCCTGCGGCTGCGTACCAGGAGAATGAAACATGGGGCACCGATGATGGCGGTGACGATTCCCACCTCCACGTCGGTTGGGCGGGTGAGCACGCGACCGATGGTATCCGAGGTCACCAGGAGTATGGGCCCCAGCACCAGGGAGAGGCCGAGTATGCGCTTGTATTCAGAACCGACCAGCAATCTCGCTGCATGAGGTACGACAAGGCCTACGAAGGCTATCGGACCGGCGAGTGCCGTGGCGCTCGCGGACAGCATCACCGCTGCGGCCCAGGCGCCGAAGCGCACGGTGCGAACTCGGCTACCCAGTCCCGTTGCCAGGTCGTCTCCCATGGCGAGCGCGTTCAAGCCCGGCAGACAGAGCGCGGCGATGCCTATGCCGATGCCGATAATCGGCAGTATCGGTAGCATCAGTGAGAAGCGGGCTCCCGACAGCCCTCCGACCTGCCAGAAGCGATACGACGATATGACGTCTATCCGTGGCAGCAGTATCGCCGACGTCAACGAGGAGAGCATGGCTGCGACCACGGCTCCCGCGAGCGTCATCTTCAGCGGCGTCGCTCCCTTCGCTCCGATTGAGCCAAGGAACCACACGCAGATCGCCGCCGCGCATGAGCCGAGCATCCCTACCCAGACGTATTGAATAGGAGCGTTTAAGCCGACCGTGGCCATCGAGAGAACAATCGCGAAGGCCGCGCCACCATTGAGACCGAGAATCGAGGGGTCGGCAAGCGGATTCCTGGTCATCCCCTGCAACAGCGTTCCCGCGGTCGCCAAGGCCATTCCGACCAGTATGCCCAGTGCCATACGCGGTATGCGCAGACGGACGGCCTCCGCGGAGACGCCGGTCATCTGTGGATCGGTCAGAATCCTCACAACTTCAGAGAGAGGTACGGAACGTGAACCTATGGCGATCGAGGTCACCGAGAGCACACCGAGTATCGCCAGAGCCGTGATCAGCAGCAAGGCATATCCGCCTGCCCCACGCGCAGTTGCTTTGTCTCGTATGACTCCGTGCATGATGCCCTGAAGTTCCCGTCTCCCATGATGCTTGTCGTCGCCTGCCTGTGACGATTCGTGGCCGTTCGTGAGCCGCTTGCCACCCGTGGTAATCGGTCTTTGAATTGGTGTCAGCCGACCTTCGCCGCCGCTTGCGCCAATACCTTGGCATAGTCATCCACCGTGGAGGGGATGGAAAGGGCGGAAGGGGCAATCGCGCTGCCCAGCTTCGAATTCAGGTCTATCACTACTACGGAGCCTCGTTTCACCGCCGGAATCTGAGAAATCAGAGGGTCCTTCTGCAAGGTGGCGAGGGTGGCGTCGTCTCCGTAGGTGACGATGATGTCAACATCGTTGAACTGATCGACATTCTCGGCCGCTATGTCCTTGTAGAAGGAATCCGTGGATTTCGAAATCTTCTCCACTGAGGCCGGTGTCGACAGGCCCAGGTCTTGCAGGAATGCAGGTCGTGTGTCGGCTGTGGTGTAGACGCTGACCGTGGAGAGCTTGGTGGTGTCGAAGTACATGACGGCGGCGTTCTTGCCTTGCAGTTCCGCATGTGCGCTCGCGGCTTTGCTGATGGCGGCCTCGTCATCCGCGATGACCTGTTTCGCTTCGCTCTCCTTGCCGAGGGCTTTGCCGCTTAAGGTCAGGACCTGTCTCCACTGTGCCGCCCAGGCCTTGCCGGGGTAGGCGATGGTCGGCGCGATTTTGCTCATCGTCTGATACTGGGCTTTCGAAATGCCCGATTGGATGCCGATGATGATGTCGGGGCTGGTCGAGGCGATGGCCTCGGTATCGATGTCGTCGCTTTCATCGTGCAGTTTCGGCGCTTTGTCTCCTGTAGCACCCAGTTTCTGCAACGCGCTTTCGGTCCAGGGAAGGATGCCGCTGCTTCCTGCGGCTCCGTCGGTGATTTTCGGCATATCCACGGGGATGACTCCAAGGGCGATGACGGCGTCCTGGTTCGTCCAACCTATCGTCGAGACGCGAGAAGGCTGTGACTTGATGGTGGTGGTGCCGTAGGCATGCTTGATGCTGACGGGGAAATTCGATGAACCGCTGGCATTTGCATCCGAGGAGGTCGTCGATTGCCCGGTACCCGTGCAAGCGGTCAAGGCGATGACGCTCAGCCCTGCCAGGGCCGTCGCTGCCAGGCGTCGTACCGAGCTCAAGGTGCGTCTGTCACGTGCGAATATATTCATCATGGTTCCCTTACCGGTTAATCCGTATTCAATGGTGTGTGCCTCCTCTCGCAGCGCTTTGCGGATGATTGAGGTCATTCATAGTCGTTCATCTGCGAAGGGCGGGAAGCGAAATCAATCTAGCAGAGCACAGGCGCTTTGAATAGGTCTTGACATTTGTTCGGACAGCGGCTAGGAACAGCTTGGAAGTCCGGGGATTCGCCGTCTTCGTGACGGTGCCTGGTTCGGTATCGCCGATGCCGTCTGTCCACGTAGTGAACGCATGCCGGCGGATGCACATGCACTCGTCATGTGCGGGCGTGATAATGAATGCCATGCAAAGCGACGAAGTCCAGAAGTATCTCTTATCCGATCATCGTGCCGAGCTGCTTGCCGCCGAGCAACGTCTGCAGGGCACGGTCAGGCATACGCGTATCGAAGAGTCTCAGATACTCAGCGAACGCAGCGGACACCGTGTGCTGCTCAAGCCGGAGAACCTGCAGCTGACCGGGTCGTTCAAGCTTCGGGGCGCCTACAACAAGATTGCCTCCCTGTCGCAGGAGGACCTTGACAAAGGCATCGTCACCGCCTCGGCGGGCAACCACGCTCAGGGTGTCGCTTTCGCCGCCAGGGAGAGGGGGGCGCAGGCCACGATTGTGATGCCGCAGATAACCCCGCCGCTGAAGGTCGATGCCACAAGGGCCTACGGCGCCGAAGTCGTGCTTCAGGGCAACGTCTTCGATGAGAGTTTCGCCTACGCCCAACGTCTGTCGACCGAAAGGCATATGACCTTCGTCCATCCTTTTGACGACTACCAGGTGCTGTGCGGGCAAGGCACCATCGCGATGGAAATCCTGCATGACGTACCGGACGTCACGGACGTCGTCGTGCCCATGGGCGGGGGCGGCCTTGCGGCGGGCGTCGCGCTCGCGATCAAGACCTTTCGCCCGGAGGTGCATGTCATCGGGGCAACGCCGGTAGGGTCGCCCGCATGGCGTGAATCATTCGCGGCTGGGCATGTGGTCGAGGCCGAACAGGTCAATACCGCGGCGGAAGGCGTTGCCGTAAAACGTCCCGGTGACCTGACCTTCGCCTTGTTGCGGGAGTATCTGGACGACATCGTCCAAGTGACCGAACGCGATATTTCCGAGATGATTCTGCTGATGCTCGAAAAGCACAAGCTCGTGGTCGAGGCCGCCGGTGCGGTTCCCCTGGCTGCACTGTCCCAACTGGATATGCAATCCAAGGTCTTTCAGTCCGAGCCCGGTCCCCATGTGATTGTGCCCATCGTTTCCGGTGGCAACATCGATACGGTGACCATCGGTGCGGTTATCCAACGCGGCATGATTTCCCGGGGCAGAATCATGCAGTTCGGCGTTGAACTGCCGGATATCCCTGGGCAGCTCGCTAAAATCGCCACATTGCTCGCCGACCTGAGAGACCAATGTCATCGAATTGAACCATGACCAGTTCAAGGCCTCGGGGCATTATCGCAACGGCGTGCTGCTTGAGGTCACGGTCGAGACCAACGGGCCCGACCATATCGCCCAGGTCTTGGACACCCTGCGGGGCGAAGGTTTCCGAGTAGAGCAGGTCTACTGATTCTCGCCCCGGTGGTTTCGGCCGGTCAGCTCCTGCTTGCCTGAATCGTTTCCTCGACGAGCCGGGGCAAGGCATCCTGGATGGGTTCCCTGATGAGCGTGGTGGCCAGGGAATCGTATTGGGTGCGTCCCATGTTCATGATGGTGATGGGGACGCCGGCCTGAGAGGCAACCGGCACCAGTGACGCTGCGGGGAAGACTTCCAGAGTGCTGCCGATGACCCATAACTCGTCGGCCGATGTCGCAAGTCTCATGCTTTTCTCCATAGCCCCTTCCGGCAGGGCTTCGCCGAAATACACCACGTCGGTTTTCAGGATGCCACCGCAGGTCATATTGGAGCGGTATGGAAGCTGACGATGACAATGCGGGTCGGGTTCTTCGTCAAGATGGTTCATGATTGTCGCCGTGTCATACCGTGCGTGGCATTTCAGACAGTGCGATGTGCCGATGGACCCGTGGAGATTCACGATGACATCCGGGGAGTTGCCGGCTTTTTCATGTAATGCGTCGAAATTCTGCGTTGCCAGCAGACTCAGCAGTCCCGCCTTTTCCAAATGCACAAGGGCCTTGTGCGCGATTCCGGGTTGCGCGTTCCATACGGGCGACTCCTTTTGCCAGCGCCAGGAGTACTTACGTTCCTCCGTATCCGTCATGAAGGCGTCGATGTCATACACGCTCATCTGCTCAGGGTGTTTGGTCCACACGCCTTCAGGCCCCCTGAAATCGGGAATACCCGCCGAAGTCGAGATTCCAGCACCGGTCAGTACCGCTATGTTCTTGCTCATACTGCCGTATTACCACCTGTCGTGTGAACGATGGAATGCATATGTGATGCCTATGCGGTACCTCCTTGACTCCTGCCGTTGAGGTGAGGAAAGGTGCGTGGTGCTTTCGGGGGCGAAAGAAAGGTGCGACACGCCGTATTGCGATGCACGGCAATCCTTTTTTCTCTGGTCAGGAGCGTTAATCTGGTGTTGTCGAGAGTTTTCGCGCATATTCGACACGCCGATGGAAGCTTGGAATGCCAAGGCTCCCACGCTTCACTGCGCCTATCAATTTGCATAACAGGCCCCTCAAGGGTAAGTTTGTTATTCGCTGCTCAGCACGGCGGACTTCTCCTCAAGGGAGTTGGAAAGCTTGCTGGTGTGGTGGTGGTTTGAGAACTCAAGAGCGTATTTGTACTACTTTTTATAGTCTTTTTTAATTGCCAGTTCGGTATGAGCTTCATTTTTTGGTGGAGTGCTTTGATTAGCTTAATGAGTACCGAGATTTTTGTGTGGTTCGTTTTTTAACGAATCCGTCAATATGAATTATTTTTAAGGGTCATTGTTGGCTCTTCATTTTTTTTGTGGAGGGTTTGATTCTGGCTCAGGATGAACGCTGGCGGCGTGCTTAACACATGCAAGTCGAACGGGATCCATCAAGCTTGCTTGATGGTGAGAGTGGCGAACGGGTGAGTAATGCGTGACTAACCTGCCTCATACACCGGAATAGCTCCTGGAAACGGGTGGTAATGCCGGATGCTCCAACATTTCACATGTTTGTTGGGAAAGCGTTAGCGGTATGAGATGGGGTCGCGTCCTATCAGCTTGTTGGTGAGGTAATGGCTCACCAAGGCTTCGACGGGTAGCCGGCCTGAGAGGGCGACCGGCCACATTGGGACTGAGATACGGCCCAGACTCCTACGGGAGGCAGCAGTGGGGAATATTGCACAATGGGCGAAAGCCTGATGCAGCGACGCCGCGTGCGGGATGAAGGCCTTCGGGTTGTAAACCGCTTTTAATTGGGAGCAAGCGAGAGTGAGTGTACCTTTTGAATAAGCACCGGCTAACTACGTGCCAGCAGCCGCGGTAATACGTAGGGTGCAAGCGTTATCCGGAATTATTGGGCGTAAAGAGCTCGTAGGCGGTTTGTCACGCCTGGTGTGAAAGTCCATCGCTTAACGGTGGATCTGCGCCGGGTACGGGCAGGCTAGAGTGCAGTAGGGGAGATTGGAATTCCCGGTGTAACGGTGGAATGTGTAGATATCGGGAAGAACACCAATGGCGAAGGCAGATCTCTGGGCTGTTACTGACGCTGAGGAGCGAAAGCATGGGGAGCGAACAGGATTAGATACCCTGGTAGTCCATGCCGTAAACGGTGGATGCTGGATGTGGGACCCTTCCACGGGTTCCGTGTCGGAGCTAACGCGTTAAGCATCCCGCCTGGGGAGTACGGCCGCAAGGCTAAAACTCAAAGAAATTGACGGGGGCCCGCACAAGCGGCGGAGCATGCGGATTAATTCGATGCAACGCGAAGAACCTTACCTAGGCTTGACATGTTTCGGACAGCCCCAGAGATGGGGTCTCCCTTCGGGGCCGATTCACAGGTGGTGCATGGTCGTCGTCAGCTCGTGTCGTGAGATGTTGGGTTAAGTCCCGCAACGAGCGCAACCCTCGCCTTGTGTTGCCAGCACGTTATGGTGGGAACTCACAAGGGACCGCCGGGGTTAACTCGGAGGAAGGTGGGGATGACGTCAGATCATCATGCCCCTTACGTCTAGGGCTTCACGCATGCTACAATGGCCGGTACAACGAGATGCGACATGGCGACATGAAGCGAATCTCTTAAAACCGGTCTCAGTTCGGATTGGAGCCTGCAACTCGGCTCCATGAAGGCGGAGTCGCTAGTAATCGCGAATCAGCAACGTCGCGGTGAATGCGTTCCCGGGCCTTGTACACACCGCCCGTCAAGTCATGAAAGTGGGTAGCACCCGAAGCCGGTGGCCTAACCTTTTTGGAGGGAACCGTCTAAGGTGAGACTCGTGATTGGGACTAAGTCGTAACAAGGTAGCCGTACCGGAAGGTGCGGCTGGATCACCTCCTTTCTACGGAGAATTTAAGCCACGGTTTGTGGCGAACAGGTCATCAGCGCGGCAGGTTGTCGTGTGTGGTGGCGTACTGGTGTGGATCAGTTAATTCAGACTTTTGCGGTACGGATACGCTTTTGGGCTCCCGGATTGCCACTCGGCGATTCGACGCCCTGTCGTTGATGCCTTCCCTTTGGTGGTGGGTTGATGCGCCTGGTGCGGTGGCAGCTTGAGAACTGGATAGTGGACGCGAGCAAGCAGTTTTTACTGCTTGCTGTATATTTCGATCGGGCTCTGTATAGAGTCCGTGTCGATCGTTTAATGATCAATTAGTGTGATGATTTGTTGTCTAGGAATAAGCTAGTAAAGGCTTGCGGCAGGGCATATGTATGTTCGTATGTGTTGCTTGCAAGGGCATATGGTGGATGCCTTGGCAGATTGAACCGATGAAAGACGTATGAGGCTGCGATAAGCCTCGGGGAGCCGCCAACAGGGCTTTGATCCGAGGATTTCTGAATGTGGAAACACACCGCCCGTTATGGGGTGGTACCGCTTATGCGGGGGGTACGCAGGGAAGTGAAACATCTCAGTACCTGCAGGAAAAGATATTCCGTGAGTAGTGGCGAGCGAAAGCGGATCAGGCTAAACCGGTTGCGTGTGATAGCTGTCAGGCGTTGCGCAGTCGGTGTCGTGGGAAAGTATGTCCGGTCGCTGATGAGGCCGGCAACAGTAAGAAAACAATGTGTGAGACGAACAGGATTGAATACCTGGCCGAAGAGGGTGATGGCCCCGTAGTCGAACGCGCGTTGTCTGTTGATTGCTTCTCCCAAGTAGTACGGGACTCGAGGAATCCCGTGCGAATCCGTCCAGACCGTTGGATAAGCCTAAATATTTCAATCTGACCGATAGCGAACGAGTACCGTGAGGGAAAGGTGAAAAGTACCCCGGGAGGGGAGTGAAATAGTTTCTGAAACCATGTGCTTACAAACCGTCGGAGCCTTTCGGGGTGACGGCGTGCCTATCGAAAAATGAGTCTGCGAGTCAGTGATATGTGGCAAGGTTAACCCGAGTGGGGGATCCGTAGCGAAAGCGAGTCTTAAAAGGCGTTTTAGTCGCATGTCCTGGACCCGAAGCGGGATGATCTAGCCCTGAGCAGGTTGAAGCGCGGGTAAGACCGCGTGGAGGACCGAACCCACTTAGGTTGAAAACTGAGGGGATGACTTGGGGTTAGGGGTGAAAGGCCAATCAAATTCCGTGATAGCTGGTTCTCTCCGAAATGCATTTAGGTGCAGCGTCGATTGATTGCTTCCAGGGGGTAGAGCTACTGGATGCTTGCGGGCCCATATCGGGTACCAACAGCAGCCAAACTCCGAATACCTGTGAAGTCTATTTCGGCAGTGAGTCTGCGGGGGATAAGCTTCGTAGTCAAAAGGGAAACAGCCCAGATCGTCGTCTAAGGTCCCTAAGCGTGTGCTAAGTGGGAAAGGATGTGGAGTCGCATAGACAGCCAGGAGGTTGGCTCAGAAGCAGCCATCCTTGAAAGAGTGCGTAACAGCTCACTGGTCTAGTGGTTCCGCGCCGACAATGTAGCGGGGCTCAAGCACACCACCGAAGACGCGGCATTAGTCTTATGGCTAATGGGTAGGAGAGCGTTCCGTACGGGGCGAAGCGGCGAGGGAACTCAGCCGTGGACTGTACGGAAGTGAGAATGCAGACATGAGTAGCGAAATGGGAGTGACAATCTCCCACGCTGGATGACTAAGGGTTCCAGGGCCACGTTCATCGTCCCTGGGTTAGTCGGGTCCTAAGGCGAGGCCGACAGGCGTAGTCGAATGGATGAAGGAGTTGATATTCTCCTACCGGCTTTCAACCGTCAAATCCGAGATTTGGGGTACTAACCTCCTCGTTGACTTGAGGCGGCCTTCGGGTCGTCGATGGTTTTCGGGTTGGGACCTTCCCTTACAGTAGGACAGCACAGGAGTGACACAGAATGGTAACCGGCTGCGGAGGTGGTCTTCCGTGGTTAAGCACGCAGGGTGTTCGGTAGGTAAATCCGCCGGATATTGCCCGAGGTGTGATGATGGGGGCTTTTTAGCCCGAACTCGGCGATCCAGGCTGTCAAGAAAAACTTCGGTGTTAGGTTGATAGCCGCCCGTACCCTAAACCAACACAGGTGGTCAGGTAGAGAATACCAAAGCGATCGAGCGAATCCTGGTCAAGGAACTCGGCAAATTACTCCCGTGCCTTCGGTATAAGGGAGACCCGTCTCGGTGGACTTCTTCACGGAGCGAGCTGTAGCGGGTGGCACAGACCAGGGGGTAGCGACTGTTTACCAAAAACACAGGTGCATGCGAAGACGAAAGTCGCTGTATATGCACTGACGCCTGCCCGGTGCCGGAAGGTTAAGAGGATCTGTCAGCTTCGGCGAAGCAGTGAATTTAAGCCCCGGTAAACGGCGGTGGTAACTATAACCATCCTAAGGTAGCGAAATTCCTTGTCGGGTAAGTTCCGACCTGCACGAATGGCGTAACGACTTCCCCACTGTCTCGACCAGGAGCTCGGCGAAATTGCAGTACGAGTAAAGATGCTCGTTAAGCGCAGAAGGACGAAAAGACCCCGGGACCTTTACTATACCTTGGTATTGGTATTAGGTGCGAACTGTGTAGCATAGGCGGGAGACTTTGAAGCTTGGGTGCCAACTCGAGTGGAGTCAACAATTGAAATACCGCTCTGTTCTCATTTGATATCTAACCTCGATGTGTTATCCACATCAGGGACAGTGCCTGGCGGGTAGTTTAACTGGGGCGGTTGCCTCCTAAAGAGTAACGGAGGCGCTCAAAGGTTCCCTCAGCCCGGTTGGCAATCGGGTGTTGAGTGTAATTGCACAAGGGAGCTTGACTGTGAGACTGACAGGTCGAGCAGGGACGAAAGTCGGAAATAGTGATCCGGTGCCGGTGTACGGACGCGGCATCGCTCAACGGATAAAAGGTACCCCGGGGATAACAGGCTGATCATTCCCAAGAGTCCATATCGACGGGATGGTTTGGCACCTCGATGTCGGCTCGTCGCATCCTGGGGCTGTAGCAGGTCCCAAGGGTTCGGCTGTTCGCCGATTAAAGCGGCACGCGAGCTGGGTTCAGAACGTCGTGAGACAGTTTGGTCTCTATCCTCTGCGCTCGTTGGAATTTTGAGAAGACCTGCCCATAGTACGAGAGGACCTGGGTGGACGAACCTCTGGTATGCCAGTTGTCGCGCCAGCGGCACGGCTGGTTAGCTACGTTCGGAAGGGATAACCGCTGAAAGCATCTAAGCGGGAAGCCTGCTTCAAGATAAGAATTCCATGAGACCTCGAGTCTCTGAAGACTCCATGTAGAACACATGGTTGATAGGCCGGATGTGGAAGCCCCGTAAGGGGTGGAGCTGACCGGTACTAACAGTCGAAAGGCAATCATACTTCATTCAACCCTTGGGTTGGATGGATACCGTAAGTCCTTCTAGCAATGACTGTCAACAAGGAGCACTTGTTGATTCATGACAACGATATACATCGCGTCCACCATCCGGTTCCCAAGCGGCCACATCCCATTCCCGGCACGTCCGGGAGTGATAATCAAAGATTTGCGGTGACCATAGCCTAGGGGAAACGCCCAGCTCCATTCCGAACCTGGAAGCTAAGACCTAGCACGGCGATGGTACTGCACTCGTTAGGGTGTGGGAGAGTAGCACGTTGCCGCTATACACGTACAGAACCCCGAGTAGGCACCACCTACCCGGGGTTCACTCATACCCCACACACCCAACCACATATTTGTCTGGTGTGCACTGATAACCTATACAGGTTTCTGCTTGGTTTCCGGTCAGACTTCCGGACTGCACGCTCTTTCTTGCTGATGCAGCATCCAAGCCCCAGAAAGGTTATGCCGGGGACGGCACTAGATCATCATGACCTCACCACATGAGCATCTTTCAACACAAGCATCGGAATCCGTAACCACGGGCCCTTCCACACTCCGCAGCGAATCTACGGCTGCTCTTCCGCATTCAGGTACTGCACCCCAGAACGATCGCATTACGCGTCGTCTGCTTGGAGCGGTCATCGCCACAGGCACGTTGGCGTTCATAGGCATTCTTACGGAGACACTGGTTAACGTGCTGTTCCCAGCACTTATGACAGAATTCGGTGTAGGCACCTCGACCATCCAGTGGCTGACGACCGGCTACTTGCTGGTTGTCGCGCTTACGGTCACCACATCCTCATATCTGAAGCGGCGCGTCCCGCTGAAAACACAGTTCTGCATCGCCGTGGGATTGTGCCTTGTAGGTTCGGTCGTGGCTATTGCCGCCATCAACTTTCCGTTGCTGCTGGTCGCCAGAGTATTGCAGGGCTGCGGTACGGGTATAGCCCTACCTCTGATGTTCAATATCATTCTCGAACAGTCACCCAAGTCCAAGATCGGTCAGTTGATGGGTATCGGCAATCTGGTCTGCGCTTCGGCGCCGGCTCTAGGCCCTACTTTCGGCGGTGTCGTGGTATCGCTGGTGTCCTGGCGTTGGGTTTTCGTGCTGATTGTTCCTTTTCTGCTGTTCGCCTTGTTCATAGGTGTGAGATGTATTGAGCAGCCGGTTCCGACCACCGAAGCAAGATTGAGCGTTATCCAATTGTTGTGCATCTCTGTGGCATTCGTGTCGCTGCTCTTTGCCATCGAACAGGGTGGTGCGGCGATAACGGCGATGTCGCTGGGGCAGCATTCTGCATCAGGAATCGTGATGACCGCCGTAGCGCTGTTGGTGTTAGGCATAGCTTCTTTGTGCGCATTCACCTGGATCTCGCGCAAATCCTTCTCCCCCTTGATACGGCTTGGTGTACTGCAAAGCGCGAGCTTCAGATGGCATTTGCTGTCCTATGTCCTCTTTCCCTTCATCACCATCGGGTTGGGATTCGTGATGCCCACCCTTATCCAACTTGGTATGGGAAACAGCTCCTTGGTCGCAGGGCTGTCGGTGCTGCCGGGAGCGGTATTCGGAGCTGTAATGGCACCGCTGGGAGGGATGCTGCTCGATAGAATCGGCGCAAACAAGCCGATATTCGCAGGCTTTGGCGTAGCCTTCATAGGTCTGCTGTTGCTATGCCTTTTGGGCAGCGATGCCGGTCTGTTGGCCTTGGGTGTGTTCTACTGCATCTATATGGTGGGTTTCTCCACTGCATATTCGAATATCATGACAGACGCACTGAATGAGCTTCCACCCGAGCTGAAAGCGGACGGAAACGCCATGTTCAGCACACTCCAGCAGCTGATGGGCGCCGTAGGTACCACGGTGATGTCGGTGTTCATCGCAGTGGCACAGGCTGGGCAGGGAACAGCAGGAAGCAGGAAATACGCGCTGGCTACCGTCGCAGGGTCCCGCTCTGCCTTCGTCTGTATGACCGTGGTCGTGGTCGTCTCGGCGGCAGCCATGCTGCGGGCTATGATGGTGCGTCAACAATCTTCGCGGCAGGGATGACGGAACACTATTCCGGAGGGAATTCGCTTGCCGTCTACTTTCTCATGCCTGCGGTTCATCCGCGTTAGACTTTGAACGGACGCATTGTACGGAGAGGCCTCGCACGCGTGCATCGCGTGCAGACCGATGCACGGATGAGCTGCGGCTCTGCCAGGAATGCAGTGACATGCGAAGACACGGAGGTGGGCCACGACACCGGATTGATGTGGTGGCCATCCATCTGGTGAAAGGGAGTTGCGGATATGAAATACGCGCAATTGGGACGATCAGGAGTAAACGCTTCACGGGTGGCGCTCGGTGTGATGCGCATCGCAGACAAGAGCGGGCAGGACGCGGCCGATATCGTCGGCACTGCATTGGATGCCGGCATCAACTTCTTCGATACCGCCGACGGTTATGCGGGCGGGTTGAGCTCGCAACGCTTCGGCACCGCTTTGAAAGACTGCCATGTTGACCGCGACAGCATCTACATCCAGACGAAATTCGGAATTTTCAGAGATGAACAAAGCGGGAACATCACTCGCTACGATTTCACCAAAGAGCACCTGCTTCAGGCGCTGGATGGTGAACTGGCCAATCTTCAGACCGACTATGTTGATTTCGTGCTGCTGCATCGTCCGGATACTCTGGTGGAGCTGGACCAGTTGGCGGAGGCCTTCAACCAGCTCCAGAATGAGGGGAAGGTACGGCATTTCGGCGTCAGCAACGTCAATCCGATGCAGGTGGAGCTCTTGCAAAGCGCGGTCGACCAAAAATTGGAAGTCAATCAGCTGCAGTTCGGCCTCGGCCATACCGGTATGGTCCAGCAGGAATTCCACGTCAATATGATCGACGCGCCCAGTATCGATCACGATGGCGGATTGATCTCATACAGCAGGCTCAAGCACATGACCATTCAGGCATGGAGCCCTTTCCAATACGGATTCTTCGAGGGGGTGTTCCTCGACAATCCCAAGTTCCCTGCACTCAATGACATGCTCGACCGGGTTGCCGACGATCATGGCGTAAGCCCAAGCGCTATTGCGGTCGCATGGATTCTCAGGCATCCGGCCTTGATGCAGGTGTTGCTCGGGTCGATGACGCCATCGCGGTTGAAGGATATGGCCGCAGGGGTCGACGTGAGGTTAAGTGCTCAGGAATGGTACGATCTCTATGTTGCCGCCGGCAATGATTTGCCGTAAGGGGTGCTGAGCAGTGCACTATTTCGTGCCTCGCAGATGCAGTGCGTCTTCCAAGATCATGTACCACGACCAGACGTCGGCGCGGCGGGCCGCTGAGGAAAGCCGTGTTCAACGCGGAGTCGAGCTTTGGGTATATCGATGCGAGTTGTGTGGTACCTGGCACCTGACCAGCCGAGCACCTGGCAGTGAGGGCTATGCAGCCAAATCGACTGCGTTCAAGCCTCGTTCGCGCAAACGTGGGTACAAGCCCCGACGGCGCTGAGCCGCCATCACGCAGGAGTATGCGGAGCTCAACGATCCGGTGTGAACCCCTGTCGTTCCGCCGGATGGTTGATGCATTTGTGTAGCGGTGCCGGTGACGTGGATATTCTGGCTATCTGTGCACTGAATGAGGCCACAGGTTTGCTGGTGTCGCGCAAGTCGTAATATCGATGCACGATGTCATTGAAACGCTCGAGAGCCGGAGCCATTGATGCCCACTGCCGATCATCAGGATACGTGTCCTGGAAAAACTGCATGTCGTGCGGAAGGCGTGGCTTGCGTTCCGGGCTTTGGTCCGGTTCACCGATCGCGAGTCCAAGAACGGGGAACGTCAGAGGCGGAAGCTTCAGGATGCTGATCAGTCTGTCGATATCGTTGAGCAGCGATCCCAGAATAACGCAGCCAAGCCCCAAGGCATTTGCCGCAGTTTCCATGGCGTGCAGAGCAAGGACCGCATCGTTCTGGGATTGGCTGAAAATATAGCTGCTGTTCAGCGTGAAGCTCTCGGACTCGACATCGATACCCTGTTCCGCTGCAATGCGCGCGTTACGGTGCTGATCGACGATATACACGTATAGCAGAGGAGCTTCTGCGATATACGGTTGCCGTCCGATCTCCGCCAGCTGCCGCTGCACGGAGGGGTCCGTGATACGCACTGCCGACCACGAGTTCAGATATTGGCTTGTCGCCGCATGTTGGGCTGCCGCTTCGAGAATGTCGATGGTATCTTCGGGGATGGGCGCGGAGGTGAAATGACGAATCGAGCGGCGATTCATCAAACACCGAACAACTGCGTTGTTTTGAGATTCGTCTCGGGATTCGTCCCTGTTTGCCGCCGAGGATTTGGTGCGGTCAGAAGATGTTGACATGTCACCATTATGCATGTCCGGCGATGTCTTGGGTAGTGCCGTGGGGCATTACGGTCGAAGAGAGACTCGTCCTGCGTTGATCGCAACCGTCGCTTCAGCGCCTTGCGGCTTTTTTATGGCGATGGTCGACGAAAGCCTCCGAACCCCTATTCGACAGCTGCGAGACGACTGCGGTCACTGCGGCGGATAACGCGGCGAACACCAGACTCATGAAGAAGCCCTCCTGCCGCTCCTCATCATCCAGACCATCCTTGCCGCGCTGCTTGTTCCAGACCATCTTGAATATCTGACCCGCCAACATGCCTGCCAACCCAGGCAATGCGAGTTTGATGATCTTGTCGCTGAAGGAATCCGGATCGTTCTGAGCTTGTGCCTTCATGCTGTCCACCTTTGTATTGACGGAATCGAATGTGGCCGTTAACCGATCGGCTGTCTCGGTGAGGTCGTTGCGCTGTTCGTCTTGAGTCACATCCCACATTATTTCACACCGGAGCTTCCTGCGCCGCGCACTTCACGAGGAACGTATACGGTCGCTGCAGTCCTCTCCAAGCATCCTTAAGACGGTATCGTGCATAGACCCCACCTGTGAGTACAGTGGAGACATGGCTGATTCTCAACACGACGTAAGCAATGACGCTTCGACAGAAGGACCCATCACACAAGGACTCATCGTATTGCTCCGGCACGGGCAGACCGCATGGAGCGTGTCAGGACAGCATACGGGTCGCACCGATATCCCTCTCACCCCGATTGGAGAGACACAGGCCCTCCAGGCAGGTCAACGGCTTGCTGCAGCCTTCGGCGGAAGTTTTTCACCGGATATGGTCTATACGAGTCCTCTGAAAAGGGCACGTACGACGGCCCGACTTGCAGGTTTCCACGACGCGACGGTCGTCGACGGACTGGCTGAGTGGGATTATGGCCGGGCAGAGGGAAGAACCCGGGATGATGTCGCGAAGGCGAATGGCAGTGATTGGGTGCTTTGGCGTGACGGCCCTCAGAGCCTCTCGGAACGACTCGGGGGCGATTGGGATTCCACGCTTCCTTCGGGGGAAACCGTCCACGTCCACAATGGCCCGGGAGAATCCTTGGAGGATGCCGCGAAACGTGCCTCCGGAGTGCTGCAGAATGTTTCGCCGCTTATGGAGCAGGGCAAGGTCGTGGTCATGGTAGCCCATGCGCATATCCTGCGAATTCTGACGACGCAATGGCTGGGGCTGGACCCGCATGCGGCCCGCTTGTTCCGTCTGGATACAGCTCACTACTCGGTGCTTTCCAGGTACAGGGGCGACAACGTGATTAACCACTGGAACTGCTGAGTGCCTTGGTTCGACGATACCGCTGAGGACCGTGGCCGCTGGCATGGTGCATCACCACGGTTTCATGCCGTGTGTCAGGCTCGCACCACATCCGTGCTGGATCTCAGCATGAGCTGCGGTTCGAATATGCGTTGCGGATTATTCGGAAGTTCACCGTCGATGAGTTCCAGAGTCATTCTTGCCGCGGTTCTGGCCATGGCCAGGGGGTCCTGGCGAATGGTGGTCAGACCGGTGTCCTTGGCGTAGATGCCGTCATCAAAGCCAATCACCGACACGTCGCGCGGAACACGAATACCGCTTCGGGCCATTTGGAACATCAGTGGTATGGCCAACCCGTCCTCCTGACAGATGACGGCGGTAGGCATGCTGTCCAAGGTGAAGAGCTGGGTCAGCACATCCGAGATTCTGTTGCCTGAGGCGCTCGCGGTCAGCACACGTGGATCGAGCGAAGCCTCCTTGCAGCACTCGACGAAGGAGTCCTTGCGCTGCTGAACGCTGAAAAACAAGGAATTCATAGGATCGGTCTGCACATATACGATATTGCGATGGCCCAGAGAGAAGACATGTTTGAACGCCAACATGGCACCCAGCTCGTCATTGATCCGGACCGAGGCGTTGTACACGTTGTGAGTGGCCGAATTGATGCCGATGATAGGAACTTTCAAGGTGTTCAGACGTTCGATTTCGGTGTCGGCGACATCGAATGACGCGACGATCACCGCATCGGCGTTCCTGCGGGTTGGCAGCGTGTCGAAGAATGACTTGCGGTCGGAGCTGCTGTCGATCTGGAAAATCGAAATATCGTAACCCGCAGGATGCAGGACCGAATTCAATCCCTCCAGAATCGCAGAATTGAACCATGACCCCAGGCGGTCGCTGAGCAGCAGTGCGATGCGTAACGAAACCCCGGATTTCAGTGCTGTCGCCGAACGAGATATGGAAAAGCCCAAGGTGTTGGCGATGTCCAAGACGGCGGTCTTGGTTTTCTCTGACACGAGTTCCGGGTGGGTGAAGGAGCGGGAAACCGTGGAAATGGACACGCCTGCCTCTTTTGCGACTTCATGGATGGTGGCGGTCATATCTCCTCCTTGTATGGTGTCAGGTTAAGGCATTGCTGTGCGTATTGCGGTTCGGTGATTGAACCTTCCCGTAGCAGTGGTTACCAGCATAGGGCTTCATGCGTGTGCGACCGTGCTCCGGCAGGCTTCGACACACCGGGCACCATGATTTCATGCGGCATCTGGCCGAGAGGGCTCCGGTAGGAGATGCGCCGGCGGCAAGAATACATGCCTGCGTCTCTCTACAACAAGAGCAGGGTGGGTGCGCTACGTGTGCTGCGCGTACCCACCCTGCTCTCAGTGCAACCGGTTGACGGTCTTGATATCAGCCTTGGTTGGCCTTGGTGGTCTCATACTCCGTGGCCCAGCTGTCCACGAATGCTTTCTTCACGCCGTCCCAGTCGCTGGTTCCCTGGGCATATTCCAGCAAGGAGTTGCCAAGGTTCGTCTTCCACTCGTCGCTCGGGTCATAGAGGAATGCCCACTGCACGTTCTTCTTGCCTTCGGCCTGGTATTCGTCCGCGGCCTTCACGATGGGATTGTCTGTTGCGTACTCGCCGGTGAATGTCTTGAACGGTGTGGTGAAGCCCATGGTGTGCGACCATGTTTCGCGTCCCTTGTCCGAAGTGATTAGCCACTTGAGGAAGTCTTTGGTGGCTTTCTGCGATTCTTCGGATGCCTGTTTGTTGACGCACCAGAATGTTTCCGAGCCGGTCGACATGCCATAGTCCTCTTCGCCCGGAATCCCTGTATAGATGGGTAGAACGCCGATCTGATCAGCCTTCAGTCCTCCGGAGACCAAATCCGGCCATGACCACGAGCCGTTCTGGAAGAATACTGCGGCACCCGTAGTGATGTCCGACAGTGAGTCATCCATGGTTTTGCCGCTCAGCGCGCTTGTCGGGACGGTCGAATCCTTGAGATAGAGGTCGGTGATGTTCTTGAACTGCTTGAGATAGGTGCCTTTGATGCTTGAAGGCTGCTTGGTGACATTGTCTTTGGCAAATTCGAAGGCCAGGGGGATGCTCGCCAAGTGGGTGCTCCAACGCCAGTTGCTCGAGGCGTCGAATCCCATTGATGCGAAGGCTCCCTTGACGCCCAGTGCGCTGGCGTTCGTCTGAATCTCATCGGACACGGTCTTCAATGCTTCGAAGTTGTTGATGTCCTTGACGTCCTTGATGGTGGCATTCGGCAGCTCGAAGTACTTCTGCAGGAGGTCTTTGCGGTAGATGATGCCATAGGTTTCCGTCACCACGGGGACGGCGAGAACCTCGTTGCCGTCATCGGATTTGAGGGCCAGATCCGGGTCATTCAGCTGCTTGTAGATCTCCGTGTCGCTCATGTTGGCGGCGTAGTCTTTCCACGTATCGAGACCGCTTTGCCCGAGAACCTGGAACAGCGTCGGGGGCTGGCTTTTGGAGAGTTCAGATTTGAGCGATTGCTGGTAGGTGCCGGAGGCCGCTGTCTGTACGGTGAAGGGGACTCCGGTCTCTTTCGTGTACGCTGCGGCCAGGGCCTTCATGCTGTCTGCGATTTCAGGTTTGTTGTTGAGATAGTAGATGCCCCCCGCAGCGGCGTCCCCGTCATCGGAACTACTTCCGCAGGCCGCTGTGCCAGCCAACATCGCTATCGCTAGAGTTGCAGTTAGTGCCTTATGCGCGACTCTCATATCACCGACTCCTTCTTATTCCCATCAGACTTCTCTGTTTGATGCAGTGAGTGTGAAACCGTTCGGTTTTCGGGATGGCAAGCCACTTTGCCTGCCCCCTTGACTGAAAACGTTAACATATAATCTTCGAAATTGCGAGTCTGAGCAACTGTGGACTGATGTTTTCGGTCCTATTCACCGGTCTTTCGCCCTTTCGCAGACTCCGGACAGGAGTCGAGGGCGTCCATCGTCGGCATGGGTGCGGAATCAGTGAGAACATAGACCGAATCGTTGCTTTGGGCATCGTTTCGTTGCTCCGACAAGGCTTGAGAAGGGAGATTTCGGCTTCCTGATATGCCCTGACGGCTCAGAACCAGGGCAGGAAGCGATGGATTCGAGTTCCTTTGGTGTGATATTTCCTCATGAAAACGATGGCATCAGAAAAGCTTTTCGTCGTCGGGTTCTCGGCATCAAGGTTAACGGCGTGCCGAGTGCGCCACTTCGTGGTTTGATTGATTTGACGCGGAATACCATGAATTTTTCTCCCCGCTTACTCTCGATGGATTCTCGCCATACCGAATGACAGCGTTTGACATTGCTCGACCGGTTTGATAGTTTTTCAGTGTTCGGGTTCCCATTCGGAGTTCGAGAAACCCTGATTCCCGCAAGTAGCGTAAGGGTGCGTTGCTTTTCCGGGTCCTACGGGTGAGGTGTACGGCTTATCTCGAGGAGGAGAAAGTGAGCAACCTATGATTACGATGGTCGGTAAAGCTGTACGTAAGTGGTGGGCGCTTTTTGCGTTGCCAACGTTTGCAGCATTTATTATCGGATTTCTTGTGCCGTTCATAATGGGCATCTACCTGAGCTTTACGAAATTCACCACGGTGACCGATGCCAAATGGGTGGGGCTCCGGAACTACTCCGGCGTTTTCTCCGATAAGGAATTCATTCATGCTCTGTGGTACACCGTGGCCTTCACGGTGATCACCACTATCGTCGTCAACGTGGTGGCCTTCGCCATCGCGTATATGCTGACAAAAACGATGCGCGGTTCAAATTTCTTCAGATCAGTGTTCTTCATGCCGAATCTCATCGGCGGCATCATCCTGGGCTACATATGGCTGCTGCTGCTCAACGGCGTACTGGCGAAGTGGGGAAGATCCATTACCTTCTCGGGAACCTATGGTTTCTGGGGCATGGTGCTGCTGGTTTGCTGGCAGCAGATCGGGTACATGATGATCATCTACATCGCCGGGATGCAGAGCCTGCCCGGAGATGTCATTGAAGCGGCTGCCGTCGATGGCGCCAGCGGTCGTCAGACCCTGACCAAGGTCATCATTCCTCTGATGATGCCGTCAATCACGGTGTGCTCGTTCCTTACGGTGACCAACGGGTTCAAGATGTTCGACCAGAACCTGGCATTGACCAACGGAGCACCTTCGAATAGTTCCGAACTGCTGGCGCTGAACATATTCAGAACCTTCTACGGACGTATCGGATTCGAGGGCGTCGGGCAGGCCAAGGCAGTCGTGTTCTTCGTGATCGTGGCGGTGATCGTGCTGTTGCAGAACCGCCTGACAACAAGCAAAGAGGTGGCAGCATGAGCGACAAGGTCAAGCATGGGGCATGGTGGACAACCTTCTTCACCGTTGTCTCTCTCGCATGGATATTCCCGATCGTATTGGTGTTTATCAACTCCTTCAAGGAGAAGGCGTACATCTCGCAGAACGCTTTCTCCCTTCCCCTGGGCAAAGCCTTCGTGGGCTTCAAGAACTACACCAGAGGCATCGAGCAGACGAATCTGATTTCCAGCTTCGGCTGGACCGTGGTGGTGACGGTCGGATCGGTCTCGCTTATTCTGCTGTGCACCTCGATGTGCGCCTGGTGGATAGTGCGTGTCAACAACTTCTCCGCAAAAACGCTGTACATTCTCTTCCTGTTCAATATGATCGTGCCGTTCCAGATGGTCATGTTCACGCTCTCCAAGATCGCCGACATGCTGGGGTTGAACACCCCCTGGGGATTGTGGATCATCTACCTCGGCTTCGGTGCAGGATTGGCTGTGTTCATCTTCACCGGTGTCATCAAGTCCATTCCGGTCGAACTCGAGGAGTCGGCGATGATCGACGGTGCGAGCGTGCCGCGCATCTTCTTCCAGATTGTGGTCCCGATCATGCGGCCATCGCTGATTTCGGTGGCGATTCTGCAGACGATGTGGATCTGGAACGACTTCCTTCTGCCATATCTCACCTTGGATATGCGTAAGTACAAGACCATGTCAATCGCCATCCAGTACCTTAAGGGCGGCTATGGGTCGGTCGATATGGGCGCGATGATGGGCTGCCTGGTTCTGGCAATCGTGCCGATCGTCGTCTTCTACCTGCTGTGCCAGAAATACATCATCAAAGGTGTGATGGCAGGAGCGGTCAAGGGATAGCGGCAAGTCGGATATCTCTGGCCGGAAGGCCTCCGTGCCGGAGTCTCCAGCACAGGTGCAAGTCGTATGGCAGCGGTTGCAAAGCATGAATGGCGCTTTGCAACCGCTGTTGTATATGCGGCACCGCTGGCTGCGCGGTGCGCTTGAGTGGTTTCCGGGGGAGCGGACGAATCCTCGGAACAACATCATACATAGTGTATGATGTTGTTCATCATGTTCGTCGCATGTTCCTTTCGCTTTCTCAGGCGTTTCGTAAGGTTGAGAACGGTCGCGGGGGGGGGGTGCTGTTTTCGCTTCGATGGGTGGTGCTCTTGTGCGTAGGGTGTGGGTTCTTGCTGTTTTTCGACGCCGCTCTGAGCTTGACTATAGTTCGGGCCGAGCAATCTTTGCCATTTTCGTGTTCGTGTTTTCCATGTTCGTACTGCTGGCTGGTGTGCTCGTCGTGTTTCCGGTCAATCAGGCTGTGGCCGATTCGCCCGATTATGGCCCTGATGGGTATTTCAGAGGAACTGGCGGCAGCGGACCGCAGCTGATTAAGGACGTTGACAGTGAAGCTGATGCCCGTAAGGTGATCTTCGGCAAGTCGGGACAACTATCGAATGCTGCGACGGTTGTCGAGTCCGGCGACCCTCCCACTGTTCAGGTCGATGGCCAGTACCTTTACTTGGCGACGGGACCTCGAACTTCCCGGGTTGTCACGCCTATAGAAAACACATCTTTTCAAGAGAACTCCAAAACAGCCACCACACCGTTGGATGAAGGTGAAGTGCTGTTATGGGCGACTGACATGATGACCAGCACATTCGCGTTTGACGGTGCAACTAACAGCGGTGGTTACTCATGCGGCGACACCGCTTGTAATGGTTTCGATTACGGTACTGTCACGGACGGTGTCGCCTCGTATGAGTCAAGGCTTGCCAAGGTATCCCATGCGCTGGATTCAGAAGAATACTTTTCAGCTCTTGAACTGCGCCAGTTGGGTGACGCTACGCAATTAGTAGGAGTATGCAACCAGATCGCTTGTCACAGTGGCTCTAGCACAGCCGGGACGTCTACAGGCTCATATCGTGTGTTTCCCTTGACTATGGGCGATGCTGGCGAATACTTCAATTACCAAGGTACTACCGCCATGCGCGGCATGGCGCAACGACGGTGTCCAGCGAATTCTTGCGCTTCTGGTGCTGATGGGACTTTGCTGCGTTCCTCTGATTGGCGGAGAATTGGTGTAGTGACGGGTGTGCGCTACGACGGTGCTGCGTACTTCGTAAATGCCTACAACACGAACCACGCCTTGCGGCCTGCTGTTCGTGTGCAGCTAGTTGATTTGCTGCTGTCGGCGGATGCTGACACGCAGGCGCAGGACGGTGTGGGGGATGTGAGGTTGACATTCGTGGATTCGGGTAAGCGGTTGACCTCGTGGATGGGTTGGGTTTCTGGTGTTGCAGGTTCTCGTGAGTTGAAGCTGTTGGGAGAATCGGAATTAGGTTCCGTTCTTGGGTGGAAGATTGTCGACCCGGTTACGAAGAAGGTACTGGGTTCGGGTAGGACAAGTAACGGTGGCAATATGGTGTTGCCCGAGTTGAAGATGACCGATGAGTCGAAGGATTACGACTTGTATGTGTGGGGTCAGCAGGATGGCAGTGCCGCCAGTGGGTTGTCGAATAGGGCGACGGAGCCGGTGAAAACCACCATAAGGGGTTGGCAGGTGGCGTCCTCGAGGCCCTATGAGATTTCGTTGACGGGTATCACGGCGGGCGAGTTGACAGCGTACAAGATCGGTGACTACGCGGAGTCGGTGTTCGATCAGACTGGTGCGCTCAAATCGGTGAGGATATCGACTCCCGCCGATCCAGTGAAGGCCTCGGTGTTGGCGGTTGCGGACGCGACCGGTGCTTCAAGTGTGGATGTGGATAATCCGATGGGTTGGGTGGCCTCGCGATGGTTGGGGTATCCGACTGAACCGTTGTCGGATGATGTGACTTCGGCGTTTAGTCCGTATGCGGGGAGTTTGCAGTTGTTTGCCCAACAGTTGGCTGGTAAGAGTGATGCGGAGCTGGGTGGGGTCAAGAGTATGCCGCTTGCTGGTGTTTCTGGCTCTGCAACGCTTAAGGTGTCTGGTCCGGGCTTGTATTTGATCGTGGATTCCACGCAGTCGTCTGGTGGTTCTTTGCCGATTATCGTGGGTACGAAGGTCTTCAACGAGGCTCTCGGTGATGAAGGTCGTTTCGTGGATTTCGTGGACGCCGGGGTTAAGGGCAAGCCTCGCCTTGGCCAGGCGGCGTTGAAGACCACGGTGACGGATATTGCGAAGCGGATAGTGAACGATGCGGGTATGGATGGCTTCGATGTGGGCTCCGAGGTGGAGTTTGAGATAGCGTTGCGGGTGCCTGACTTGAGTGGGTTCTCGTCGGTGTCGTATGACTCGTATGTGTTCGATGTGGCTGATGTGGCGGCGTCGGGGTTGACGTTGCCTGCTGATGGGTCGGGGGTTGAGGTGTTCGTGGATGCGCTCTCGCCCACCCAGCCGCAGACTTTGCCGCCCTCGTCGATTGTGGTGTCTGGTGATAAGTTGTCGGTGGACGGGTTGAAGGTCTTGTTCGCGGAGTCGGACGGCATTAGTGGTGTGCGGAATAAGAACACGGTGCCTGCGGGTTCGTTGATGCGACTCCGGTACAAGGCGGTGTTGAGTGCGTCGGCTGTGGTGTCGTCTCCTGTTGAGGGGGAGTCGTTGAAGCCGAATGTGAATGCCGTGACCCTGGCCCGCTCCTATACGGACAGTGCGACTGAAGGTTGGACGGATAACAGCGATGGCACGGAATCCATGAGCGCCGCGGCGAACGCCTATACCTTCAAGGTGGATGTGGTGAAGCTGAACAAGGACGACCTGTCGAAGAAGCTTGGTGGCGTGGGGTTCGAGGTGTCGCGTGACGGGCAGAAGTTGAAGTTCACGAAGCTGTCGGATGGCGAGTATCGTCTGGGTGATGCGAGCGGTACCGAGGTGGTAGTGACCAAATCGGATGGCACCTTGTCTCTGCAGGGTGTTGAGGCTCGTGAGCTCTCCTTCAAGGAGACGAATGCTCCGTCCGGTTATTTCAAGGTGTCCGATTTCACGGTGGATGTGCGTCCCGTGTGGAATGCCGACGCCACACAGGTCACGAAGGTCACGTATGCCACGTCCGGCACGAATCTCGCCTATGTGTCCCAGGATGGCGGGCAGGTGGTGGTGCTCGACCCGGCGTGGAGTCTGGCGAACCTGCCCTACACGGGTGGTATGGGTATTCTCGTCCTGCTCGTCGTCGGCGGTCTGGTACTCGCGTTCGCCATCCGCCCCTATATCCTCTCCAAGCGGGCCGAGCGCGACGCGAACCTGGTCTAGCTGTTCCGTCCAGGGGCTTAAACGGAGATAACTGCACTAAAAGGACAGCTTTTTCGGTGAAGTCTCACCGAATTGCTGTCCTTTTAGTGCAGTTATCTTCTGAACGGTCGGATATTCCGTGCTTCATGTGAATCTGGTCTGACCATTTCCCGGAAACTGTGCATATCGGCACGTAAAGTACTCGATTCACGCCTCTTAACATGCCCTATTGCACAGTTTCGCATATCACCCGCTACTTGATGCCTATCCAGGCGCTGGCATCCTGGGGCAGAAGGGCGGGATCGTCCAGCTGGATGGAGCTCAGTATCAGATCACCTTCCGGCAATGCGACTGCATTCTTTCCGAAGTTGGTGATCGAGGCGATTGCCGTATATCCGCTGTTATCCGCCGCTTGGCGGGTGTATGCAATCACTTCGTCGCCCTCGTCCAGCCAAGTGACCGAGGTGTTGTGCGCTGATGTCAGCAATGCCGCCCTATGCGACAGGCATGCCTTGTACAAGGACAGCATGGATGTCGGGTCCTGTTGCTCAACATCGACGGCAAAATCCTTATACCACAGAGGCTGGGGAAGGTGCGGGTCGGCGGACTGACTGCCAGCCGTGGCATCGCTCGGGGAGAATCCAAAAGATGCTCCGGTGCCGAAGCGAGAATCCCAGGACGCCTCGTGCGGTGCATCCTGCGAGTTCCATGGCAATGGGACGCGGCAACCGTCGCGACCTTTTTCCGTATAGCGTCCTCTGGTTCTGAATGGTGTGGGATCTTCGAGACGGTCCCACGGGATGTTGGGAACCTCGAACAGCCCAAGTTCCTCGCCTTGGTAGATATACACTGATCCCGGTAGTGCAGTCTCCATCAGAATCGCCGCCCGTGCACGTCTGGTGCCGAGCTCCCGGTTCTCCTCATAGGTGGTCCCGTCGCGCAATACCCAGTCCTTGGGAAGCTGGTGGGTTGCCTTAGATGGGGCTTGCGGCAGGCCGTATCGGCTCGGGTGCCTCGGTACGTCGTGGTTGCTCATCACCCATGTGGCTGTGGAGCCGGAGGATTTGGCTGCCTGCAGACCGTCACGAATCGCGGTGCGGAAGTCCTGGCTGAACCAGTTGGCGATGGCGAATTCAAAGTTGAAGACCTGACCCAGTTCGTCCGGTGAGGCATACAGATACTGGTGCTCGGGCACCACCCATGCCTCTCCGACAGCGAAGCGCGGAGGATTGTACTCATTGAAGACCTGTCGCCATTCGCGGTAGATGTCATGCACCTGCGCACGATCCCATAGCGGGTGGGTCCCGTCATGCGACAGCGAGTCGTGCACGGTCCAACGCGACAGGTCCTTCATGGAAGCGCCGTCCAGCTTCTTCGCCAGGCCGTGCGCCACATCGACGCGGAATCCGTCGGTCCCATGATCCGACCAGAACCTCAGGGTCTTCTTGAATTCCTCGTGAACCTCCGGATTGTTCCAGTTCAGATCCGGCTGCTCCTTGGCGAAGATATGCAGATACCATTGGCCGTCCTCGACACGTTCCCAGGCTGGACCGCCGAAAAGAGACTGCCAGTCATTAGGAGGGAATTCGCCATTCGGTCCGGAGCCTTCCTTGAAGATATAGCGCTCGCGTGCCGTGGAGCCACGTCCTGCAGCGAGAGCCTCCAGGAACCATGCGTGTTTGTTCGCGGTATGGTTCGGCACAATGTCCACGATGACCTTGATGCCCTCTTGGTGCGCGGCGGACACCATGGCATCGAAATCCTGCATCGTACCGAGTCTCGGGTCGACGTTTCTATAGTCGATGATGTCGTATCCCCCGTCGGCGAGGTCGGAGGGGTAGAAGGGTGAAAGCCATATGGCATCGATGCCGAGCTCACGCAGATACTGCATCTTCGAAGTTATGCCCGGAATATCGCCCAGGCCATCGCCGTTTGCATCTTTGAAGCTTCGTGGATATATCTGATAGACAACGGCTTGCTTCCACCAGTCGTCATTGAGATTGTTATCGGTCATCATCGTCCTTTCTGATGTGGGCCATGGCGCAGATACTTCCCTTGCCGTGGGCCTCTAAATGTGCGTGTATTCGCGTGTCCGGGGTTAATTGAATTTCTGTGATTCAGGCAGCAAGCCGAGCTCGGACTTGTTGTGCGCCCATTCGCTCTTCCATTCTTCGGTGAATGTCGAGCTAAATTTCGCCCAGGTGCCCGTGCCTTGGGCGTACTCGGTTAGGGCGCTCGTGAGGTCCTCCTGCCACTGGGGACTTGGCAACGGGAAGCTGCGCACGTCGTTCTTGCCGGCTTTCTGGTATGCTCGCGCAGCCGTTGTCAGAGGATTGCTGGGTTGGTCGCTGTCGGTGAAAGTGGTGAATGGCACGGAGAAGCCCATCTCCTTGCTCAGGATTTCCTTGCCTTCCTTACTGCTGACCATCCATTTGATGAAGTCGAGGGAAGCCTGCTGATCCTTCTCATCGGCCTTGGCGTTGACCGCCCAGGACGCGTCATAGACTGAGGTCGTTCCGTAGTCTTCCTCCCCCTTGATGCCCATGTAATAGGGGAGCATGCCGAGGTCGTCGTCGGCGACTTCGTGGTTCTTAATCTGGCTGTACGCCCATATGCCGTTCGGGTAGAAGGCGACCTCGCCCAATGCGAATTCGGAGGTCACGTCATCATAGGATTTCGAACTCAGCAACGATGCTTCCGTCGGACTGTTCTTCATTTCGAGGTCGAACAGATCCTTGTAGTTCTTCAGATACGTGCCCTTGATGGTTGCCTCGAAGGTGCTGTCCGCGTCACGGAACTCGTAGAAAAGCGGGAGTCGTGTCATGTGTGCCGCGAAGCGGTATGAGTCGGAGGAGTCCAATCCTGGAGTGGCGAAGGCTGCCTTGATGCCCAGATCGTCCTTGTGTTTCTGCATGTCCTCGGCGACCTTTTTGAGGGTCTCGTAATTGGTGATATCGGCGTCGCTGTGAATCAGCGCATAGCTTTTCGAGGCGTATTCGTTGACGATCTTCTTGTTGTAGATGATGCCGTACCATTCCGCTGCGTAGGGCATCGTGTACACTCCGTCGGAATCCTGATGTGCGTTGGCCTTGCCTTCGTCGGACATCAGTTTGTATACGTCCGTGTCCTGGATGGGTTTGAGATATTGCTTGTATTTGGCGAATTCGTCATAACCTGCCACCGTGAACATCGTGGGTGCGTTGCTTTTGGACAGTTCGGAGGTGAGCGTGGATTCGTAGCTTCCCGAGGCCGCGGTCTGAATGTCGACCTGTACGCCGCTTTCCTTGGTGTAGTCCTCGGCCAGCTGTTTCAGCTGATCCACCACCTCGGGTTTGCCGTTGAGGTAATAGACGTGTCCTTTGTCGCCGCTGGCGCTGCCTCCTCCGCATCCTGCCAGACTCCCCAGTCCGATGATGATGGCGGTGGCGGCGCTTGCGATGGTTTTGAGATTCTTCATTGATTCCCTTCCATGTTGCCGTGGTATTGGCTGGTCATACGCACAGCACCGTGCGGATGACCCCGTGCCTCCGTGCACGGGTTGCTGCGTTGCCGGGCCGTGCCCGCAACAATGAAAACGATAGCATTCACGTAGAGCAACATGCGGGCGTCAGAGCAGATTGATGTCCGCAGCGGCATGGAGTGTGGCTGTGTAAACAATGCGCTTGTATGGCAAGTGTCGCGCGTGCCGGGAGTATGTCGTGCAGTCGGCTCCGATGTATACGTTCTCATATATGCTGGTTGATGGAGACGACGAGATGATGTGGATTGTCCGAAGGAAGGGCTGCGTCATCTGTTGTCAGAAGCTGTTGCACTAGGATTGTTGACACTGGAGTCAATGCACTGGGGGTTCCCGATGGGTATGTTCTCACCTGATTCCGCATTCATGCGAGGTCTGTCCGCCATGATCGACGCGATATGGATCAATCTGCTGCTGATCGTGACCAGCCTGCCGTTGATAACCGTCGGTGCGGCGATGACCGCCGCCCACGACGCGGGGCGAAAGTCCCTGGAGGCACGCGGGCATGTCACCTCGAATTTCTTTGATTCGTTCAAACGCAACTTTGTTCAGTCGACCATCCTTTGGTTGCCGTTCGCAGTCACGGGGCTTGCGCTGGTGTATGCATGGGTGGTGCTGCAGTTCACGCCCCTGCTGATAGTGAAAATCGCGTTCTCGGTGATCTGGTATATCGGCTGGCTGTGGGTCTGGGCGTTGCAGGCCCGATTTGAAAACACCGTGTCCGGGACTTTGAAGAACGCCGTCGTGATCGGTATATCCCGTATAGGTCTCACGGTCGTCATGGCGGTAATCGACGCCCTGATGGCGGCTCTGGTCGTGGCGTCCTGGTTCCTGATGCCGGAGGGCCTGTTTCTGTTGGTGCTGTTCGGATACGGCACGTTGATCATGCTGCATACGCCGTTGCTCGAACGTGGGATGGCCGCCTGGCTCTGAAGGTGGTCCGCCTGGTGTTTTGAAGAATTTGCGGATTCCGGGAATATTCGTTTGCCATCAGAAGTTGAGTGATGTAGGCTCAAGTTTCGAGAGCGGTCGTGTATGAGGTATTGGCACCGCCCAGGAACGTGAGCGGGAAACCGTGAAGGTGCGAGGTGTGATGACCTTGTACGAGTACAACCAGGAGGAAAAAGTTATGGCACGTGCAGTCGGTATTGATTTGGGAACCACGAATTCGTGCATCGCCACACTTGAGGGTGGCGAGCCAACGGTCATCGTGAACGCTGAGGGCATGAGGACTACGCCGTCAGTGGTGGCCTTCAGCAAGTCGGGTGAGATTCTTGTAGGTGAGGTTGCCAAGCGTCAGGCCGTAACCAACGTTGATCGCACCATCAGCTCGGTCAAGCGCCACATGGGCACTGATTGGACCGTCGACATCGACGGCAAGGGCTGGACTCCGCAGGAGATTTCGGCTCAGATTCTCATGAAGCTCAAGAGGGACGCGGAAGCGTATCTCGGCGGCCCGGTGACCGATGCGGTCATCACCTGCCCCGCATACTTCAACGACGCACAGCGTCAGGCGACCAAGGATGCAGGAAAGATCGCGGGTCTGAATGTTCTGCGTATCATCAACGAGCCCACCGCAGCGGCTCTGGCATACGGCCTGGAAAAGGGCAAGGAAGACGAGCGCATCCTGGTCTTCGATCTCGGTGGCGGCACCTTCGATGTCTCGCTGCTGGAAATCGGCAAGGACGATGACGGCTTCTCCACCATTCAGGTGCAGGCCACCAATGGCGATAACAAACTCGGAGGCGACGACTGGGATCAGAAGATCATCGATTGGCTGGTCGGCGAAGTCAAGAACAAGTACGGCGTGGATCTCGCCAAGGACAAGATTGCCCTGCAGCGTCTGAAGGAAGCGGCCGAGCAGGCGAAGAAGGAGCTCAGCTCCTCAAGCTCGACGAATATCTCGATGCAGTATCTGGCCATGACGCCTGACGGCACACCTGTGCACCTCGACGAGACGCTGACGCGTGCCCACTTCGAGGAGATGTCCTCCGACCTGCTCGGGCGTTGCCGCACACCGTTCAACAATGTGCTCTCAGACGCGGGCATCTCAGTCAACGACATCGACCATGTGGTACTGGTCGGCGGTTCGACGCGTATGCCGGCCGTGCAGGAGGCTCGTGAAGGAACTCACCGGCGGCAAGGAAGCGAACAAGTCCGTGAACCCGGATGAGGTCGTAGCAGTCGGCGCCGCAGTGCAGTCCGGTGTCATCAAGGGTGACCGCAAGGATGTGCTGCTGATTGATGTGACCCCGTTGAGCCTCGGAATCGAGACCAAGGGCGGCATCATGACCAAGCTCATCGACCGTAACACCGCCATCCCGACCAAGCGCTCCGAAGTGTTCTCCACCGCGGAGGACAACCAGCCCAGCGTGCTGATTCAGGTGTACCAAGGCGAGCGTGAATTCGCCCGTGACAACAAGCCGCTCGGCACCTTCGAGCTGACCGGAATCGCACCTGCGCCAAGCGGCATGCCTCAGATCGAGGTCACCTTCGACATCGACGCCAACGGCATCGTGCACGTGTCCGCGAAGGACAAGGGCACCGGCAAGGAGCAGTCGATGACCATCACCGGCGGTTCGGGCCTGCCCAAGGACGAGATCGACCGTATGGTCAAGGAGGCCGAGGCGCACGAGTCCGAGGACAAGCAGCGCCGTGAGGATGTGGACACCCGCAACCAGGCCGAATCCTTCGCCTATCAGACCGAAAAGCTGGTCAACGACAACAAGGACAAGCTTTCTGACGAGGTCTCCAAGGAAGTCACCGAGAAGGTCGACGCGTTGAAGGAAGCCCTCAAGGGTGACGATCTCGAGAAGATCAAGTCTGCCCAGACGGAGCTGACCACCGCCGCTCAGAAGATCGGCGAAGCGCTGTACTCACAGCAGCAGGCCCAGGGCGCCGAAGGTGCTCAGGGTGCGGCTGGCGCAGCAGGCGCGGCGCCATCGTCCGAGGACGACGTGGTCGACGCCGAGGTCGTGGACGATGACGACAAGAAGAAGGGCAGCAAGTGATGTCCGAGTTCGACAAGGACGACTACTTGCGGGATATGCCCGATGCCGATTCGCTGGCCGACAAGACCGGCGGCGAATCGGCATCCCCGAAGTCGTCGGCGAAAGCCGATGCACCGGAGGGTTCCGAGAAATCGGATGCCTCCGGCACCTCGGCGGACTCCGACGAGACCAGGCAAGCCGGTCAGGATAAGGCCGATGCCTCGGAAGGCTCCGATAAGGAAGGGCTTACCGATCTCGGCAAGGCGAAGCAGGAGGCCGCGGGTTATCTCGAAGCCCTGCAGCGTGAAAGAGCGGAGTTCATCAACTTTCGCAATCGCACGGTCAAGGAGCAGGACCGCTTCCGGCAGCACGGCATTATCGACGTGCTCACCGCGCTGCTCCCTGCACTCGACGACATCGACAGAATTCGGCAGCATGGCGATCTGGATGATTCCTTCCAGGCCGTCAGCGCGAAGATCGACAAGACCTTCGAGAAGTTCGGTGTCGAGAAGTTCGGGGAAGCCGGTGAGGATTTCGATCCCACCAAGCATGAGGCGATACTGCACAAACCCGATGCGGAAGCCAAGAAGGAGACCGTTGATACGGTCGTCGAATCCGGATATCGCATCGGAGATCGAGTGATTCGCGCGGCGCGTGTCGTCGTGGCCTCGCCTCAGGGAGCTTCGGCCTGAGAAGAGGCGGAAGTCTCGAAGAGACTGACCATCGAGGAAGGAACAACGACCATCATCAAGCGGGGAGGCATGCATGGCTGAGAATGAATGGCTGAACAAGGACTTTTACAAGGTTCTGGGTGTCTCTAAGGATGCCAGCGAAACGGAGATCACCAAGGCGTATCGCAAACTGGCACGCCAGTATCACCCAGATCTGAACAAGGGTGCCGCAGCGGAAGAGAAGTTCAAGGACATCTCCGAAGCATACGATGTGCTGCGCAACAAGGAACAGCGTCAGAAATACGACGCGATTCGCCAGTTCGGCATGGGCGGGGCACGGTTCGCAGGGGGTTCCGGCCAGGCAGGATTCGATGCCAACAGCTTCCAGGATGTGTTCGGTTCGATGTTCGGTGGAGCGGCGGACGGGCAGGGCGGTTCGCGCGTCCGCTTCTCCACTTCCGGAGGCGGGCAGCCCGACTTCTCGGATATCTTCTCCGCGTTCGGAGGCGCCGGCGGAGCTTCTTCGCGGCGCGGATACCAGCGTGCACAGGAACAGCCCCAACCGTCCAAAGGTGCGGACCGAAATTCCTCCATCACGCTGAGCTTCCGTCAAGCCGTCAAAGGTGCCACCGTCTCGTTAAGCGTCGGAGGAAGCAAATTTAAGACGCACCTTCCGGCAGGGGTGGGCGACGGCCAGAAAATTCGCCTCTCCGGCAAAGGTCACCCGGGCCAGTACGGAGGCGCCAGCGGGGATCTCTACCTCACCGTTCATGTGAAGAGGGACGAGCGCTTCACCCTCGATGGCCTGGACGTGCGGATGAAGCTGCCCGTCACCGTCTCTGAGGCGGCGCTCGGCGCGAAAGTGGAGACCTTGGACATCGACGGCGAAGCCATCACGGTCAAGGTCCCAGCGGGCTCCACGACGGGCACCGAGGTGCGTATCGCAGGCAAGGGCGTCCACAACAGCAAAGGTAAGGGTGACCTGGTTGCCACGATTCAGGTGGCGCTTCCCCATAAGCTCGGCATCAAGCAGAAGAAGCTGCTGCGTGAGCTCGAGGCCGAGAGCGAGAGCTTCGCGTCCGAACTCCATGAGCTCCGTATGCGTCCTTCCGCCCAATAGAGCGGTCCGGGCCGTCGCGGTGCGCACAACACCGCGGCGGCCTGAGGACAAGTCATTTCACGTGGAAGAGAGGTGAGCGGTATGGCCACGATAGCGAGAGAAATCAGACAGATGTATCTCATATGCGCCCGCTCCTTGGTCGCGGGTCGTGTGGATCTCGACGGTGCGGACGATGCCGGTATCGACATCGATCTTCCTGTGCTGACCGTCGGACAGGTCGCGGATCTGGCCGACATACATCCGCAGACCTTGCGGCAGTACGACCGGCTTCGGCTGATTGTGCCGAAACGTACCGAGGGCGGCGCTCGCAGATATTCGATTCGCGACTTGGATAGGCTCTGCCAGGCTCAATACATGAGTCAGGAAGAGTCCATCAACCTTGCGGGAATCACCAGGATTCTCGAATTGGCGGAGGAGAACAGGCAGCTTCGTCGTCAGCTGAGACGGTTGCGCACGCCCGAAGGGTCGAGCATCTTCGCCGCCGCTGCGGACGGGCAGGTCATTGAAATCCAACGTTCCGAGCGCGCACGGTTATGGCGTCGAGAGCTGCATCGGCGAATGGACGAGGCCGACGAAGCCGCACAGGCTTCCGACGATCGAGGGGACGAGGGTTTCCCTTCTTCGAAATCACTGATTATCTGGGGTCTGCGCTGAATCCACCCGACACAGGCGGGGCGAAACGCATGGATTTGCGCAGTCGACATCCTGTACATTGTCGTTGTAAACGTTGGAATAATGCCATTTGCGGTATTGATGGAGGCATGTTCTCATCGGAACGCCATTCGGCAAAATGACGGCTCCATGCTATAGTCGGTCTTTGCTCGGGATTCGGTCGAATCCCCACTATGTCGCTTGAACGCTTCGGTTATCGGGAATTTTCCACGAAATCAATGGCCTTGCTCGCGGCCGCGCGGCTTGACATCACAGCCGCTGGAATCATTCCTTAATGAAAGGTAACCGGTGCCAAACACCAAATCTGTATCAAACGATAATTCTTCAATCTCAGACTCAACCACATCCTTCGCGGAGCTCGGCGTTCCACACATTCTGGTGGCTGCCCTCGCTGCGGACGGAAAGAGCACCGCATTCCCCATTCAGGTCGACACCATCCCTGACGCATTGGCCGGTCGGGACATCCTCGGACGCGGCAAGACCGGTTCGGGCAAGACCTTGGCTTTCACCATTCCTCTGATCACGCGCCTGAGCATGCAAAGCCCAGCGGCTGCGGACAGGGAGATGCAGGAATACGAGCAGGAGCTCATCAAGCGCGGCGGGAACGATGATTTCCACCGCGGCAAAGGTCATAACAGCCGTGGTCGCAGCAACCGTAATGCAGGCCGAGGCCGTGGCCCCATGCCAAGCCCACGTGCATTGGTTCTGGCACCGACGCGCGAATTGGCCAACCAGATTAACGAGGTCATCGAACCTCTTGCCGCCACATGCCGACTCAGCACCACGACGGTCTACGGTGGTGTGCGTCAGAGCCGTCAGGTCGACGCCTTGCGGGCAGGAGCCGACATCGTCGTAGCATGCCCTGGACGTCTTGAGGATTTGCTCAGGCAGCGTCTGCTTACCTTGGAACACGTTGAGATCACCGTGCTGGATGAAGCCGACGAAATGGCCGATATGGGATTCCTGCCCGCTGTCGAAAGACTTCTGGAACAGGTTTCCTCCGATGGGCAGCGCATGCTGTTCTCGGCAACGCTGGATCATGGCGTTGATGCATTGGTCAACCGCTTCCTCAAAGATCCCAAGATTCATACCGTCGATTCCGCCACCGCTCAGGTGACCCAGATGACGCACCATATCTTCGAAACCACTCTTGGGCAGAAGCATCAGCTGGTCAGGACCCTCGCTTCCGGCTCCGGCAAGCGCATTCTGTTCACCAGGACCAAGCACCAGGCCAAGAAACTGGCTCAGAATCTTACGGATAACGGCATCCCCGCCGCCGAGCTGCACGGCAATCTGTCGCAGAATCAACGCGACAGAAATCTGAACGCTTTCAGCGAAGGTGATGTCCGTGTGCTCGTAGCCACGGATGTTGCGGCACGAGGTGTCGATGTCAGTGGCGTCGAGCTGGTGGTTCAGGTGGACCCGCCGGCAGACGCGAAATCGTTCCTGCATCGTTCCGGACGAACCGCCCGTGCAGGTCATGAGGGTGATGTGGTGACTCTGGTGCTGCCCGACCAGCGTCGCGATGTACGTCGTCTGCTGCGTACCGCCGGTATCGAGGCCAAAGCGCTTTCCGTGACCAGTGACTCGCCTGCAGTCGAAAAGCTTGTCGGACAGCATGCGCCGCTGGTTTCAGGTTGGACTTTGCCTGAGTCTCGACCCGCCCGCCAGGGCAGGGGAGGCCGGGGTGCGCAATCCTCCACTAGGTCACGAGGTTCCCGTTCGCAGGGTTCCCGTTCACGCGACGGCCGTTTCGACGGTCCGCGTTCGGAGCGTTCGCATGCGCCGAAGTCAGCTGATTCCAGAAGAAGGAACGGTAAGCAGTCGAGCATGAACTCAAACGGGGCGAACCACTCCTTCCACCAGTCGCGCAAGCGCAGCGGCGGCAAAGCGCCATTCCGCAATTCAGGCCGCTGATTTCCCTGTTGCTCTCCGTGGGGCTTGATAGCCTTTCGGAGAGCGACAATGCGTGATTGACGGGGAGGTCGTATGACATTGCGAGCTGTGTTCTGGGATATGGATGGCACGCTGATAGATTCCGAGCCTTACTGGCATGATGGCGAATTTGCCATAGCGAAACGCTTCGGCGGCACTTGGAATGAAGCGTTGGGCTGGCAGATGTCGGGGACGGCTCTGTCTCTGTGCGCGAGGAAAATGCGCGAAATGGGCACGGACCTCCCCGAAGAACGTATTGCCGAACTCATGGTCGACTATGTGGCACGCCGCGAGTTGGAGGCAATGCCTTGGACGGGCGGCGTGCTGTCCGTCCTGAAATCCTTGGTGAAGGCCGGGGTGCCTTCCGTTCTGGTGACATCGTCTCCGAGAACGTTGGCTGAAGTCGTTGTACGGCAGGCTCCTGAGGGAGCCTTTTCGGCTTTTGTATGCGGCGACGATGGTCTGCCGTCGAAGCCGGACCCGGCACCTTATGAACATGCCGCGGAATTACTCGGAATAGCGCATGACGACATCAAGGAATGCATCGCTTTGGAGGACTCTCCCTCAGGGTTGCAATCCGCCGTTGCCTCCGGTGCGACCACGATTGCCGTGACCGGATTCACCAGGGCGGATGTCAGGGAGCAGCATCAATTCACCTCGATTCGCGATTATGTCGGCATTGATGCCACGGTGCTTGAAAACTTCGTCACAGCCAGAACAAGGCAGGGCAACAAGCTCTGATGTTGTGCGTGCGGTGGGCGCCGAGAATGCTATCCCCGGAATTTCAGCGTGAGTCGACCGCCATTGTCGAGTATCCAATAATGGAATTCGCATACGGGAATCGGCACGAAGGTATGAGCATCAGCAGGACGATTGCGAACGGTATCCCATTCTTTGACGGCGTGGTTCTGACATTCCGGAACTCCACAGCGTGAACCCAGCACGTCCCACCCCTTTCTGCCATGAACATCGAACCGAGACTCAGCATATCCAACGCATATTGCCGATAGGCGCGTATGGGGAAATGCCACCGGGAATATTACAACAAGTCTCGGAGTCTTTCCTGTGACGCGATGATGTTCGAGGTGCCGTCACCTCAGCATGCGGGTCTTTGGAGATATGGTACCTGGGTGGACAGGGCCCGCGGCCATGGCGGTGACGATAAGGATGCGACGGTGGTCGTGGTCATCTGGCTTTGGAACGGCGGTCTCTCGATATGTGAATGCCGAAAGTCGAAAGGTCCGAGAATGACACGAGGGCGCTCCCCCTTGGGGAGCGCCCTCGTCGATGCGTGGTCAGGGACGGACCGCCGGGCCTGTTTGGCCTATCGGTTTCGCCTCATGACTGCTTGGTTCAGCGCAGTTTATCCTTGGCTGCATTCTTGGCCTCGGTGGCTGCCTTCTCCGCCTCGGCGCCTGCTGCCTTGCCGTTGGCCTTGGCCTCGTCCAGCTTGTCTGAAGCCTTGTCCGAAGCTTTATCCGTCGCCTCGGAGAACTTCTCGGAAACCGCATCCTTCACGTCAGATGCTGCCTCGGCGACCTTATCGCCAGCGTCCTTTGCTGCCTTCTTTGCATCGTCAAACAATCCCATAACGAACCCCCTTCGGTAGTAGGAACAAGTGACACTAACTATAACCGCTGGCGACGGAGAATGGGACGAATTTGCACAAGGGTGAATTAAGTCACACTTGCTTTTTACAATATTGGCGTCATTTCGGGGTGTTTGAGTTTTCCCCGCAGCGCAATCAGCATCCGGGTGCTGATGAATTTCTTCGTCCTATCAGGGTTCAGAGTGGGGTATTGTCAGGGGCGGGAGCGAGAAGTCCTGAGCGTGCATCGGATATGTGAGCCGATTGGCGAAGGGCTCGGTTGACTGAGTCTATGGTGAAGGGATGGCGAAGCAATGAGAATGTGGAGTCTGACCCCTGCTGTGCTCGATGCCAAAGGCATCGTTGCCTGCTGGCGGGAATCGTTGTTGGCGCAGGCCGTGTTGTCTGGCAAGACCAAGGGCTATACGCATCATCCCCAACTTGAACGTTTTCGCGCATGCGAGCATCCGCTGGCCGCTGTGGCCAGTTATCTGGGGCCGCTGGCTGATGAGGCGGATCGGCGTGGATATCACTTCGACCGCTCCAGAATCCTGGAGCGGCCTGATCCTGAACTGCGGTTGACGGTCAACGCTGGGCAGCTGTCCTACGAATGGAGACTGCTACTCAAGAAGCTGGAACAACGCGATCCGAAGGCGTATGCGCGCATGACGGAACGCGGTCCCCAGCCGCATCCGATTTTCCTTGTGGTTCCCGGTCCTGTAGCCGCCTGGGAAAAGGTTATTGCCGGTGTGTAATCATTGATGATTATGGGCAACGGAAAAGTGGTGACGATACGGGATGTCGCGGAGCGTGCCGGTGTCGCCGTATCCACCGCGTCGCGCGCACTTGGTGCTGGGTCCGCTTCGCCGTCGACCAGGCAGAAGGTTCGGAGGGCCGCCAGTGAACTTCATTTTTCTCCGAATCTGGCGGCTCGGAGATTGTCTTCGGGCCGTAGTGGGGTTGTGGCGCTTGCGGTTCCGGAGCCCACGCCCTTCATATTCGGTGACGCCTTCATAGCGGGAATGATTAGTCGGCTTTCGCTCTCCTTCGCCGAGCGAGGGCTTCTGCCGCTGTTGGCTTTGACCAATCCTGATGACAGCGATGGTTTCGAAAGGCTGTTGGACAGGGTGGGTGCTGACGGCATGGTGGTGCTCAGCTATCATCTGAGCAATACGGTTGCCGAAGCAATTCGTCGGTACCAGAAGCCTCAGGTATTCATTGGTCGTCCTCCTCAGGACACGGCGGTGCCGTATGTGGATGTGAACAATCACGCCGGTGGATATTTGGCAGGGAAACGTCTGTTGGAAATAGGCAGAACACGCATCGTCGTGATTGCGGGGCCCGAGGACATGACTGCTCCCGTCGACAGAACCGAAGGCATGGTCGAGGCCTTGGGAGAAGCAGGACTGCAGCCTCTCGCGGTGGTGCAAGGGCCGTTCTCCACGGAGTTCGGGGCGAAGGCGATGAAGCGGTTGCTCGATGACTTTCCTCATCTGGATGCGGTATTCGCCGAATCCGATGAAATCGCTGCGGGGGCGATGCAGGCAATGGCTTCGTATGAGCGGCAAATCAGAGTCCCCGAGGATGTGGCGATTATCGGCTTCGACGATTTTCGTCTGGCCAGGGCATTGTCCCCCAAACTGACATCATTGGCCCAGCCTTTGGACGCAATGGCCGACGGAGCCGTGCGCATGTTGGAGGAATGCTTGCGTGATGGGAAATGCCGGCAACGGAGCGAGATTTTTGAGGTTCAGCTCAAGATACGTGATAGCGCCTGAATAGATACCTGGACGGGGATTTCTCCCGAAGAGAGCTGCCGATGGTGAGGTGTGGTGGCTTTACAAACGAGTATGGTCAGGCTATCCTGATACCACCGTATTGGAAACGGTTCCATTGTGAATCGTCCGAGGCAAAGAAGGCTTGGACGGCACAGGTCGCACATCGGCGTGCGATATAGGAAGGGGAAAAGATGAGTGTTTCTAGGACTGTGATCGCTAAGAAGGTGTTGGCATCCCTCGCTGCGGGGGCCGCGGTCATCGGATTCGCCGGATGCGGAGGCTCCGGAGACAGTGCAAGCAGTACCAACAGCGACGGCAAAGTCGTCATCAAAGTTCAGACCTTCAACAATTTCGGCTATGGAAAGAGCACGGCTGAGCGACCGGGCGCAGATCTGTGGGCGGCCTATGAGAAGGAGCACCCGAATGTGAAAATCGAGGAGACCGTGGCATCCGGTTCGGATGATGCGCGCTCGGCTTTCAACACGGCCATCTCATCGGGTTCGGATGCCTACGATGTGTATGCGGCGGACATCGCATGGATGCCTTCCATCCTGGCGATGCCGGATAAATTCGTCGATCTTTCGAGCTACGTGAAGGGGAACGACTGGCTCGATTGGAAGACGGAGGGAGGGACTACGGAAAGCGGAAAGCTGATAGGCGCCGGCAACGACATCGGACCGACGGCCGTGTGCTATCGCTCCGATCTCTTCGCCAAGGCAGGACTGCCGACCGACCGTGATGAAGTAGCCAAGATGCTCGGCGGAGACAGTGCCAGCTGGGACACCTATTTCAAGGCCGGTGAGGAATACACCAAGAAAACCGGTCTGCCTTGGTACGACGCCATGGGTGGAATCTGGGGCACGATGAAGACGCAAATCAAGGAAGCATACGTCAAGAAGGATGGTACGGTCGTCGCCACGGACAGCACGGTGAAGAACCTCTACGACCAGCTTACCGCGACGTCCGACATGTCAGCGCACCTCAACCAGTGGTCCGATGATTGGAACGCCAGCTTCAAGTCGGATTCCGGATTCGCCACGATCATGTGCCCTGCTTGGCTGGTCAACAACATCAAGGGCAATTCAGGCGAGGACTTCAAAGGCTGGGACATAGCGGATGTGACACCTGGAGGCGGCAGCAACCAAGGCGGTTCATGGCTCGTGGTGCCCGAAACCTCGAAGGTGAAGACCGAGGCGGCGAAACTCGTGGCATGGCTCACCGCGCCAGACCAGCAGGTCGCGACCTTCAAGGCGGCGGCCCAGTTCCCGAGTTCCCCGACCGCATTGAAGAACTCTGAAGTCACCGACAAGGTCGACAGCTTCCTCAACAACGCCCCCACCGGGAAGATCTACGCCAACCGCGCCGACGCGGTCAAGGTCATCCCATACACCGGCAGTCAGTACTACGACATTGATTCCAAGCTCGGAGACGCACTCGGTCGCGTCGACGTGACCAAGGAGCAGTCCGCATCACAATCGTGGCAGCAGTTCGTGAACGATGTGAAGGCACTGTCGTAGTATTTCAACACCACACGGGTCAGCATTCGCGCCCTCTCCACAGAGGCGCATGAAAGGTCATCACTGCCTTCATGCGCCCGTGGCTGAGGGCGTGAATCTCACCAACAGTGTCCGATATGGCGTTTCTCAAAGGAGAGATTATGTCAGAATCGCAAGAGGTCACGCGGAGACGGCCGGCACCATCGAAGTCCTGGAGAAACAGGATGGGTATCATCGAGTGGAAGGCCTCGCCTTATCTCTATATCGCCCCGTTCTTCCTACTGTTCGCAGTAGTCGGTCTGTTCCCGCTCATTTACACCGTATTCGTGGCGATGCGACAGTACAATACCCTGACAGGCGATGCAGGATGGGCGGTGTGCGGTGCGACATGCTCCGACACACAGGCATCCTGGCTCGGCAATTTTCAATGGGTGCTGCATCAGGAAGCCTTCTGGGTGGCTTTGCGGAATTCGGTATCCATCTTTCTGCTCAGCTCCGTTCCGCAGGTGATATGCGCTTTGCTGATCGCGTGGATTCTCGATGCGAATCTGAAGGCGAAAACCTTTTGGAGGATGGGTGTGCTCCTCCCGTATGTGGTCGCACCGTCAGCCGCAGGCATCATCTTCTCCCAGATATTTTCGGACCGGATGGGTGCGGTCAACGCATTGCTTCAAGCCATAGGCATGCAGCCGATCATGTGGCATGGCAGTGCGTTGTGGTCGCATATCGCAATCGCCATGATCGTCAATTTCCGTTGGACCGGATACAACGCCTTGATATTCCTGGCGGCGATGCAGGCGATTCCGCGCGACGTCATCGAAGCGGCCGTAGTGGACGGCGCCGGGAAATGGAGGACCTTCCGGTCGGTGACCCTGCCGATGCTGCGACCGACGCTGATTTTCGTGATTATCACGTCGACCATCGGCGGATTGCAGATATTCGATGAACCGCAGCTCTTCCATAACGCCGCCAGCGCCGGAGGAGGCGTCAACAACCAGTACCTGACCGTGTCGTTGTACCTGTACAAGTTGGGATTCGTGAATGTCACGGTTGGGCAGCCCAATCTGGGACGTGCCGCAGCGGTGGCGTGGTTCCTGTTCATCATCATCGTGCTGGTGACCATGTTGAACTTCTGGCTTACCAGAAGGATGTCGTCGGGAACTCGTGTCAAACGCGACAAGGCAACATTGCGGGAACTCAAGAAGCGTCAGGATGCCGAATTGCTCAGGGCTCGCCGCTCCGGTGCAAATGCCCGTGCAGACGAGCAACAAGCGACTCTCGAACAGACAAGTGAGGTGGCACGATGACTGATTTCGATAGATGGTCGAAGAAAGAGCCTATAGCTTCACCTGCGTTGGAGCAGATATATGGCCGCAGGGTCGCGGCAGCCTCACGCAGACGGAACGCACGCCTTGGAATGACCTCTGAGGGAAGAAAACCAGGTTGGGCAAGCTACGCGGTGTTGACGTTCTTTATGCTGTTGTTTCTGTTCCCGCTGTACTATGCGGTTTCCATCGCATCCCAGGACACGCCTGCGAATCAGTATGGGGTGCGTGCGCTGGTGATGGGGGGCTCGTTATTCAGAAACCTGGCAAGGGCTTTCGGAGAAATCAAGTTCTGGCAGGCACTTGGAGGCACGCTGATGGTGGCCACGCTGGTCTCCGTCTCAACCGTGCTGTTCAGCACCTTGGCCGGGTATTCATTTGCGAAGCTGCGCTTCAAAGGCAGCGGGGTGCTCTTGACCTTCGTCGTGGGCACCATGACCATCCCACAGCAGCTAAGTGTGGTACCTCTCTATATTCTGGCTAACAAAGCCGGGCTTTTCGGCTCGTTGTGGGCGGTTATCATACCCGGTCTCGTCACGTCCTTCGGCGTCTTCTGGATGACCCAGTATCTGCGTGACGCCTTGCCGTATGAACTGATCGAAGCGGCCCGGGTCGACGGCGCGTCGATGATCCGCACCTTCTGGTCGGTCGCGATGCCGGCGGCACGACCTGCAACGGCGATGCTATTCCTGTTCACCTTCATCGGCCAATGGACCAACTATTTCTGGCCGATGCTCATTCTCGGTTCCAACAAGAACAGTATGCTCACGGTGGCCGCCGCGACATTGAAGGGCGCTCATTTCACCGACTACACGATTGTGATGTCGGGCGTCATACTGACGACCTTCCCGCTGATCATTCTCTTCTTCATAGCAGGGAAGCAACTGGTCTCGGGAATCATGGCAGGAGCGGTCAAAGGATGATGCGGCGAAACTGTTCGCAGGTACGCCAGGGCGTGGCTACATACGCCTGGAATCCGTCCCTAAGGTCTTCCGAAAGGCACCTGCCGGTATCGAACCATCCATTTCATAGCGGAATACCGGCCGGAACCCATCTGGTCAGCAACCGCGAAGAGTTGTTAGGAGCGACATGACATTCACATTTCCACCCGATTTTCTTTGGGGAACCGCCACGGCTTCATATCAGGTCGAAGGTGCCGTACATGAGGATGGAAGAACCCCATCCATTTGGGATACCTTCTGCGAGCGTTCGGGGACGATAGCAGACGGGTCGTCGGGAGCGGTCGCCTGCGACCAGTACCACCGCTATCGCGAAGACATAGAGCTTATGCAGGAGCTTGGCGTCGGAGCATATCGCCTGTCTATCTCATGGTCACGAATCATTCCCGAATACAGGGGGCCGGTAAACGACAAGGGCGTGCAGCATTATCGCAGGGTTCTTCAGGCATTGCGAGATGCGCACATCAGGCCGGTGGTGACCCTCTATCATTGGGACCTTCCCCAGTATCTGCAAGATCGCGGAGGTTGGGCTGTGCGGGAGACCGCTGAGGAATTCGAGCGATATGCTGATGTTCTGGCGCGGGAGCTCGGGGAGCTCGTCGATACCTGGACGACTCTGAACGAGCCCTGGTGCTCCGCATACCTTGGGTACGGCAGCGGCGTCCACGCGCCGGGAATTCAGGATTATGGGCAGGCGCTCGCCGCCGCGCACCATTTGAATCTTGCCCATGGGCTTGCAGTGCAGGCGATTAGGAGGCGACTCGGGGATGAAGCCAAAGTGTCGGTTACCCTGAATCTTCAGGTCTGCCGTGCGGCGAGTGCCTCACCGGCGGATATGAGGGCAAAAGAGCAATCCGACCTTTTCGCGAACGAAATCTGGCTGGGTCCGATGTTCGATGGACGATACGACCCCCGATTGCTGCAGTCCACGGAAGGTATCAGCGATTGGGCTTTCGTCCATCACGGAGATATGGAGACCATCCGGCAGCCGCTGGACAGTCTGGGAATCAACTATTACTCGACGATGTACGTCCGTCAGCGCGAGCACGACCTTGTGACTGCATCGGCTCGTCCTGCCGGTCCATATTCGAGTCCCATGCCGGCTCAGGAAGGCGTCGAGGTGTTGCCTCCCGAAGGCCAGCTCACCGCAATGGGCTGGAATCAGGAGCCGGAGGGTTTGCGCGATCTACTGGTCGAGATGTCCAAGCGCTATCCCGGTCTGCAACTCATGGTCACCGAGAACGGTTCAGCCTGGGACGACACGGTTGAAAACGGCGGCTCGCCGTTCGGGGGCGAAATAGTTCACGATCCTCACCGAGTGACGTATCTGGAGGAGCATATCAAGGCCGTTGCGGAGGCGATAGATGAGGGAGCCCCGGTATCGGGGTATTTCGCCTGGTCTTTGCTGGATAATTTTGAGTGGTCTTTGGGGTACGGCAAACGCTTCGGCATACTTCGGGTCAATTACGATAATCAGGAACGTATTTGGAAGGATTCGGGTCTCAGATTCAGAGAAATCGTCAGAGGCAACGCCATATGAGCGTTCAGTGATGGTGCGCACCCCGATGCCGGTCCCCGCGCGGCCATTGGGTGAGTATGAAGGTGTCGGGCCGGTGGGATGATGGTGTTCCCTCCGGTTCAACACCAGTCCGTGAGCATTGATATCGCAGTTCAGGCCTGCAGGCCTTGCGACGCGGACTGACTACCTTGCGCCAGCTGCGCCCACCTGAAACAGCTGCTTTCATGGTCATTGACCAACCCTGCCGCCTCCATGAAGGAGTAGACGACAACAGGGCCTACAAAGCTGAAACCGTCACGTTTCATGCTTTTGCTCATGGTGATGGATATGGGGCTTTGACAAGGGGATTGTGTGTAGTCGGTGACTTGGTTCGTGATGCTTTGATGATTTACGAACTGCCAGACATACTCATTGAACGAGATGCCGCGATTTTCGAGTGCGACGATGGCTTCGGCGTTATTGATCACCGCCTGAATTTTTCTACGGTTCCTGATAATCGAAGGGTCGGATAGCAACCCGTCGCCTTCCGCGTCCAACGTCATCACCACATGTGGGTCAAAATTGTGGAATGCCCTGATGAAGCCCTGCCGCTTGTGCAAAATGGTCCTCCAGCTTAGGCCGGACTGCATGAGCTCCAACGACAGCAGTTCGAACAGCGCTCGGCTGTCATGAAGAGGCGTCCCCCATTCAAGGTCATGATACTGGCGCATCTGCATGTCTTCCGAATCGCCCCAAGGGCAGCGATGCAGTACAGGGCAATCCTCTCGGTGATTTTCTCGGGGGAGAACATTCATTCCGGTGGCACTCCTATATTCATATCTTCGACCATGCATCCCGAGCCGTTCAGGCTGACAGTGACTCGGTCTGAAACTTCACTGATGCGGACTTCTCTTCCTGCCAATGTAATCCATCGGAGCAAGGTCGCGACGAAGTTTCTCCGGTGCCGTAGTCAGAAAGAGATATCCAGGCAGGGGAGTGGGATCCGGTCGTGCAATGACCGGGCATCCTGGTGTCGTGGCGCATGCCGCCTTCTTCGATAACGGTTTGCCATTATCCGCTCGCATGGTCTGCACTTGGTCATACAGTAAACGGGCGAATATATCGAACCGGTTTGATACATGGGTGCGGGGAGACAGTTCTCCGGCTGTGTGGAATGGTTGTTGGGCCAGGATGAACCGTGGACGATTTCGGAATGAACAGGTCTGCCTCTATGGCTGGCACGTTGATGTTGGGTATATATCTGCATTGGTAAAGGGGAATTGGTTGTCGTTATTCACACGAATTAAGCATCTCAGTGGAAAATCACTGGTCGGGCTTCTCGCAGCAACAGCACTGATAGGAACATCCGGCATGGTCACTGCGCAAGCAGCCCAAGCCGAAACCGCCACCTCAAGTTCTCAGAGCGAGCAGCAGAGCAACGCGGTACAAGGCTGCTCGTACGGCAGCGGCGGCCCTAATGCTGATGCCCTGTGCTGGATAGATTTCAGCACCTTCGGCACGGTCTCCGCGGATTCCATGCCTGCGAACAAGCCATTGACGATTAACCTTGGTCGCTACAAGATTACGATGAACGTGAAGGTCTCAGCAGGTGCTGATGGCGCTAATGGGGTTTTGGCGACTCAGCTCCCGACATGGACCGAATCAGGAAAGTCGGGTTCGCTTCTTGGCGCGACCAAGGCTGGACAAGACTATTACGTGGGGACTTCGGGGAAACCCGCACTCTATCAAGTCGTTGCCAATCCCGGAATCACGACCGATTTTGCTCAGCGGGACACGGTCTCTCTCGAACAGATACAGGTATTTGATACTCAAAACAACGATGCACCTGTGACATCAGGGTATTCGTTGGTAATGGCGGATGCGGAATCCACAGGACCTTCGCACGAGGGCTTCACCTGGACTTCTGATAAAGCACTGAACAAGTACCTCGACGTGACTCCCTCCGGATGGGCTAAGCCTTGCACAAAGGGGCTTACAGGTCTCGGAAGCACGAGCGTGACTTGCGAAACGGCAAATGGAACCGTGCCGGGGAATGGTATCGTCATGGTTTCCGCAGATGCTCCGACAACGATAAGTTCCGCATTTCGCAATTCTGCAGGCGGAAATTCACGGCAGGGCATAGCAATCGCAGTCGTATTCAGTACGGCAACAGCAGGCCTCAACGTAGTTCAGAACGGTGGCAGCAATGCAGGTTTCACCGTCACTGCGAAAAATGAGGGAGGCACCCTCGGAGCAACCAGCAGTTCAGGCGGAGAGACCTCAAGCGGCAAACAGCAGTTCTTGTCAGGAGCAGAAGGCTCAAAAACCACGTATTCCATAGCTAAATCAACGGGTAGCAACACTACCTCTGAAGACGCATATAAGATTATTTGGGAATGCCAAGTCAATGGCGAAAAGTACACACCCGTGCTGTCCGCTGATGGTAAGTCGGCAACGGTCACCACTCCGGCGAACGGTGCTTCTTCTTGTGTGGCCACGGCGACAGCCGAGCCGCCGACGACGGGTGATGCTGCGAAGACGATTAATCCGAACACGACCGCCGAGTTGTCTCCTGAGACGACCCCGGGTGCTGGTGCTATCAAGGCGGTTGCCTTCGCGGATGGTTCGACCACGAAGACGGTTCCCGGTGAGGGCACGTGGACGATTAAGCTGGTGAATGGTCAGCCGAAGGCGACGTTCACTCCTGAGGCCGGGTATACCGGCAAGGTGACGGAGCAGCCGTACACGGTGACCGATGTCAATGAGCTGACGGCCACGGGCAAGCTTGATGTGACCATTAACGTGCCGCCGACGACGGGTGACGCGTCGAAGACTGTCGCTCAGGGTGAAAGTGCCACGTTGATGCCGAAGTCCACGAGGGGTACCGGGGCACTCACTCAGGTGGCGTTCGATAACGGTCAGCAGTCGAAGACGGTTCCTGGTGAGGGTGTGTGGACGATTGATTTGGTGAATGGTCAGCCGAAGGCGAAGTTCACTCCTGAGGCCGGGTTCACCGGCAAGGTGACCGAGCAGTCTTACACGGTGACCGACGTCAATGGCCTGACCGCCACGGGCAAGTTGGATGTGACCATCAAGCCGACTACTGGCGATGCGTCGAAGACGATTAACCCCAACACGACCGCCACGCTCACGCCGAAGACGATTCCTGGTTCCGGTGACATCACGAGTGCCGCGTTCGCCGATGGTTCGACCGCGAAGACCGTTGCGGGTGAGGGTACGTGGACGATTAAGCTGGTCGATGGTCAGCCGGTAGCGACCTTCACKCCTGATAAGGATTACTCGGGCAAGGTCACTCCTCAGTCGTATACGGTGACCGATGCCAACGGTCTGACGGCCACAGGCAAGCTTGAGGTAACGATTAAGGTGCCTGCCGTCACTGTCGTGCCCAGCACTCCTTCAACGCCGTCCTCGTCTGACGGCGCAGCGTCGGTGCCTGCCGGGAAGTCCTTGGCCCATACCGGTGCCGCCGTGGCATCGGTGCTCGTCGTGGCGGGTCTGCTCGCCGTGCTGGGCTTCGCGATACTGCGAATCAGGAAAAACTCCAAGAACTGAACTCACTGCAAGGTCGTTGAATCATCATCGACGACCTTTCGGTGAATGCAGTATCGACGGGTAGTGCGCGGCGGGAGGCCGCGGTGCGCACTACCCGTCGTCGTATATGCGGACAAGGCGAATTTCCGCTCTGATATACAAGAAATCGTGCATAGGTGTTGTCCGAGTTATGATGTGTGCGCATTTATCGACCGGGGACGTGGGGGTTTGAAATGGGGAAAACCAAAGCGGATAAAGGCACCGTCGTGTTGTGGAAGAGTGCGCCGCAGGAACACGACTACCCAGCGGCGGAGTCATACCTGTCCTTGATTGCCTCGGACGAAGAGGTCGATACAGTGGTGCAGGCCATGAGGCAGAGCAAGGAATTGCAGCATTTCAAGGCTAAAGACATACTTCGCGCCGCAAGACTTCCCTTGTTGGGAATCGATAATCCCCATGTTTCCGCGGATTTGGCGAAAATTGACCAGGGGGATGAGATCTCTCCCATACTTTTGGTACGTGGCAGCATCACCACATCCAGAGCTCTGCAGATAGCAGATGGCTACCATCGCGTGTGTGCCTGCTATCACAATGATGAGAACACCGATATCCCCTGTGTTTTGGTGACACTGTGAGTTTTGCCGTATTGGCGCTGCTTTGCGCCGTAGCCATGCTCGGTCCGGTTCTCAGCCTGAATCGCATGATGCATATCCCTGTGGTTATCGGTGAGCTTCTGGTGGGCATGGTTCTCGGACGTTCCGGTTTCCAGGTTGTGGATTCGAACAACGAGATTCTCACCTTTCTGGCACAAATCGGTTTCGCATTGGTGATGTTCGTGGCCGGTACGCATGTTCCGCTGCGACAATCCGCGATGTTGAAGGGATTGACAAGGGGAGCGCTCAGAGCTGTGACCGTGTCTGTGCTGGCCGTTCCTTTGGGATTGCTGGTGGCATGGATTTTCGGAACAGGGCACGGTGCGGTGTATGCCGTGGTGATCGCATCCTCGTCGGCGAGCATAGTCATGCCTGCACTCGGCGGTGCGCGCGTCACCACTGCTTCCGGTCTTGAGATGTTGGTGCAGCTCGCGGTGGCGGATGCATCCTCGATAATCGTGTTGCCTTTGGTACTGGAACCTCAGCGAGCGGGGAGGGCGGCATTGGGTGCAGGTGCGGTGCTGCTGATTGCGGCCTTGTTCGGCGTCGTCCTCATGTGGCTCAGGAAAACGGGGTACTGGCACAAGGTGCACCATCTCAGCGAGGAACGTGGTCTGGCGATTGAGCTCAGGATGACCCTGACGATGCTGTTCACGCTTGCGGCGATTGCGGTTTCCATGGGAGTTTCGGTCATGCTGGCCGGATTCGCCTTGGGGCTGGCAGTGGCCGCGGTGCACGAACCTCACAGGGTGGCGAATCAGACCTTCGCACTCACTCAGGGCTTTTTCGAGCCGATATTCTTCGTCTGGGTCGGCAGTTCCCTCGATCTCCATAGTGTGATTTCGGATCCAAAGGCGATACTGCTGGGCTTTTCCCTAGCTGCTGCATCCTTGCTTGCTCATGGTCTGATGGCGATATCGCGGCAACCTTGGCCGATTGCGCTTTCGACATCGGCACAGTTGGGTGTTCCAGTCGGGGCCGTGGCCATGGGCAAGAGCATGGGAGTGTTCGCCGGAGGCGAGGCCACCGCATTGCTATTGGGGGCTTTGCTCACGATTCTTGTCGTTACGGTGTTGAGTGGAAGATTGTTGCGTGCCGTGGGTGGTGATATGCCGATACGCCGGAGCGTTGTCCCTGATACGGCATCGCCGCTGTGACATCGCCAGGGCGTCGCGCCTCTTGCGTGTGCAGGGATTGGCGCGTGTGGCGATTCCGCCTCACAACACCGTTCAGATGAGGAATTAGCACGCGCTGAGTAATGTCATAGTTTGCAGTTTGTTAACAGCAGGATGAGGTTTGAAATTGGATGGGCATTCGCCGGGGTATGGCATGAGGACAGGGCGACATGCAAATGAATCAGTCAGGGGATCGGGTATCAGAAACGAAGAGAGCCGCTTGCCGCAAGGCCTTGGTGGCGGCGTGAGTTATGGGCACTGGCAGGTCGTACCCGATGCTACTTTGAAACAGCGTGGCGGTTCGGCGTATTTCCGCGCGTATCAGGTGATTAGCAGTGGGCGCCTGCACAATCTCCGCAGCGCATCCGAAGGGGATGTCTTGTCCCTTAGCGCGACGGTGGACGGCATCGAGGGATTGAGCGCTGATTATCGAGTTGCTGCCACGATAGATCAGGGTGCCGGCGACATCACCGATGCCTCATGCTCATGCCCTGCATTCGGACGCTTCGGTTCCTTGTGCAAGCATGTCATCGCTTTGGTGATGGCGTACAACGACAAGCCCGAGGATTTTCACCAAAGAGAAGGCGACGCCCCACGCCGGACGATACAGCGAACCTCGCGGGAGTTGCAGGCCTTCATGCTCCAGGAGGATGCAGACCTCAAGCAGCAGGCGAAAACGCGGCAACTCGAGCTGTTGAAGGAAGTCGGGAGCCTCGCGGATTCCGGTGGATCGGGAGTCGTTTCGCAACCCAATCGCAGAATGGGCATCGGAACGGTGAGCCTGAGGCCCAGCATCGAATTCACCGCTCTTGGGTGGCAGCTTCGACTGCATATAGCCGTGTCTTCGCATGCGGTGAATTATGTGGTCAAAGACATCCGCGAGCTTGTCAGGGCGGTCAGATGGCAACAGTATGTCGCGTACGGCAAGAAACTGGGTTTCGTTCATACCAGGGATGCCTTCGATGACAGGTCCAAAGGTGTTTTGGATATTCTCGACAGGGCGGTCGATATCCGCGACAGCGTGAGCGAGCACCGTATGGATAGCTACCGTCGTTCGCGGAAGGCTCCCTCAACGGCTATGCCCCTGTCTGAGGATGAGATCGCGGAGTTGCTGGATCTGTACGTAGATACGGGGCTGCCGGTTGAATACGCTCCTCCTGAACAGTATTTCATGGCCGCCATGCCTGCTCTTGTCGTGGACGGGGACCCTGATTTGGGTCTGATGATCGACACGGCCGACTCGGAGGCAGGGGCGGAAGCAACGGATTCGGGTCAACGTCCACTGCAAGCCGACGCCAAGACTCAGGATTTCGTCATTCATGCGAATCTGTGCATCGAACGCTTTGTGAAAGGGCACCGCTCCTCTTTCGTGATGGTCCGCCCGGTTGCAGGCAATCAGAGTGACGGCTCCGATTACCCTCGTATCCATCGCTGTTCGGATACCTTCATCAGAAACCGCAAGCTTCTTGCTGTGCTCTGCGGCAGCAGCGAGGGCGAATCACTGTACTTGGGCAGACAGGATATCGACGCCTTCGTGCGTACCGTGCTTCCTGCACTCAGCATGTCATCAGCGGCTTCAGGGGAGTCTCAGCTCGATGGTCGTGGTGCAACGTCGCGAGGAATTCCGGTGTCGATGCCCGAAGAGCTCCTTCGCCTGCGCAAACTGCCGTGCAATATCGAAATCTATCTGGATCGGGACAGGGAGGGGATCACCTGCGACCTCCAGGCCAGGTACGGCGATGACCGTTTCCACGTCTTCGATGGTGTGCAGGCCGGGTCGGGAGTGTTGAGGGACAAGGAGACCGAGAGGCTTGCCGTCGAGGCGATTCGACATTACTTCCCTCGGCCGCAGGGTCCTATCGCGAGGATTCCGGAAGCTCAGGATGAAGCGATTTACAAGCTGCTCAATGAAGGGCTTGCTGTGCTCAGAAGCATGGGTGAGGTGTTTTCGACCCCCGCATTCGATGGTCTGACGGCAGTCAGCCATCCCACCATAAAGCTTGGGCTTTCAGTGAAATCGGGTCTGGTTGAAATCTCACCGATTGCCGATGAGATCGCACCGGAGGATATACCCGCGTTGTTGGCAAGCTACCGACGGCGCAAACGCTACCACCGCTTACGCGACGGGTCGTTCGTCGATGTGCGCAACATGGATGTCGACGCGTTGGACGAAGTATCCGGCGATCTGGGGCTTTCCGTGACGGAGCTGGATAAGGGGGGCGTGAAGGTGCCGGCCTTCGAAGCCTATTACCTCGACAGCCAGGTTGATGATGACGACAAGGACCCGAGTTTTACGGCCTATCTGCAGGATATGAAAGTCGTCGATCCCGCCACATACACCCTGCCGGAAGTGTTTCGCGGTGTGCTTCGTCCATATCAGGTCGAAGGTTTCCGTTGGCTGAATGCATTGTGTGACAAGGGCTTTGGTGGGATTCTTGCCGACGAGATGGGTTTGGGCAAAACGGTCCAGCTCCTCTCCTTCCTGCTTGGCCGCTTGGATGAATCACGCGACGTGGGGCCCAGCCTGATCGTCTGTCCTGCTTCGCTGGTGTACAACTGGGCGGCGGAATGCGCCAAGTTCGCACCGTCGCTACGCGTATCGGTCGTCGCCGGAAGCAAGGCGGAGCGCAGGGAATTGATACAGGCTCATGCATGCTGTGACGTCCTGATTACCTCATACGACCTGCTGCGCCGTGATGTCGAGGATTACACCGGCATCACGTGTTTCGCACTGGTGTTGGATGAAGCCCAATACATCAAGAATCATGCGACGCTGTCATCCAGGGCCGTGCGTTCGATAGATGCGCGCCATAGGTTCGCGCTTACCGGAACGCCGATAGAGAATCGACTGTCGGAACTCTGGAGCATATTCGATGTGCTGATGCCCGGAATCCTGGGCAGTTACCGTCATTTCCGCGAACGTTTCGAGATGCCTGTTATCAGCGGGGACGAACACGCCCAGGAAAAGCTTCAGGCCTTCGTCGGGCCGTTCATGCTGAGACGTCTGAAGTCTCAGGTGCTGAAGGACCTTCCGGATAAAATCGAGAACGTGGTCACCGTCAGACTCGAGGGCGAGCAGCGCAGACTGTACGCGGCCTTGGAGCAGAAGCTTCGTATGAGTCTGAACAAACAGAAGGATGTCGACTTCGAACAGGGGAAAATTCAGATTCTCGCACAGTTGATGCGTCTGAGGCAGGTGTGCTGTGATCCTCGACTGATTTACGACAATGACGGTGATGCTTCGGCGAAGCCGGAGCTCGTGAAGCCTGGAACCTCCGCAAAGCTTGATGCGATCGAAGAGCTCGTCTCGAATTGTCGTGACGCGGGGCGCAAGATGCTGATCTTCTCCCAGTTCACCAGCTACCTCGACTTGATTGCCGCCCGACTTCGGACCGTGGGGGTGCAGTATGACGTGATCACCGGCGCCACCGCGAAGAAACGGCGGGTGGAGTTGGTCGAACAGTTCAACCGTGATGAGACCCCGGTGTTTTTGATTTCCCTGAAGGCCGGGAATACGGGGCTCAATCTGACCGGGGCGTGCGTGGTGGTTCATGCGGATCCCTGGTGGAATGCGGCGGCGCAGGATCAGGCCACGGATCGAGCCCATCGCATAGGTCAGACTCAGGATGTGAACGTGTATCAGATCGTCGCCAAAGACACGATCGAAGAACGCATTATTGCGCTTCAACGCTCCAAAACCGATCTTGCCACCAGATTCGTCGATGATGCCTCAACCGCGACAGGCGGTTCGCTCTCTGCACTGAGTAAGGCCGATTTGCTGGCATTGCTCGGCTGATAGCCGCGAAGGTCCGCGCTAAGCATGCCGCCTTGTGCGGTTGCGTAGTGATGGTGCGCAGCGAGTAATGCGATGAGCGTGACTATCGGGTGGGTCAATACGCCGCAATTGCAGGCTTTCTGTATCCCGGCGTTCACGCGTGCCGGAAACGTTTGCCGCACGGACGGTGCTTGACGTGGTTATTTCGGAATTTGACGCTCGACACCAGTCGTCAATCGTTTGACATTGCTGTATGCAGACGCTATTCTTCTGGAACGAAAGGCTGATCAACGATGATCCGGTGGCGCGTTCATGACTGAGGGGTCGGAGTGCCATGAGAGGGGAAAGAATGGATATTCTCGGTCTGGGCGGTAGCGCGCTCGACACCATTAAAGTCGTGGACCATCTGCCCATACGCGATGGTTTCTGCTCGGTGCGCTCCACCCAACGCATGCTTGGAGGCAGCGGCACGAATGTTCTGGTCCAGGCCCAACGGCTGGGAGCACGGACGGCTTCGATATCCAAAGTCGCCGATGATGAGGACAGCGAGCTCATCGTGACGAGTCTGAAGGAAATCGGTGTGGACACACGGGGCGTTGTCACGCAATCCGGGGGGTACCAGGCTCCGCATTGCCTGATTTATGTCGACGGTGATGGTGAGAAGGCGCTGGTGCTCGATTCCGACGGGGGGAAGGCGCTGCCGAAAATGAGTGCCGAGGAAGCGGATCTTGATCTGATAGATGAAGCATCGATTCTGTATGTGGACCTGACACCGGCTGACCTGTCCATGACGGCAGTGCGACGTGCAAAGGCCGCAGGCAAACTGGTGGTGTTCAATATGCAGGAAGACTTCGACACGGTGCTCGCCAAGGGCGTCGATCGCGAGTTTCTGTATGAGTTCCTGAAATACGTCGATGTCTTCGCACCCTGTCAGGAGGGGATCGGACCGTTCTCCGGCAGCTATGACATAGGTCGTCAGATAGTCTTCATCAGAAAGTATTTTCAAGGGTCAATCGTGCTGACCAGAGGCAGCGCCGGAGTCACTGCGGTTGATGAGCTGGATCAGCGCAACGATATGCCCGCCTTCCACGTCGACGTGCGCGACACCACCGGTGCCGGTGACGCATTCATCGGGGCGTTTATGACCGAATACCTTCTTCGAGACCAGGCTCTTGACGCGTCGTTGCGCTTCGCCTCCGCATGCGCGGCGTTGACGTGCACTGCATTCGGAGCGTTGACCTCTCCGAATCGTTCGGTAGTCGAGAATTTCCTGCTTTCGGCACAACACGAGGAGCATCGATGAAAACCACACAACAACGAGTGCGCGAAACATTGCTTGCCATCGCCTACGGGGACGCGATGGGCATGCCGACGGAGAACCTCACCAAGGAGCAGATCGAGCACCGCTACGGTGAGGTAACCGACTTCCAGCCCAGCCCTGATGATTTGGGAACCTTCATCCGGCATCTGGACGCAGGCACGGTGACCGATGACACGGAGAACGCCGTATTCCTCTGTGACATGCTCATCGAAACGGGAGGTAAGGTCGAGCCCGAGGTATTCGTCAGATATCTCATCGACTGGCTCGATCATGACGAGAAAAGCGCAGTCGTCGCAGGTCCCAGCACCAAAAGGGCGGTTGAGGCGATCAAGCACGGCACGCCCATTACCGAGTCCGGCATCTGGGGGACGACGAACGGTGCGGCGATGAAAATCGCGCCGATTGGACTGGTGTCAAACTGCGATGACCTGGGGCTTCTGGTGAGTAATGTGGCGGCCATCTGTCTGCCGACGCACAACACCCAGATAGCCATCCAGGGGGCATCCGTAATAGCTGCGGCGGTCAGCTTCATGTTCGATAACGATGACGTTGATTGGGATGAATACTATGACGTCATAGCCCGAACGGCGCGATTGGCCTCGGATTTCGGCAATAGGCTCCCCACTCCCGATATCCTCAAACGTATCGCCTGCGGACGCAGAATCGCCGAGATTCCGGACGAAGGTCAGTTCCGTGACGAGTTGTATTCCTTCCTGGGCACGGGACTCGACACCATCCAGACAGTGCCCGCCGCCGTCTCGTTGGTCTACAGGTATCGCGGGAATCTGCGCTCGTGTGTTCGCACCTGTGCAAGCATCGGCGGCGATACCGATACCCTCGGGGCAATATGCGGAGGAATATGCGGAGGTTACATGTTCAACCTCAGTGATGACGACATCGCCGTGCTGTGCTCGGTCAATGACATCGACTTCACTGCGATTGCCGAAGCCATGGCACCATTGGTGGATGGGGTGCGCCGCCGCTGACGGGTGCGCCACCTGCCTGCCGGCATCGGATTTCAGCGGCCGAGAAGGGCATCGTCCGGACGCGATGCAGGTGCTGTGGGTGGAAGGTCGGGAAGGCGGACAAACAAGCGTGTAACGTTTGACGTGAGTAATGATGCGGTATTCGGTGTCGTGGATGACATTCGAGACGCAGGACGAGAGGAAACGATATGGCTGTTGTCACGATGAAGGAGATAGCCGAACGGATGGGTGTCTCCGTGTCCTCGGTGTCTTTGGTCCTGAATAACAGGGATGCCGGTCGTATCAAACCCGATATCGCCGACAGAATCCGCGATGAGGCCAAACGACTGGGATACAGGCCGAATCGCATTGCCAGCAGCATGAGGACGAACAGAACGCGAATCCTCGGTTTCATCAGCGATGAAATCGCGACGACCCCTTTTGCCGGGCGACTGATTCTTGGGGCTCAGGATGCCGCGCGAGCTTTCGGCTACACGCTGCTGACAGTCAATACGAATGGCGAGAAGGCACTGGAATCCAGTGAAATCGAGACACTCAAACAGTATGGTGTGGATGGCTTTCTCTACGCGCGCATGTTCAATCAGCCGACGTCCGTTCCGCAGACCCTGCGAGATTACCCGCTGGTTCTGGTGGATGCCACGGATGTCAACGGCGAATTGCCCTCGATCGTGCCTGACGAGACGGCCATCGGCAGGGATGTGACCGAACGTCTCATCGCCGCAGGGTGCAGGCGAGTGGCATACATCGGTTTGGACGACGACATCGCGGCGCAGCTCGGACGTTTCTCGGGATATCGGGATACCTTGGCCGCGCATGGAATCGATTTTGACGACCAGCTGGTCACCAATCCGCGCATCGGAGCCGAGGCGCTGGTGTCCACCGAAAAGCTTATGGAGGAGCTCCGGCCGGATGGTTTCTTCTGCTTCAACGATGCCAGGGCTTGGGGCGTGTACCAGGCCGCGGCCTGGCAAGGACTGACCGTCGGCAAGGATCTTTCGGTGGTCGGTGTGGATAACCATCAGGTGATTGCGGAAACGCTCTCTCCGCGCCTGACCACGGTCGAGCTTCCTCATTACGAGATGGGATGCTGGGGAACGCGCAAGCTGATTTCCCTGATAGAAGGCAAGGACGTCTCTGAGGTTGCGCCGCCCGTGACGAATGCGGAAATGCCCAGTTTGGATCTCACTCAGGCGATGATTACCTGCAGGCTTGTCGAGAAGGAATCCATAGTCGGGTCCACGGTGAGCGACCGCCGATGAAGGTCAGAGAGCGGCGAAGGGGTCATCGCTCGGGTCGTCGTTCCACACGTATTCGATTGCGGCAGCCAAGGTGCGTGCAAATTCATCTCCGTAGGCCTTGGCAACCACGCTCAGAGCCATGTCTGTTCCTGCGCTCACTCCGGACGATGAGGTCAGATTCCCGTCCTCGACCCAACGTGCGTGCGCGACCCATTTGACCTCGGGTCTGACGCTTTTCACCCATGTGAACGCTCGCTTGTTGGATGTGGCCTTGCGCCCATCTATCGTTCCCGTCGCGGCAAGCAGAGCTGAACCTGTACAGACGGTGAGTATCCGCGAAAAACGAGGAAGCTGTCGGCGCAGCGCTTCGAGAAAGACGGCATCCTTCACCAGGCTTCTGGTGCCGGGGCCTCCTGGTATGAGCAGAACATCCTTGTCAGGAGCGTCGTCGAGTGCTCTCGTGACGATGTCGGTGCCTATCGCACCATGAACCGTTCCTCCGGCGAGTGAGTAATACCGTATCTCTGGCGCATCGGCGGTGTCATGGATTCTTCTGATGCACCCGAATACCTCCGCCGGGCCGAATACGTCAAGCGGTTCGAAGCCGTCGAATACCAATATCGCTATATCCCTCATATCTTTCTTTCTGACGGTCATGCCGTCGTTGTCGCATCCGTCAACTGGGACGTGTCAAGTTCTTCGCTTGCGGGCTTTGGGCAGCGGTGTGATGGGTTCGAGCACGGACAGCACCCGCCGCACGTGCTCGGCGTCGTCGACATCGAGAATGTAGTGTTCCTTCGCGCCCGCATAGGGTGCCGCGCATGCTGCATCTTTCATCAGACCGTCGAGTTGCGGGACGATTTTGACGAAGGTCTGATCGTCGCAGAGCAGCAGTATCGGTTTGTCGTTGACGTAGACCATGAAATCGCCGAACATCTTTCGCTGCCGGAGAGCCCAGGGGCCGCGGGCCTGATCCATGACGTAGGTGACGTAATCCTCGGAACTGGTCATCTCACCAAGTGTAGCGCCCGGCGACAGGGCATGGCGTTGTCGCCGACGATATGAGAGGAGCTTTCAGGCTGTGTGGCCGTCAGGCCCCGGTGGCGGTGTTGAATACCAGGCCGACGAGCCATGCGAACAGCATGGTGCCCAACCCCATGCAGACGTTGCGTACGACGGCCTTGTGCCAGTCCGCCCCTCCGAGCTTGGCCGAGACCAGACCGGTGAGGCACAGGGCCAGGGCCGCGGCCATGACGATGCAGATGATGGTGCCGACTGCCGGAATCGGCAGCAAGGCGAACAGCAGCGGGATGAGCCCGCCAGTGGTGAAGGATACGAATGAGGAGAACGCCGCGCTCCAAGGGTTGATCAGCTCATTCGGGTCGAGACCGAGTTCGTCGGTGGCGTGGGCGTACAAGGCGTCGGTATGCATGGCCTCGAGCGCCGCCGTGCGGGCCGTCGCGGGGGATATGCCTTTGGTCTCATAGATTTGTGCAAGTTCGTCGACCTCGTCGTCCCAGCAGTTCTTGAGCTCCCAGCGTTCCTTGTCGAGCAAGGCCCGTTCGGTGTCACGCTGGGTGCTCACCGACACGTATTCGCCGCCCGCCATGGAGAAGGCACCTGCAGCCAGTGCGGCGAACCCCGCCACCATCAGCGCCCTGATGTTGGAACCCGCACCGGCCACGCCGATGATGGTGCCGGCAACCGACACGATGCCGTCATTGGCGCCCAGCACGCCTGCTCTCAGCCAATTGAGTTTCGACTGCTCGCCTCCCAGCTGATGCTGTTCGCCTGGATGCGGTGTTACCGACTGTCGTATCTTATTCGCCATAGCGCCCAATCTAGCGAGGTGCGTGGCCAATGTCGGGCGGACGTCGTGTGAAACGAATAACTGTACTATGTGATATAGTACAGTTAGTTCGCTGGATTGAGGCATAATTCCTTCGTGCCAAAGCGCAATCTGGTGAACCGCGCCGACCTGCTGTTCCCCGTCGGTGTCACGGCAGCCGATCGACGGCCGATTGGCTAAGGGAATGAGCGTCTTGGAGGCGGCGATGATTGATATAGATCTGAAAAGTCGCAAATCCATCTATGAACAAGTCGTTCTGGGAATCAAAGAGCAGATTTTGTCGGGGCTCATACCCGCTCAAAGCAAGCTGCCCTCGGTGCGTGAATTGTCGAAGGAGCTCACCGTCAATCCGAATACCATCCAGAAGGCTTTCCGCCAGCTGGAGGAACAAGGCTATATATACAGTGTCGCAGGAGTCGGCAGCTTCGCGCACGCTCCCAAAGACATCCGTCCAGATGCACGCCTGCTTCGGGAGGCGACATCCCGCCTTAGCGAGGATTTGCATGAACTTCGGTTGCTGGTTCCGGATGATGCCGAACTGGCTGATCTCGTTGCCCGGTTGCTTGCGGACGTCAGGGCTTCCGGACGCTCAACACCCAGGAATCAGGGGGATATTCATGATTGAGGTACGGTCGATCGTAAAAACTTTCGGGGCGCAGCACGCCTTATCGAATATAGACATGACGATTGCCACCGGGTCGATTTACGGCTTGGTGGGAACCAACGGCTCCGGGAAAACCACCATACTGAACATATTGGCCGGCGTGCTCCGACCTGATGCGGGCACCGTCACCTACGACGGCACGCCGGTCTATGAGAACCCGGGCACGAAGAGCAGATTGGCTTTCGTCCCGGATGACCTCACCTTTCTCAATGGTTTCACGCTTCATGAGGCAGCCCGACTGTTTAGCGGCTTGTACCCGACAAACTGGAATGACGATGTCTTCAGAATGTGCGTGTCACAGTTCTCGCTTCGCGGCGGTATGCAGATAGCCCATATGTCGAAAGGAATGCGCAAGCAAGCGGCGTTCTGCCTCACCTTTGCCAGAAAACCGGCATATCTGTTGTTGGACGAGCCTCTCGACGGACTCGATCCGATAGTCCGACGGGGCATCTGGGAACTCATCGTCGATGCCTCCGCCGACAGGAACATGACCACAATCGTGTCATCCCACAATCTGCGTGAGCTTGAGGGCTACTGCGACAGCATCTGCGCAATCAAGCAAGGTGGCGTGGTCGTCGAGCGGGACCTTGACGAACTCAAGTCGGACATCCATAAACTCCAGGTCTCCTACGGTGCAAACGCTCGGCCGGGGGCGGGGATCTATGAAGAGCTGGATGTCCTGGACCGCCGTGACAGTGCTTCGGTCGATTATCTCATCGTGCGCAACACGGTCGAAGAGCTCGAAGACTTTGCGCGGCGGACTCACCCGCTGCTCTTCGATGTCATTCCACTGACCCTCGAAGAAGTATTCATGTATCAACTGGGAGGCAAGGGCAATGAACACACCAGGATACGCTGAGACCACAGTGCGCAGGCGCATCGTCTTTCCTTGGATGGGCAAGCGTGATCGCACGGGTCTGCCGGGCACGGTCGTGTCTTCGGCCATCATTCGGCACCAGCTCAGGCGGTATTGGCCGATATCGTTGGTCGGTAGTGCGATTCTGCTGATATTGGGCCCTGTGGTGGCCTTGCTGAGCAGCGATACGCAACGCGCTCGCTCGTATATCGTCGAGTCGATGCTGAATGACCAGAACTTCGGTTTTCTGGCTTATCAGGTGCTTGCGCCAGTGGTCGTAGCGGTCGCGGTCTTCTCGTATCTGGATTCGAAAGGCCGAGTCGCCTTCATTCACGCGATGCCGCTGACCAGAGATTCTCTTTTCCGCAGCAATGTCCTATCGGGGGCCATCCTGCTGTTCATACCGCAATTCGTTCTCTCGCTCGCGATGGTGCCTTTTGTGAGTATGGGGTTCTCGGGATTTGCCTCCCAGGACCGCGAGGGTGGTTTGATGGACTCGTATGTGAACACGGCAGTATCGGTGGGCATTGTCGGCGCATCGAGTTCTTCGGAACCGGTGCAGCGGAATCCCGATATGGGAGATCTTCTGCGATGGTTCATCGTGACGTCCGTCATCATGCTGTTCATCTACGCTCTGTCGGTGCTGGCCAGCATACTGTCCGGCAATATCGGGGTCGCGGTGTTGGTGTCGGCCCTGCTCAACGGGATTGTTCCTGCGCTCTCGGTGCTGACCTTCCGTGTTCTTGACATGTTCCTCTATGGTTTCTCATACGATTCCGTCGGTTACGCCGCTTGGATGCACCCGCTGATCGATTTATGGATGCACGGAGCCAGAGTATCGCCCTGGACGGTTGCGGCATTCATTCTGGTGAGCGTTGTCGTGATATGGGCATCCGGGGTGCTGTACCGGCGACTCAAATCCGAATGTGCGGGCAGCAACATTACCTTCGGTGGATTTACCATGGTGGCGACCGTGCTTACCACCTTCGTTGGTGCCTGTCTCGCCGGCATGCTGCTGGAATCTCTGACGTCCACCTACGCCCCGGTTCGCTCGAATCACGGTCTGTTCTTTCTGGGTGTGGTTCTCGGGGCTCCGGTGGTGTTCGCCGTCACTTCCATGACCCTGTGCGGAACGATTAGGATATTCACGCTGTCCAGCTTGAAACGCTTTGCAGCCTTCGTCGTCATCGCAGCTGTATTCTTCTCCTTGACAAGCTTCGACCTGACCGGATACGAAGGTCGAGTCCCCGCGCAGCAGGACATCGCCTCGGTCACCATTCCGGACATCGGTCTGATGGCCCTGCCGTATGCGGGCACCAATGCGAATTCGATTACACTCACCGATGCACAGGCGATAGCCGATGCCAGAGCATTGCATGCGGAAATCATCAGCAGATCACGCGATCCGAAATATGATTCCTTATTCACCGGCGGCAATGCCGAGACCGGTACAGGTGTATCGAGTCAATTTGCCTCCTCGTCAGGCTGTTCGAATTGTTACCTCAATGATGATGATGTTCTCAGCGTGGAGTTCCACTACCGGATGCATACGGGTTCTTCCATGGACCGCAGCTACCACTTGTATCAGAAATATCTGAATCAAAGCGATGCCTATCGTCGACTGGTGAACGATGCGGGATATCGCAAAGCCAACAGTCTGCAGACATTGGGCTACGACAATATCCGGTCTTCGGAGGTCTCGGATGTCTATGGCAACAGCACGTACGTCGCAGATCCCGAAGAGCTGAACGGGCCGAGTACCTCGTTGGGTGCCGCAGACGCGCGCACGCTTGCAAGGCTATTGGACGAGGATTACCAATCCCTGCCGAATACCAAGGTCTCCTCGAATCTCCTCAGCTACGATTCCGACACCGGCAACGCTCTGAACAAGCGGGTGCTGATCGGAATATCCTTCCAGATGGACGAGAAGGGCAGTCAGGACAATACCCGCGTGTTCTACGGCATCACGGATGACTACACACGCACCATCGCCTGGCTGAAGGACAAGGGGTTGTACAAGGCCATGATCTCCGCCACGGAAAAGCTGATGCCAACCTCATCCTCGTGATCGTGGACTCTCATGCTGCGCAAATCGGGCGAGTGTGGAAGCTGTGCCGTACCCAGGCAACGGTTTTCACGCTCATTTCCCGACGAGTCGGGGAATATAGCGATACATCAGGTATGCGCCGACCAATCCGCCGCAGCCCATCAGCACAGCGGCCGATGACAATCCTGCGATGGCCGTCATTCCCGAAATGGCCAATGGACCGAGGGCCGAGCCGGAATCCGTGGAGGTGCGCCAACCGCCCAGGAATGCCGGCATATGGTCCGGTGCGTACCTTGAGGCAAGGTCCGAGCCCAGCGTCATCACGATGCCGCTGCCTAAACCGTTTGCCGTGGAGATGATGATGGCGACAAGGATGTAACCCCATTCGGCCGTGGCCAACGGCATGACGAGATGGCCGATGCTGATTCCGACCAGTACGGGCACGGCGGCCCAGCGCCGCCCGAAACGGTCCATGATCTGACCTGATGTGTAGAACAATGACAGATCGACGGCACCGGCTATTCCCATAATCAGCGCTATATGCGGTGAGGATATACCCAGCTGCACTCCCCACAGGGGCAGGATTACCTGCCGTGAAGCGCGCATCATCTGGAGGATTCCGGCGGCGCTGCCCATCCTGATGAGTATCGGGAAATAGGTGATGATCGGCAGCCTGTGCGCGCGCTTCAACGGTCTGGCATAAGCACCGGGAGCAGGCGCGGCACTCGTCGCTGTCGTTGATGGCGGCGTCGAGAGCTGTATTCGGTGCGCTTCCGCGCTCGCACGGTTCCGGGCCAAGGCCTTTTCGGGGTCGGGCATCACCTGCAGGACAATCAGTACGGCGATACATGCCCCGACATGAATCCAGTAGACGCTCTGCGCGCCGGTAAGAGCGATGATCGGAGAGGCCAGGAACGGGCCTACGAAATAGCCGATGCGAGATGTTCCGCCGAGAAGCGACATAGCTCGCGCCCGGTACCACGGTGGCGTCCAAGTGGTGAGGAATGCGTGACGTGCGAGATTGAATGTGGCCGAGGCGATGCCTATCATCAGCACGCCCAGCGCGAGAATAGGCAGATTCGGTGCCTTCCAACACACGATCGCAGAGATGATGGCGATGATTGCGGCTGCGCGCATGGCGAAGGTCTCACCCCAGCGCGAGACGGCGAAGCCGCTGGGGATGTCGCCGAGAACCACGCCGATCATCAGCAGACCCGAGATGATTCCCGATGTGGCGAGATCGGCTCCCAAGGCCCGTGCCGTCAGAGGGACCACTGGTATCAGGGCGCCTTCGCCGGTCGCAAAGAGGATGGCGGGCATGTACACGGGAACGAAAAGATGGTGCAGAAAGTCGGTTTGTTCCGCTTTTGCCTGTTGATCGTTAACCGTCGTCATCCCGGCGTTGACCTCCTGTGGATTCTCCCTGTTGCCGTCAGGGTCCTCTGGCACATGAAACGAGGATGCGGGTGCGCTCCTCTTCTCTTGCCTCTGATGCCTTGCAGTATAGCTGTGGATGAGGCTGAAAGCCCGTGGTGAGCGGCAAATATCTTGAAGAGTGAAGCAGTGTGGCACTGGCGTCATGGGGTCTTCGAATGCGGGCGGAGAGTCCATATGCTGGTGCGGAGATGAGCGAAAACAAAATCGGAGTAAGGTTTGTCAGGGTCATGGTGACGGGGATATCACTGCGGCCGAAGCCTAGTTCAGAAAGATCCACACTGGTGAAACCTCAGAAAACACTGATCACGGTATCGCAAATGTCCATCATGACGATCATCACGATCGCTGGTCTTCGGGGGCTCCCTGCCATGGCGGTGCTCGGATGGCAGTCGATCATCCTGTATCTGATTCCCGCGATAATGTTCTTCGTGCCCACGGCCCTGATATCCGCCGAACTCGGCGCCACCTATGAAGGCGGGGTCTATGAATGGGTCAAGGAGGGGCTGGGCAAGCGTTTCGGCTTCATCGCAGTGTGGATGCAATGGATACACAACGTGGTGTGGTACCCCGCGCAGCTCGCCTTCGTCGCGGCTGCGGGTGCCGCCGCCTTCGGACTCAGCCAGCTTTCGGATTACGGCATCTACGTCATGATCGTGATCGTCGTGGTGTTCTGGTGGGCGATATGGCTCACGCTCAAGGGAGGCAACCTCTTCGCGAAGGTCGCTTCCGGCGCCGGATTGATCGGCACCATCATCCCGGCCTGCCTGCTGCTGATACTCGGGGCGGCCTGGCTTGCCACCGGGCAGCATATATCGAGCACGCTTACCGAGAGCTCCGTCATCCCCAACTTCACCAATATCGCGGGCATCGCATTGGTCGTCCAGAATGTTCTGGCTTTTGGCGGCATGGAAGTCAACGCCGTTCATGCCCAGCAGATGGAACAGCCCAAGCGATATACGCATGTGGTCGCAATCGCCTTTGTCAGTGCGCTCGCGATTTTCATCGTACCGACGTTGATTCTGGCGATGGTGCTGCCGAAGGACGTCAATCTCTCGGACGGTACGGTTCGTGCCTTTCAGACCATGTTCAGCACCTTCCATCTGGGATTCATGGGCAATGTCGTAGGCCTGGCCATCGTATTCGGCGCCGTCGCCTCCATCATCAGTTGGATTTCCGGGCCCTCGCGAGGTCTGTACAACGCGGCGGAGGATGGCTGTCTGCCCGAGTATTTCAGGAAGACGAACAAGAACGGCGCGCAATCCGGCATTCTTATGCTGATGGGTGTTATCGTCACGATTCTGGCTTGCCTGTATCTGGTGTTCCCGAAGAGCGTTTCCATGGTGTTCTCGCTGCTGATCGGCATGGCTGTGGCCTTGTATGTCATGATGTACATGCTGATGTTCGTCGCCAGCATCAATCTCCGTCGGCTGCATAAGACCGGCAACAGCGGGTATCGTGCACCGGCGTTGTACGTGATGGCGGGTATGGGCATAGTCGCCTGCATCTGCGCCTTCGTGATGACCTTCGTCCCTGCTGCCGGGCAGTCGGGCATCCCGACCGCGTGGTATCCCGTGATCGCCGGAGTCGTGGTTCTGGCTCTCGCAATGCCGAGTCTGCTGATTTACAGAGGCGGGAAGGCGCCCCGGGTCGAGCAATCTGTCGGGGACGAACACGCGCGGAACGAGGGATAGCCGCTGATTTCATCTGCCCCGGCGGCCCGCCGAAGCGGGTTACTGGTCGTCCGTCCGGTCTTCCAGATGAATGTCTCCGTCAACGGTGTTGCCGTGGCCGAGGATATGCTGGTCGTGGGTGACGATGAAACGTCGGAAGTATTCGCGCTGCCAGAGCAGGCCGATGTGCCGTGGCGTTCCTTCAAAACTGTTGTGCGCAACGGTGACCTGCGAAACCGAAGGGCCCGGTACGGTGACGCTATCGGGTTCCTGGTAGAGGACGAACGCTCCCCGACGTGGCGCGAAATTCTTGAAGGTGTTGCCGGTGATGGTGATGCCGTGCCAGGCTTTTGGCTTGACCATCCGGTGGGAGCGCGAGTAGAAAGCCACCGCCCAGGATGGCTGAGGCGTTTCACCGGTCCATACGAAGGTGTTGTCGCTGATGGTGATGTCGTCTGCTGCATCGAAATGGATGACGGCGCTGTTCTCGGTCCCCGCCCCCTCAAAGGCGGCGGCATTCTCGACATAGTTGCCGGTGAAGGTGCCGAAGCGGATGTAGCTTTCATCCTCGGGTGTCTTCGCATAGGCCATGTGTGTGCCGAAAGGCGCGGCGGCAGGCAGCAGAAGGCGACCCGATTCGGACCGCAACGGCAGGAAACGATTATTTTCGATGGTCATATGAGTGGTCGAGAGATTGTTGAAGACGGTTTCCTTGTCGTAATAGCCGCTGGCTCCCAAGGCGGCCACATCCATCTGGAATGCCTCCTTGAAGGTCTGCCCGCGGTTGGGTGATCCGATGACCGTGCTGTTGCGAACCGTCACTCCGGTGCTGCCGTCGACATCCAGTATGTGTCCGAAAGGGCGCTGAATCATGTCGAAGGTGCAGTTGTCGAAAGAGATGTTGCTGGCGTGCATCACGGACTGGAAAATCGTCTGTGTGGGGGTGAGGTCGCGGTAATCTCCTCTGAACGTGATGTTTTTCCACGACACATCATGTATGCCGTCGTACGCCTTGGCCCCTCCCGTCGGATACCAGATGACCATGTCGCCGACCGTTCCGGCAGGCATCTGCACATAGGTCTTTCCCGGCGTTCCCAGGATGTTCAGATTGCTGACCATGTTGAGCACCCCGGTAAAGGCGAAGTGGCCTTCGGGGAAGCTCAGTGTGGTGGTGGACTCTCTGGGCAGCAGCTGGAGCAGGGTGTTGAAGTTCTTGGTGTTGCTGGTCTCGCCGTCACCGATGAGTCCCGCAGAGGATGCGTCTATGACGCCGTCTTCACCGATATGCGGCGTCCCGTTCACCATCGCGGCCTTGCGGCGGAGCGTGATGTCGATGGTGACGTCCTTCCCTTTGTCCGAACCACGCAGGGCTCCGGGAATGGTGAGCGTTGTCGCCCGTTCAGTACCTGTGGTCCAATAGACGTATCGTTCCGATGCGCCCGCTTTGAGTGTTTTCACCACATGGTCTTCGGCTCTCTGACCTGGAACCCGGACTTCACCCTCGGGTGCATAGCCATCCGCGTGCTGAAGTGCCGAAGGACTCAAGTTCTGTTGGTTCTCATGTCGAGAGGCTGCATCGTGGTGATGGGAGCGCGAGGGCAGCAGATGCGGCAGCGCTATCGCGGCAGTCAGCAGAACGGACACGATTGCCAGAACCGTAGCGGCTATCCTCCACACGGAGAAGCGTGGAGGAACCTGTTCCCCGGCGGCATTCGAGTGCTTTCCAACATCGTGAATTCGACGCATCGTCCCCCTGTCATACGCAAGCTCTCATAAAACATCAAAGCATATGTCACTGGGTTTATGCGAGCCGGGAGCGTAACTCCATCTCAAGGGGACGGCGGCGGGTATCTACAAGTTCTTTGGCTTTCCCTGGACAGGGAGTGAAGACGGGGTGCATAAGACAAGGGGTGCGTCGCTGATGGAAGATGAGCCGAATCATCGAGATGCCGCAAGTGGCGAGAACCTGGCCTAGAGCAAGGCCCTGGCTGACTGGGGATGTCGCTTGACTAGTGTTCCATCCGGCTTATGCGGGCCGAATAGCTGCAAGCAGTGCCAGAATCATACGGTTCGCAGGGGTTTCGATTCCGTGACGCTCCGCCGCGCGAACGACGGCTCCTGTCAAAGCGTCGTATTCCAGTGGTTTGCCAGCCAGGCGGTCCTGACGCATGGAGCTTGTGGAGCCGGCGGGCACGTGCATCAGCCAATCGAGCTCGGTCTCCACATCCGACGGTTCCAGGTGAACGCCTTCCGCCTGTGCCACCTGCTGGGCTTCGCGCATAATCTGGCGGGCGAGTTCGGTGATTCCGGGCTCTCGAATCACCTCTGCGCGACGTCCGGTCAGTGCGGTCAGGGGGTTGGCTGTGAGGTTCACCAGAAGCTTGAGCCATGCGGTACGGGGAAAATCGTCTTCGAGACGCATGCGCATGCCTCCTGCGATGAGTTCATCGGCCATGCGTCGGGCCGCCGGGGTGTCGGGAAGTGATAGGTCGTGATCTCCTGCCCTGCGCAGCAGTGCGTGACCGGGTTCGGTACGTTCGACGTTCAAATAGACGATGGCCGGTACGATATGACTTTCCCCTGAGTAGGGCGACACCCGACGGGCATGTTCGATACCATTCTGCGCGACGAGAATCGTTGTGGACGGACTCGCTGCGGCTGTGATCCAGGAAGCTGCGGACTCCGTCTGATGAGCTTTGACGGCAAGAATTACCGTTTTGACGCCGGCGATTGCCGATGGGTCGTCGGTGTGGGTCACTGGCCAAGATTGGCTTTGTTCTCCCTCCGTGACGCTTATCCGCTCGATTGGCGTGTGTCCGCCACATACCACGACGTGTGCTCCTTTGCGGGTATATGCGGATGCGATGGACAGTCCGATGGCACCCGCGCCGATAAGCGCGACGGTATCTTCAGTGTTGTTCTGAGTCATGGTTCCTTGCCTTTCGACGGTGTCGGGTAATCGTCGGACCGTTGCACCCGGGTATTGCCTGGTGTTTACGGCTCTGTACGTACGCATCAATCGAATCTCCGCGTCGATTGTCGAATATCTAGATGACGGCGCTGCCGGCGAACATGGTCGCCGTGTGGCCCCCGACCCATACGGTCCCGTCGTCTCCCGGCGTTATTTCGATGCGGCCTGCTCTATGCAGGCATGTTCCTTGGGAAACGACGTATGGACCCGTCATCTCGCCCGAGCCGATCAGCCACTGCGCCACTGATGCGTTCATCGATCCGCAGACCGGATCTTCGAACACACCTACACCCGGGGCGAATGTACGCAGTTCGAAGGCGCAGGGCGAACCCTTTGGATAAGCTCCGATGACCCCGACCATCGCTTTGGGTGCGCGGGTGAAGTTCGGATGCAGCTCGAGAACCTCCTGGGCGGAGGAGACACGGATGACGGCCCATCCGGGGCCGTTGTCGACCCACTGGTGGGAGACGACGCGATCGGCAGGAATGCCGAGGTCGGCAGTCAAGGATTCGAGATAGTCGTGTTCAATGGCTCCTGTCCGAATCATCTTGGGTGCGGCGAATGAGAGCTTTCCTGCATGTTGACGTAGCGTAACCAGTCCTGCGGGGCATTCCTGTATAAGGGTTCCGGGTGTATGTGGCATGCCACCGTGCTCAAGCCATGCGTGTGCGCTGCCGAGGGTGGGGTGTCCGGCGAAGGGCACTTCGCCTCCCGGGGTGAAGATGCGAAGACCGTAGTCGGCCTTCGCATCCTGCGGAGACGAGACGAAGGTCGTTTCGGACAGATTCGTCCAGCGTGCGATACTCTGCATCGCTTCGTCGGACAGCCCTGAACCGTCCAGAATGACCGCGAGAGGATTGCCTCCATAAGGTTGCGGCGAGAATACATCTACTTGGGCATAGGGAACGGTGCGTGACATCGGCATTTCCTTCGTATTGACTGAATGAAAACAATTATATCGCTTATCAGGCGCATGAAAATTGTGTTCTATGGTTCTAATATGAAGGTATGAGCAGCAATATAGCTATAGATGGTGTAGATCGAGCAATAATCAATATATTGCTTGTGGACGGACGTATCAGCAATGTGGAACTCGCGGCACGCGTGGGTCTCACCCCGGCTCCATGCCTCAGACGCATCAAACGGCTTGAGAACGAAGGTGTCATCACCGGTTATCGAGTCATGGTCGATCCCGTCATGGCAGGCAGGGCATTCTGCGTGTATATGGAGGTCCAGATTGTAGGTACGAGCAGGGAGATCGTGGAGCAGTTCGAAACGGTCGTGGCATCCTATCCTGAGACCACCGAGGTGCGCAGGCTTTTCGGCCCCGTAGATTACCTCATCAGGGTCGAAGTTGCGGACAGCGCGGCATACGAACGTTTCCAGACGGAGAAAATGTATCCTTTGCCTGCTGTTCGACGAATAGAGTCATATCCCACCATGCGCGTCATCAAGAGCAGCGTGGACGGGTGATGCCGCGACGATATCGCAGGGGCACGCACCGTCATGCGGTCCTGCACCAGTGCTCGGGCTGCTGCTCGGCGGTGATGTGGCTGTGGTCCGCACCGCTTTCGCAGATTGTGGTCGTGCCGACATCGCAATGAAGACCCAGATTACGTAGCTCATCGGCAAAGGCCTGTGCATACATGGCGCCGGGAAATCCCTGCAGGACATCAAAGCCCATGGTGTTCCCCGCTGCGACCATATTCAGCGTGAGTCCCTTGATGCCGCCGCTGTACAGGTGCGTCGATTCCACGTATCGTGCGAAATCGTTGAAACGCATGCTTCCCACATAGCTCAGTACATAGGTGTTCAGTACAAGCCGGTCGAACATCGACATCATGCGACGCTTGTCCTTGAGCGTGCTCATTCCATCGAGTTTGTCGAACAGCGCGAGCTGCATATTCAGCATTTCGTGGGCGGAGTCTTCTGAACGTTGTTCGGCGATCATCGACCGGTAGCTGCTTGCCACCTCGGACATTGCATCGGCGGACTCTGCTGCGGAATACGGCAGGCAGAGTGAACCGGTGCAGTTCCTTCTGGTGGGGGAGTCCCCGATGGCGAATCGCATATCGGCGGCCATATTGCATATCACCGGTGCTCCCGCATCGGGGTGCAGTGTCAGCACCGCCTTCGAGAACAGCATCGCCGCCAAAATGCCGGGGGTTGCACCTGTGCCCTTCGCCGCAGAGACGAACGCACCTTGGTTCACCTCGATAACCGTATGGTGGCAGTCCTGAGCGTCGGGAGTGCTTTCGGGCAGCGCATAGCCCTCGGTGGTGATTCGCCTGCCGGTCTCCATGCTCGTGACGAAGGGGCTGCTCGGCAACGGTTCCTCGTATTCACGGGGGTCGATAGCCGTGTCCAGTGTGAGAATCCCGCTGTCGTCGAAATGTTGCTGGTAGCGCTCGCGGCAGTAGTAGTAGATCAGCGTCTCCACAAAGGGCTTCACTCCTCTGCCATCGCACAGGGCATGGTGGAAGGCCACTCTGATGCGCTTTCCTGTGTAGGTGACGTCAATCAGATGGTAACCGCTTTCGAGGCCCCCCAAGGTGCGGAATCTGTCCGTATTGGCCACGTGCAATGACAGCGGGTTGGGATGCAGATAGTAGTCGCCGTCGCGTTCCACAAGTTTTTGGGTCATATCGGGGAAACGCTGTGCGGTGTTCGACAACGCCGCATCCAGGCAGTCTCCGCGCACCTGTTCCGTCATGCGGGTTTCGAGGATGGTGCTGTTGTATCCATGTTGACGAAACAGGAATGATTGGCCGGATTGTATCTTCTGCATGTATTGCCATACCTCTCACTGGGTGACGTCGAAGGCCCTGTGGTGTTGCGGGCCTTGCCTGGTAATAGGAGGGTATGCAGTGGGTGTTAGCCAAAGGTTCGAGATTTGTTGGGGTTGTATTAAAGCCGCTCAGCTGGGTGCAGCGAGGATAATTGCATCAGAAGTGCGGCAAACCGTGTGGTTCATGCAGGAAAGCTGCACTGTTGATGCAGTTATCCTCATGTGCTTAGGTATTCGGGGATTGACCGCTGATCAGGTACTCGATGATGTCGTCGGACGGGCGCGGATAGTCCAGTGCGGACAGTGTGATTGAAAGCATGCCGGTGGCGAGAATGCGTCTGACCTCTTCGAGTGGCAGCTTCAGCTCGTCGTGCAGCAGGTGGCACATCTTGAGGAATCCCTCTCGGGCGAGGGGGCCGATCTCCTCGTCGCCGCCGCATGCGAAGAGCTGTGCGAGCAGTCGCATGTCATCGGATTCGAATGCCAGAGCGCTGAAACGTGTTCTGAATTCCTTTCGTTGCCCCTCGGTGTCGAGCGGCGCCGTCTCAAGGAAGAGAGCGGCCATACGGTTGCTCGAGCCGCTTGCCAGAGCGCGGATGAGGCCCTGTTTGCTGCCGAAGGCCCGCACCGCATAGGCCTGGCTGACTTCCGCCCTCTGAGCTATCTGGTCGGTGGTGATTCGTTGGAAGCCATAACGGCTGAAGAGATACAGCGCCGCAGAGAGCACGCGGTCGCGTCCTGATGGGGTGCCTGGTGTCGTTCTTGCCATGAAGTCATGGTAGCTCGGATTGTCATCGACTGATTATATGTTATTGTTATCAGTCAATGACAACTATAACGTTCGGCGTGAAATGTACGACGTGCAACGGGCAACGTGCAATCAGTAATGAGAAGGGTTTTGCCGAAGATGAGTGATGAAGAAACACTGCCGACGAAGGGCTTGTCGGCCATACCCAGAAAAACAATGGTGCGTGCAGCGCTGACCGTCATGGTCTCCGCCCTGCTGACGGGAGGTCTGTTCAGTCTGTTCTACATCGCTGTGTTCAACGCGCCTGAACCCCACGAACTCCCTATCGCGGTTGCGGGAATCTCCGCGACGGGCCTGCAGGAGCAATCGGGAAATCAATACAAACTCATCGAGGTGAGCGACCAGGCTGCCGGTCTCGCTCAGCTCAACAGACATGACGTGTACGGAGTCATAGAGCTCGACGGAGCGCACCGAAGGGTGGTGTTGTCGTACACCAGCGTCGACGGGTCCTCGGTACTGGCATATATGCAGCCCTTGGCAGCTGGTATTGCACGGAGTGCGGGTATGACGTTGAAGGTCAGAAACACCACGCCGGAAGTCGCTGCGAATGCGACGCCTGGCCGCAGCGTATTCTTCGCGGTGTTCGGTACGGCATTGACCGGATTCGTGCTTTCGCAGGCCCTGTCGTCTCTGGCGAAAAAGCTGCGTCTATCGCTGCGGGCAAGACTCGGCATCATGCTGCTGGTATCGGTAATCGCCGGTCTCTTCGTGGCCCTGCTGCTCGACCCCTGGTATGGTATCGCGCCTGGGACATTCTGGTCGGCTCTGCCCATGCTCGCACTGCTCTGCATGTCCGCAGTGGTCACCGGAACGGCCTTGCTTGAAGCCGTCGGCCCTCTGGGCCAGGTGATTACGGCTGTTCTGTTCATCACCCTGGGCAATGCGACCGCCACCGGCATCCTACCCATGCCGTTCCTGTCGCCCTCATATCAGGTCGTCAGCCGCATCCTGCCCACCGGCAATGTGGTGAGAGCGGTCTTGTCCTCAGCCTATTTCGAGGGGACAGGTCAGTTCCTCGGCTATCTGGTCCCGCTGATCTGGGTCACTGTGGGAGCGCTCGCCCTGGTGGGTCTCGACCGAAGGCACAGAGCAGATTCACGCGGTTGAGCGATGCGGCATCCAGGCTCCCAAGCGCATATGAGGCGCTTGCATCCGAATCGACGTCCCTATGCGTTACGCGTGGCTGACCATGCCAATCAGAGCGCGGTGATGCAGGCGATCAAACCGAAGACGATGCCCGGTGCGTTCGTGATGGCAATCGGGTAGTCCTTGGGTTTCTTGAGCAGACCGTACGCCACCCAGAGTGAGCAGTTGAGCACCGCCACCAGAGGTTGAATCGGGCTGCCCTTGTCTCCGCTGAGGTTGTTCATGATCTGGGGAATGTATGACACGTACATGAGAATGCCCATAATCGTCGCGGCCCAGCTGAGTCGTGTGATCCAAACGTTGTCTTCCATACCGTTCACCCTACAGTCAAGTCTTCCCGACAATGAGATAACTGCAATAAAAGGACAGTAATTCATCGAATAATTCCCGGAAAAGCTGTCCTTTTATTGCAGTTATCTATGTTGGGCCAGCAGCGGGGACAGATAACGGCCTGTTACCGAGTGAGCATCGGCGGCAATCTGCGCCGGAGTGCCAGTGGCGACGATGCGGCCGCCCTGCTCTCCTCCGCCTGGCCCCATATCAATGATGTAATCGGCATTGGCGATGATGTCGAGGTCATGCTCGATGACGAGAACGGTCGCGCCGCGTTCGGTCAGCCGGTCGAGAACCTTGAGCAGCGTGCGCACATCAAGAGGGTGCAGTCCGACGCTCGGCTCATCGAGCACGAACACCGCATCCGATTGGTCCTTGTGCAGCTGGTTGACGAGTTTGAGTCTCTGTGCCTCGCCGCCGGACAGTGAAGGGGTGGCCTCTCCCAAGGTCAGATATCCGAGCCCGAGCTGGTCGAAGGCATGCAGTCTGCGTGCCACGCGCCGCAGGCCGGACAGACGGTCGATGGCTTCGTGAATGGTCAGGCCGAGAATCTCAGGCAGGGAAATCCCGTCCAGGAGATAGTCGTGCGCCCGCGCCAGAAATCTCGAACCATGACAATCCGGGCAGGGAATGACCACATCCGGCAGGAACTGCACGTCGAGTGATATCTCACCCGTCCCCTCGCATCGCGTGCAGGCGAGCGAACCGGTGTTGTAGGAGAAGTCGGAGGCTGTCAGCCCGTCGGCTCCGGCGGCTGACGTCGCCGCATAGGCTTTGCGCAGCTCGTCCATAACCCCTGAATAGGTCGCTACGGTGGAGCGCACATTGATGCCGATGGGCGTCGCGTCAACCACATGAGCCGTAGTGGTGCCGGCCGCATCGATGCTCCGAACGTGTTCTGGCATCAGATGTCCGTTGCTGTCCGCATTGATGGCGGGAACCAGTGATTCAAGCAGCATGGTCGTTTTCCCCGATCCGGAGACTCCGGTGATTGCGGTAAGCCTTCCTTTCGGGATATCGACCTGCAGAGGGTGCACGGTGTGAATCGCATCGGTGGACATGCTGATGCGGCCTTTGTCGAAGACCTGCACGGATGGTATCCGTTCGCGTATGACGATGTCTTCGCTTCCGGCCAGGAATCCGGCAAGCCTTGAGCCGCCCGCGCGGGATTTCGCCCCTGCTTCTCCCTCTCCCCGACTCTGAGCATGCCGTTGCGACGCGATAAGGTCATCAATCGTCCCTTCGGCGATGACCTGACCTCCCTGACTGCCCGAATCGGGGCCGATTTCGATAAGCCATGACGCCTGCCGGAGCACCTGAACGTCGTGGTCCACAAACACCACGGAATTGCCATCCGACAGCAGATCCCGCATCACGCCTATGAGACCTTCCACGTTGGCGGGATGCAGGCCGACCGATGGCTCGTCAAGTACGTACAGCACTCCGGTGGTCTCGTTCCGCACGGCACGTGCCAGCTGAACACGCTGACGCTCGCCCGTCGAGAGTGTGGAGCCGGCCCTGTCCAGCGTCAGATAGCCCAGTCCCAGTTCCACAAGGCGCTGCGCCATGGATTCGAGGGTGCTCACCAGACCCAGCGCCATCGACTGCATATCCTCGGGCAGAGTGGCCGTCACCGTCGGAGCCCAGGCGATGACCTCGTCGAGCGTCATGGCGCTGACGTCGGCCAGGTTCAGACCGTTGATTCGAGGAGCGCGCGCCGTCTTGCTCAACCGGGTGCCCTTGCAGTCCGGGCAGGTGCCTTCGCTGAGGAATCGAGCCACCCGCTTGAGCCTGCGCTCGCTGTCCGCGCGTTCGAGCTCCTTGGTCACGGTGAGCCGTGCATTGCGGAAGGTGAAGTCGAGCTTGTGCACCCCTTTGACGCTGGTGAGGGTGATGTGTTTCTTCTCCTCCGGACCGGTGAAGACGATATCGCGCTCGTGGTCGCTCAACTCGTTCCAGGGAACGTCGGTGCGCACCCCGAATTCCCGCACGATATCGGGCTGGACGTTGAATCCGAACATCTGCCAGGGCAGCACTGCGCCCTCGTCGATGGTCTTGGTCGGGTCCGGCACCAAGGTGCGGTCGTCGACATCCCGTATCACGCCGGTGCCCTGGCAACGTGGGCAGGCGCCTGCAGAGTTGAAGGCGAGGGCCTCGGCGCCGGGAGCCTCGACGTTGGCTCCGCAGATAGGGCAGATGATGGGCCGTTCGGCGGCGACGTTGATGGTGGGAGGTACATGGTGCCCGTTCGGGCAGACATGGCTGGAGAGTCGTGAGAACATCAGGCGGAGTACGTTGAGCAGCTCGCTGGAGGTGCCGAAGGTGGACCGGATGCCTGGAACACCGGGTCGTTGCCGTAGCGCCAGAGCGGCCGGGACGTGTTGCACCGCGTCCACGTCGGCCCGGGGAGCCAGGGACATCCGTCTGCGTGTGTACGTTGACAGGGCTTCGATGTATCGCCGTGAACCTTCCGCATAGAGCACGCCGAGAGCCAGCGACGATTTGCCGCTTCCCGATACTCCGCCGATGCCGACCAGCTGGTGCAGGGGAATGTCGACATCGATGTTCTTCAGATTGTTCACGCGGGCCCCACGCACACTGATGTGGTCGGGCTCGCTGCCGGATGCGCTTAGCTTGGATACGTCATTCACAGTATCTACCGTAACGCCGTAGAGTTTGCCAGGCTTCCGGAATATTGATGTTTTGTGACTATTCAGGCCTTCGATAGGTTCATTCAGGCCTTATGCCGAGAGCGATGGATAGTGCACCCGAATACGTCGCCGTCACAAAATGCAAGTTTCAGCCCACCGGCTGACCGTCATTGTCCCGCGATTCGAGGATTCACCCGCTTAGACTCGGAATCGTTATCGGCCATGGGTGCCGCGGTGATGCGGAACGGGTCGATGTCGATACAGCATACGAACTCAATGAGGAGATGTATATGGCATCAGTAATCGTTCATGAGCAGTCGAAGCAATTCCATCTGACGAATGGTTCCGTGAGCTACATTATTCAGGCGGACAAGCAAGGCAAGCTGTTGAATCTGTATTACGGTTCCGCAGTGCCTGACCGTGATGATTTTAGCTATCTGGTCGAATACCAGCATCGGTCAACCGCGACCTGCCGCAAAGAGGGCGATCTGCTCTACTCGCTGGAACACTTGAGGCAGGAGTATCCGGAGTACGGTACCGGCGACTATCGTCGACCGGCGATTATCGTGACTCAGCCCAACGGTTCAAAAATCACCGACCTGCAGTATTCCTCGTATACCGTCAGCAAAGGAAAACCAAGCTTCGAACATCTGCCTTCAACCTATGTGAATGATGATGACGAAGCCGTCACGCTCGACGTCACGTTAAGAGATCAGATGTTGAGCCTCATTGTGGTGTTGCATTACACGATATTCAGCAACTCTCCGATCATCGCCCGCAGCGCGACGATCACGAACCAAGGCACCCAAGGGCTGGTGCTGAACAGGGCGATGAGTCTGAGCCTTGATCTGCCTGATTGCCGCTACGATATGACGGATTTCATAGGGGCATGGGCAAGAGAGCGTCATCCCCAGCGACACGGACTCCATACCGGTATCCAGGCCATCGAGTCGCTCAGAGGAGCCAGCGGCCATTTTGCAAACCCGACGGCTTTGTTCTCGCGACCGGGTACCGATGAGATCGCGGGGGAGGCCATTGGTCTCGCCTTCGAGTACTCGGGCGATTTCGATTTGCATGCCGAGGTGGACTCCTTCGATGTGACCAGACTGCAGGTTGGCATCAACGATTTCAATTTCTCCTGGCAGCTTGACCCCGGGGCGAGCTTCCAGACTCCCGAAGCTCTTATCGGATATACCTCTGAAGGTTTCAATGATCTCAGCCACGGATTCCATGACGTGGTGAGGAACAACATCATTCGCGGGCCGTGGAAGAACAAGGAGCGCCCGATTCTCATCAACAATTGGGAAGCCACATACTTTGATTTCGACGAGGACAAGCTGGTCGCCATCGCTCAGCGTGCTCACGATGTGGGTGTTGAGCTGTTTGTGCTTGATGACGGATGGTTCGGCGCTCGCAACAACGACAAAGCAGGACTGGGAGATTGGACTCCCAATGCGGATAGGCTTCCCAACGGTCTGACACGTCTGGCGCGTCGGATCAACGATCTCGGCATGCAGTTCGGCCTATGGTTCGAGCCTGAGATGGTCAACAAGGACTCGGATCTGTTCCGTGCGCATCCTGAATGGGCATTGCACACACCTGGTAGAGCGATGTCGCATGGGCGCAATGAGTATGTGCTGAACTTCGCGGATAACGAGGTTGTCGACAATATCTACGAGCAGATGTATTCCCTCCTTTCCTCCGCCAACATCGCCTACATCAAGTGGGATATGAACCGTTTCATTTCCGAAGGCTACGACATCACTCGCGATGCCGCGCATCAGGGGGAGCTCTTCCATCGCTACATCCTCGGTGTGTATAGCTTGATGGAACGCTTGCTGCAGGCCTTCCCCGATCTGCTGATCGAGTCCTGCGCCTCAGGTGGCGGCCGCTTCGACATGGGCATGCTGCATTACTCCCCGCAGATCTGGTGCAGTGATGACACCGATGCGGTTGAGCGTCTGAACATCCAGTACGGCACCAGCGTGTTCTATCCTCTGGCGAGCATGGGGTCGCATGTGTCGATCACTCCGAACCATCAGACAGGCAGAGTCACTCCTCTCCGCACCCGATCAAACGTGGCTATGTTCGGCACCTTCGGGTATGAGCTCGATCTCGGCAAACTTTCCGATGAGGAAGTTGACGAGGTGCGTCGCCAGGTACGACTGTTCCAGGATTACAGGAAGGTCATTCATCGTGGTGACTTCTACCGGCTGCTGGCGCCGTATGACAACCGCAAGGCTGCATGGATGGTGGTGTCCTCTGACCGCAGGCGTGCACTTGTGGGTGATTACAAGATTCTGCTGAAGCCGAATTCCCCTTACACGCGGGTACGGCTGTGCGGGCTTGACCCGCAGACCGTATACAGCGTCACATGCACAGGCCCGTCGACCATAAGCGGCAAGCATTTCAGTGGAGTTGAACTGATGAGAATCGGATTGGTCGACACCGATGCTTCGAGTGGAGAGATGGGCGGAGTCAACCCTCTTGGCACTACCGAGGACTTCGATTCCAAACTCTTCATTGTGGAGGCGGTGGGCGAACAGCAGACCGAGTAATCCGAGTTTCTGAGCGAAGAAATTGCTGAAGCGTGCTCAACACGCCTCTATGTTTAGCGTGCACATTCACTGTGCATATAGGTAAGGAGAAACAATGAAAGCCAAATCCAACAGTCTGGTGGTCAAGTCGGCGGTGCTGTGCATCTCGCTGCTCCTGACCAGTGCTCCGGCGATCAATGGCGCGCTGCCTTTGATGCGTAACGCACTTGACGTCACCAACGCGCAAAATGAGCTGCTGTCCACGGTTCCAAGCTTTATGGTGATTATCTTCATCTTCCTGTCAAGTTTGATTGAACGTGGACTAGGTATGAAGAAAACCATCTGCCTGGGCTTGCTGCTCGCCGGCATCGGTGGCGTGATTCCTATGTTCACCGCGTCGTACCCCATTATTTTCGCCAGTCGTTTGATTCTTGGAGCTGGACTTGGTGTGTACAACTCTCTTGCAGTCAGCCTGATCAATGCCTTGTATTCCGGCGATACTCGTGCAACGATGCTGGGATTCAGAAATTCCATGGAGAGCATCGGACAGTCCGTGCTGACCTTCATCGCAGGCCTGCTGCTGACGCTTGGATGGCACTGGAGCTTCGCCATCTACTTCCTGGCATTCCCGCTGATGGTCTTCTTCTGGATCACCGTTCCGGAGACCAGCACCCGTCCGCAGGACGACCCGACAAAGGGTGCGGAGCAGGCCAAAGAACGTATGAACCCCTTTGTGTATGTTCTTGTTGGATTCGCCATTATCCTGGTGCTGAACTCGCTGGCCATGAGCGTGCGCTTCCCGTCCATCGCAGCCAGCATTCGAGGAGACAACTTCAATTCGAGTTACCTGCTGTCGCTTATGCCCATCCTCGGTATCGTCGCAGGCTTCGTGTTCGGCATGATGAACAAACTTATGGGCAAGAAACTGCTGTATCTGGGTATCGCCATCTTCGCGCTTTCCGATCTGTTGATGGGGTTGGCCGCGAATAACTTCCCTCTTGCCATGGCAGGTCTGATTCTGTCGGGCATTCCGGGATCCTGGTGCTTCCCGTATATTTTCAACACCTTGGGAGACATAACGGGTCCTCGCACCAGCACGCTGGCTACCTCGCTGATTTTCGTGGGATGCAACATCGGCAATTTTGCGGCCCCTCTGTTCATGAGTGCTGTCCAAGCAGTCACGGGGTCGGATTCGCTGACGATTCCGTTCCCGGTGTTGTCCGCAATCTTCGTGATTATCTTCCTTGGCGTATTGGTCAGTGACTTGCGAGGACGCAAGAAGCCGGATGTGTCGGCAAGCAACTAAGACGCGCACGGTCACCATGCCTGTGCAGCAGTGAACTGCACATACCCATGGTCCTATTCAAGCATTGGATGTTGTCCGCCTGCGTCGCGCCGATTTGGCCAAACGCAGGCGGATGCGTGAGTAGAAGGTACAATCGGCGATACGACTCGAAGGACGTACTTATGGAGAACTCGCTCTATTACATTCTGCGTGCTCCGCATAAGCACAGTGGTGTGGCTTTCGCATTTTGCGGAGTATCCCAGACCAGGCCGAATCATTCCTTCGGCCCGGCGCTACGCAACGCATACATCATCCATATCGTTCTCAATGGCAGAGGAACGCTGCGAATAGACGATACCGTGTATTCACTGGAGAAGAACGATTGCTTTGTGATCCAGCCCGATGAATCAGCGGAATACAGTGCTTCGGCAGAAGATCCCTGGACCTACTGCTGGTTGGGATTCACGGCCGACAACCCTGATGAGTATCTCTCGGCCATCGGCTACACGCCTGGCAAACATGCCTTTAGGGTCACTGCGGCGTTGCCGTTCCTGAATCTACTCACCGAATGCTTCTCGTACACCGATGGGTCCGTGCGCAGTGAGCTCAAGCTCAATGCGATTACCTTTGAACTGCTATTCAGACTCGCATCCAATCGTGTGTCTCTGAACCCCAATCGTTCGACGCGGCATTTAGGCGAAACTATCACCAAGGCCATGCAATATATCGATGAACATTATGGGGAAGGCATCACCGCGACGGGCGTTGCGGAATATTTGCATATCGACAGAAGCTATCTGTCGCGAGAATTTCACGCGGCAAACGATATGACCATGAAAGAGTACATCGACCATATACGCATCGCCAAAGCATGTGATTTTCTGAGTATGACCGAGATGAGCATAGCCGAGATAGCGAAACGCTGCGGGTATGGAAGCGCCGAAGTGTTCTCCAGAAAATTCAAGGAATCACAAGACGCGACGCCTCTGCGCTATCGCCAACTCCGGTCAACCATCAACAATGATCTGGAGATAGATATCGATTTCCTGAGAGCCTTGTTCCAACATTAGGAATCAACTCTCGCGTCGCCGCTGCTCTGGAAGGCGCTCCGGCATGGCGTGCGAATCATATCGCCGTCAGTGGCAACAGACAGTATCCGAGAGGATGGGGTCGAGGTTCGCATCTCCGTATGTTGCCTGATGCGAACCCCGACAATGTCGAAGCTGTAGTGCTTACAGCAGATCCTTCACCGCCGGGTCGGCCAGGGCCAGTACCGCGCTTTTGGCTTCGGTGGCGTTGGAGGAGTCCAGCGCCGCCTGCGCCATGTCCTGACAACGCGAGAAATCATGCATCGCTAGCGAGGCCCTGACGGCGGCGACCTTCTTGGGCGCCATCGACAGCGAGGTGACGCCGAGGCCCGCCAACACCAATGCCAGCAGCGGGTCTCCGCCGGCTTCTCCGCATACGCCGATATGGCTGTGTGTGGCGGCTCCGCCTTTGCAGGCAAAGGATATCATCTCCAGAACCGCTGGCTGCCATGGGCTGAGCAGTCCGGCAAGGTCGCCGTTGAGCCTGTCCGCGGCCATCGTGTATTGCGCAAGGTCGTTCGTGCCGATGGAGGCGAAATCCACTTCACGCAGCACGCGGGAAGCACGCAGGGCAGCTCCCGGTACTTCGATCATCACGCCGACCTTGGGTAGTCCGAGCGCGCGGACCTTCTGTGCGAACCAGCGCGCCTCGTCGACATCCGCCACCATCGGCGCCATCACCCACACGTTGCCATGGGTCGCCTGGTACGCCCGGGAGAGCGCTTCCAGCTGCGTATCCAGCAGCTCCTGCTTGCGCATGCCCAGACGCAGGCCTCGGATGCCGAGTGCGGGGTTCTCCTCCTCGGGCATCTGCGTGAACGCCAGAGGCTTGTCCGCGCCGGCATCCAGAGTGCGCACCACGACCCGACGGTCACCGAAGGCCTGCAGCACGCGGGTATAGGTATCCGTCTGTTCCTCGACGCTCGGAGCGTCCTGTCTGTCGAGGAACATGAACTCGGTGCGGAAAAGCCCCGACCCCTCAAGGTCGATTGCCGCCGCCTTGGAGGCGTCCGCGGCGCTGCCGATGTTGGCCAGCAAGGCGATAGGCCTGCCGTCCTTCGTCAGACCCGGACCCTGGGAACCTGAGAGCAATGCCGTCCTGCGGGCGGAACGTTCGCTGAGTTCGTCGATTTCGGCTGCCGAAGGGTCGACCAGCACCGTTCCCGCGCCGCCGTCCAACGCGAGCTCGGAGGCTTCGTGCGCGGCCTCGACGATTCCCGATACCTTCACCGCCGCGGGGATGCCCAACTGCGCGGCCAGAATCGCCGTATGACTTGTGGGCCCGCCCTCCTCGGTGATGATGCCCAGCACGATCTTCGGATCCAAGGTGGCGGTCTCCGCAGGTGCCAGATCGCGGGCCACGAGGATGCTCGGCTCCTTCAGTTCCGGGACGCCGGGCGCAGCCTCGCCTCGCAGCTCGCAGATGACCCGGTCGCGCACGTCATACAGATCGGTGACGCGTTCGGCCATATATCCGCCGATCTTCTGCAGTTTGCCCGCGTATTCACCCACGGCGTTGTGCACGGATGCGGTGATGCCTTCGGCGTTCTGAAGATGTTTGGTCACGGTTTTCAGCAGCCCGCGGTCGGAGGCGAGCTGTGCGGTGGCGGTGAGTACGTCCTTCGAGTTCCCCGACGCTGCGATCCGCGCGTTCCTTGAGCTGTTCCGCGACATGGGTCATCGCGGCCTTGACCGTGGCGCTGTCGGCCTCCGCGTCATGTGACGGCGCTTCATTGCCGTCCACGCCGATGGCGGTGGACACGACAGCCACCGGACCGTGGACCGCCCCGGCGCTTACGCCGATGCCGTGAAGTGTGTGCGCGGTGGTTTTGAGAAGTGTTTCACTCAGCATCGAGATCACTGGCCAGCAAAGCCACAAGCTCATCCAGGGTCGACGCGTCGGCATCATTCGCAGTGCTGAGCGTCACCTCATCGCCGTTGCCGACGCCGAGCGTCATCAATTCCAGCACGCTGGAGGCATCGACGGTCTCATCGTGAAACGTGATGTCCACATCTACGCCTGAGTCTGCCACTGCCTGTGAGAAGCGAGCTGCCGGGCGAGCATGAAGACCTGATGCTGCACCTACGGTGACGGTTTTTGAAATCATGAGAATTCCTTTCTAAACAATCCAGTAGCAGTCACTACGGAAGAATCAATGCCGCCGTCGTCTGCAGGACGGTGGGTACTTAAGTCAGGACCCAGATCAAGGGGCTTCGCATGCGGCAGCCCCTAAGTTTGGTTATTGCCTGTTCTTGCTGCCGACCTTGGGCTGTTGGGCCACGCGGTATACATGCAAGGCAAGGTAGGCGATTTCGTCATCGGTGAGATTCACGTCGAAACGAAGTTCGACGATGGTCGCGAGTTTCTGCGCGCAATCCATCGCCTCTGGATAGCTTTGCATGATCGCGGTGGCGATGGGGGAGCGTTCATCGCCTTCGAGCTGCTTGTGCTGGTGTATACGCACAAAGAGATAGCGCAGATGCGTGATGAATCGACCGACATTGATGGAGCTCGAATCAAGTGTGACGTTGCAACTGCTTTCCACAACCGCCAACATCTGTTGAATGATGCCGGTCATCGTGTACGTGTAGGTCAGATCGCCGGATGAGAAACCGGCGTTCACCAGATGCAGGGCGAAGGCGATGGCCTCCGCCTTCGGCAGTACGTCGTTGAGTTTGGTATTCAAGGCATGCAACAGCTCGTTTGCCTTGGCATATTCTTCGGGGTACAGATGCTCCACTTCCGCCTGAAGCGGGTACTCGACCGCTATTCCCTTCTTGATGCGCTGCAGCGCGAAGCCGACGTGATCCGAGAGTGCCATAACCAGCATCGGTTTGTTCTGTGACAGATCTTTCAATCCGGAGGCCTGCATGGCGTCGGTTACGAGCTGGATGATATCCGGCGATATGCACGAGAGCATTTCGGCCATATGATCAGGATCGCGGCCATCGGAGGGAATGAATTTTCTGACGACTTTCGTCGGATCGACGTGTGCGCCGGGCTTCGTCTGAAAGCCGAGACCTCGGCCTGTGAGAATAACCTCATCGGCATGATCGTCCTTCGCCAACACCACATTATTGTTGAATACTCGAAGAATCTCCATGACGACCTCCCTTCAAAACGAAGCCCATGCGCACACCGTCAATCCCTTGTCTCAATGCTCCACTGCAATGATGGGATCGCCTATCTCCACGGTAACATCCGTTATCGGTTCAACGGCATGCAAGCGCAGCGTGTTGGTGACGGTGACGATGGTCGTCGTGCTGTAGCCTGCTGCGCGAACCGCATCGAAGTCAACGGTGGCGAGCACGTCGCCCTCGGTGACTCGGCTGCCCTTGGTCACGGCGACGGTGAAGCCCTCTCCCTTCATCTTGACCGTATCGATGCCGATGTGCACCAGAACCTCCACGCCGTCATCCGTTTTGATGCCGAAGGCGTGACCGGTCTTGGCTACGCTGAGCAGTGTTCCCGAAACCGGGGATACCACCGAGGAGCCTTCAGGAACGATGCCGACGCCTTCGCCCAAGGCTTTTGTGGCGAATACCGGGTCACCGGTCTCGTCGAGAGTGATCACGCGCCCTGCGATCGGAGCGTGGACCACGGAAACAGGTGCCGCTGCCGTCGGAGAGCCGGATGATGAGGCCAGATCTCCTGGGGCATCCGCAAGCAGAGTGCTTGTCTGCTGGCCGAGAGGTGCCGGTGCGCTAATCGGTTCCTGTGCCGAAACCGTTGCGGAGACCTGCCCTTCGGCCTTCGCGAGAGCCGCTGCTGCCTCTGCCTTTTGCTCGGGAGTGCGATAGTCGCTGATGATGATGAGGACCATGGCCACTACGAATGCAACGGCCACTGAAATCGCGTAGACCCACATGGGGCTGAACACCGGGATGGTCAGCAGCGAGGTGAATGCGAATGCCCCGGTTCGGACGCCGCCGTAAGGCAGGCTCAGAATGGCGAGCGTAAGGCCACCGGCGAAGCAGCCTACGAGCATACGCGGGTAGATTCTCTTGAAACGCAGATGGATGCCGTAGAGAGATGGTTCGGAAACGCCTCCGAACAGACCCGCAACCAAAGCGCCGGTCGCGGTTTGCTTCATGACCTTGTCCTTGTTGCGCCAAGCGATGAAGAGCACACCTGCGGTTGCGCCGAAGCAGGCGAAGTTCCACGCGCCCATGGGGCCCTGGATGAAGTCGTAGCCGAGAGTTTGGATGTTGACCAGCATCAGGGCGTTCAGAGGCCAATGCAGGCCCAGCGGGACGAGGAAGGGATAGATCATGGGAATCAGAATGGCGAAGATGAACGGAGCCGTGGTATTCAGCCATGCCAGACCTGCGCCGATGCCGTTGCCGAGCCAGACGCCCAGCGGGCCGATGAGGAATGCGGTGAGCGGGATGACGATAATCATCGACAGGAAGGGCAGGAATACCATCTGAACGCTACTGGGGATGACTTTCTTGAAGCCGTGATAGACCAGAGCGAGCACGGCAACCATCATCAGAGGCACGAACACGTTGCCGCCATAGTCATTCAGCTGCATGGTGAGGCCGAAGATCTTGGTGGTGCAGGAACTGGTGTTCAACGTATGGTTGACGACGCAGAGTGTTTCGTTCGGGAATGTCTTGATATCCGAAAGACTCATGAAATTCGGCGTCATCAGAGCGGCCATAACCGTTGCACCGAGCCATGGATCAACCTTCAGCTTTTTGGCGGCATTGTAGGCGATCATGATCGGCAGGAAGTAGAACACTCCTCGCCACATCGCGTCGATGAGCACCCATCCCGCGGGTTTTGTGGGAGAGCGGAAATCCACGATGCCAAGCGCGTCCATCACGGATGCGAAGGCGATGATTAGGGAAGCGCCGAGAAGAACGCCGAGAATCGGGCGGAAAGAGTCCGAAAGATATTCGAAGAACGAATCCAGCCAGGCGATTTTTCCGCGAGCTTTGCTTCTTGCCGCCGCTTTGACATCCGCATCGGAGGTGCCGGATGTGCCGTCATCCTCCGACTCCTCGCCATGAGCGACATTGGCCATGCTGGGCAGTGCGACGATGGCGTTGTACATCGTTTCGACGCCGCCGCCGATGACCACCTGATAGCGATTGCCGCTTTGCGCAAGCGCTCCAAGCACCTCGGGTATGGCTTCCAATGCCTGCTGGTCGGCCTTGCTGTTGTCCCGGAGCTCGAATCGTAGCCGTGTGGCGCAATGCGTCATACTGCGCACATTGGCCGAGCCTCCGACGCCGGAGATGATGCTCTCGGCAGACTGTTGTGTATTTGACATCATTGTCTCCTTCTTCACAGATACACACCGCGATGAAAACAAAAAAAGACCTGGGACAGATATACCCTGTCCCAGGTCTTGCCTCATTTCACTGAGTAGCAACCCTGCTGTACCGCGATTGCTGGTAACGGTATCACCGAACGCCGCCAGGCGCAACACCGTTGTGGGCGTGTTCAACGCCGCGACATGTTGCGGTCTGAAAGACAAGTGCTCGGGCCGGAGAGAATGCTATGCCATCTCGATATGGGCATCGGGGAGTCCGTGGCGCACGGTCTGCGGAAAGCTATCCGTGAAGCGCGGTGTCGGCTTCGGCTGTCTGCCAGGATAGGAAGTCGATGGAGAAGCCCGCTCGGCTTGGTGCGCAAATGTAGGGGCCGGCCTCAACATGTGCGCTTTTTTCGAAGGGGAGCACTCTGACCAGACGGAAGTCTTCGTCGTCGGCCTTTGCGCGGAGCGTGATGGCGTCATTCGACCAACTTGCACGGATGGTGATGATGCGATGGTTCCATTCCGGTGTGGGTGAAACCGACCAATCCGATGTGCCGTAGGTGACCACCGCTCCTAACTGCAGCACGCCGTCTGACTGTTCCAGACCGGCTTTGACCCAGTGTGATTCATCGGCACGGATAAACAAACCCGCCTGGTCGAACTGTTGGGACATGTCGGCTCTGAAGGTGACCTCCATCGCGGATTCCATCTGGAAGGGTGCGGTGAGTGCATGCTCGGAGTCGTGGATAAATCCATAGGATGTGATGCGCCAGGCGTCCGAAGCTTCACGGGCGGTCACGCGCATCCGTGAATCACTGATGTCGACCAGTGCAGGGTCGTGAGTCCAGTGACCTTTGTTCCATGTGATCGCCTGTTGCATGCTGTGGCTTCCTTCTCGAAGTTCAACCGGAACTGTACGTATGTACAATAGTATAGCAACGATATCGGCGATTTCAGTAAGGTGGTTGTCCCATGGCCGAGCAGTCGCAAGCCCGTGAAGACGGGAAATCAGGGGCGTTCAAACGCTCCAAGCGAGCACTCATCATCTCGGCATGTCTGACGGTCGTAGCCGAATATGGCGTCGCCGCGACCACACACCGTAAAATCGCCGCCGAAGCCGGAGTTCCTTTAGGCTTGACCACCTATTACTTCGCACAACTGCACGACCTGCTGTACGAGGCGTTCTCTCAGTTCGCCCAAGACGGCAGCGGCGCTTTCGCAGAGAGTCTGCGAGTCTGCGAGACCCCTGACGTGGCCATCTCGGTAATCGTGACTTTTATCCTCGCCGGCCAGGAGGAGGGGAATAAGGCATCGGTAATCACGCACGAACTCTATACCCTGGCATCACGCGAGGAAAGGTTCAGAAACATTACGCAGCAGTGGATGTGCGGCAACAGAACGGCGCTGAGACGCTTTTTCGACGCCGATACCGTACGGATGCTCGACCCGCTTATCGAAGGTCTGATCATTCATGGTCTGCTCAGTGTCAACGATCCGGACCCGGATCTGGTGGAGCGGGCGGTGCGTAGAATCGTGGGGCGGTGAGCAATGGGTCCCCGGTGCTCGTCAACCCGAGTCGAATGATGGGAGTGCAGGTCGAAACGATGAACGAGTTCACGCTGCGTACAGACCAGGACAGTTATCGCAACGATGAGATTTCTCAAGCCCTGCTCGAGTCCCTGGTTCAACGGCTGCAGCGTGATGACCTTGATTTCCTGGTTTTGGAACCTTGCGAGCCGATACGGGGGAACGCCTATATTCAGGTGCTTGGGTCGTTCGTGGTGGAGACGCGACAGCTCAACGAGGACGGCACCTTCACCCAGTACTCCACCATCATCGACGACGGGGGCGAAGTGCTGGCGATGCTTCTCAACTACTGGGAGCATGGCGAAGCGCCGCTTACGGACCACTGGAAAGACATCACCAAATCATTGAACAAGCGTGATTCCGTGAGTGTGTTCGACAGAATCCGACACTTCTTGCACAGCGGAAAAACTCCTGAACAAGTGCCTGTCGATGAGGCTGTATCCCGTGGAAGGCGACGGTAGCCCTGATGGGGTTGAGAAGCGAGAATTCACGCATCCCTGCGATTGCAGATGAGGCAGGAGCGTTGTGAGACATGCGACGGCAATGCCTTGTAGCAGTGACTTTTCACATCATCTCGCTGGTGCAGATGTCGTTGGTCCCGGTGGCGCGGGCGAGGATCGAGGTATCGAGTGATTGCTGCTGAAGGCACTTGGTTACCTGGGTGTAGACATTCACACTCTGCCCCGTGCTCGGACGAAACTGCTTTGCGTGTGCTTGTAGACTGAGCCACGTTGTGTCGGGGGGGCGGGCGAAGGGGGAGTGATGATCAGATTCGAATCGGTGTCGAAGTCGTATGGCAAAGGCACTCAGGCCATCAGGGATTTTTCGCTGCTTGTTCCTTCCTCTCGGACCTTGACTCTGGTGGGTTCCTCAGGGTCGGGCAAGACGACGCTGCTGCGTATGGTCAACCGTATGGTCGACCCGACCAGTGGCCGGGTGCTGATTGACGAAGAGGATATCCGTCAGCGAGACCCTGTCGCGCTTCGCCGTTCCATAGGTTATGTGCTGCAGAACGGGGGATTGCTGCCTCACCGCACCGTAGCCGAGAACATCGCCACGGTTCCCGTGCTGAATGGGGTGCCGCGACGTCGCGCACGTCAGGATGCGCTTGGGCTCCTGGAACGTGTAGGGATGGATGCGTCATTCGCTGATCGGTATCCGCATGAGCTGTCCGGAGGGCAGCAGCAGAGAGTCGGAGTTGCCAGGGCTCTGGCTTCGGACCCCAATATCCTGCTGATGGACGAACCATTCGGCGCGGTTGATCCCATAGTGCGCAGGGAGTTGCAGGATGAGCTGCTTCGCTTGCAGAAAACGCTTGGCAAGACGATTTTGTTCGTCACCCATGATATCGACGAAGCCCTTCGACTCGGAGATGAAGTCGTGGTGCTCAGGGAAGGCGGCGTTATTGCGCAGCAGGGCACCCCTCAGGAGATTCTGAGCAAACCCGCCAACGAGTTCGTGCGTGAGTTCGTGGGGGTCGACCGGGCGGACAGACAGCTTTCCACGGCCATGGTTGAAGGTCGTGAGATGGTCCTTGACGCTGACGGCCGTCCTGTAGGGGTGATGGCACGATGACCTGGGTGTCATCCAATCTCGACCAGCTTCTGGCTTTGGCACTGAACCATGTGGCTTTGGCGCTTCCCGCGATTATCGTGGCCGTCGTGGTCGCCGTCCCCATCGGACTGCTCGCTTCGCGCAAGCCAAAGATCGGCAGGCCTCTTCTCAGTGCAGCCACGGTCCTGTATGCGGTTCCGGCACTGCCGATGCTGATAGTGATACCGCTGATATTCGGTACGCCACTGCGTTCGAACGCCACGATGGTGATCGCGTTGAGCGTCTACGGGGTCGCGTTGCTGGTGCGTACGGCCGAGGATGCGTTCACCTCCGTCGACCCGGAGGTCAGGGATGCGGCCATCGCGATGGGGGAATCCCCGCGGTCGGTATTCTGGCGTGTGGATTTGCCGCTTGCCCTGCCGGTGCTGATTTCCGGAATCAGGGTGGTGGCGGTTTCGACCATCGCTTTGGTGACCATCGGGGCGTTGATCGGCGTCTCCGGTCTGGGAACGCTGCTCACTGACGGGTTCCAGCGGGGCATCATGGCCGAGGTCGTCACCGGGGTGGTCGCCACGATGCTGCTGGCCGTCATCGTCGATGGTCTGATTCTTGGCCTCGGTCGTCTGCTGACGCCTTGGAGGCGGAACCGTAGGACGTCCGGCGTGGGAAGCGAGGAACGATAGTCATGTGGTCATCTGCATACGCCTGGCTGACGGACCCTGCGAACTGGGCAGGATCTGAATCGATTCCCGTCCGTTTGGCCCAGCATTTGGGAATCACACTTGTCGCCGTGCTCATAGCGGCTCTCATCGCCCTGCCACTGGGCGTGGTGGTGGGCCATGTGCGGCGGGGAACGGGACTCATCGGCGCATTGACCGGGGCGGCACGGGCGGTGCCCACCCTGGGGTTGCTCACCATCGTCGGTCTCTGGATCGGCATCGGCATCACGGCGCCTCTTGTCGCGTTGGTGGTTCTCGCCGTACCTTCGCTCCTGGCAGGGGCGTATGCCGGAATGCAGGCGGTGGACCCGTCGATTCCGGAAGGGGCCAAGGCCATCGGCATGAGTCCGCTTCAGGTGGTGTTCCGCGTAGAGATTCCCCTTGCCTCGCCCACGATCGTGGGCGGCATCCGGGCGGCGACGCTTCAGGTCGTGGCCACCGCGACCCTCGCGGCATACACGTCGGATGTCGGTCTGGGGCGATTTCTTTTCGCCGGTCTGAAAACCCGCGACTATCCGATGATGCTGGCCGCGGCATTGCTCGTCGTGGCGGTCACCGTGCTGTTGGAACTCGTTCTTGCGGCAATCCAGCGGGCCGTGACCAGGAGGTACGCCAGCGCATAGGGCCCGGATGCATGTAAACGGTTATCAACAAGGGGAAACAAGGGAGAGTCGGAGAATGAGCACACGCAAACGTCTAAGCGCAGTCGTGATGGTACTCATGGGAGTGCTGATGTTCACGGGATGCGGCAACAGCAACCCATTGGATGACGGCGGTCAGAGCAGCAGTTCGCAGGCCATCGTCATCGGTTCACAGGACTACTATTCGAATGAGATCATCGCGGAAATCTATGCGCAGGGCCTGGAAAAGTCGGGGTACAAGGTCGACCGGCAATTCCGCATAGGGCAACGCGAGGTGTATCTTCCGGAGGTCGAGGCGGGGAAGATCGATTTGTTCCCTGAATATTCCGGCAATCTGCTGCAATACCTGAAACCGGACACGACGGCCCGTACCTCGGACGCGGTGTATCAGGCCCTGTCCAAGGCGATGCCGAATGGGTTGAAGGTGCTCGACCAATCCAAGGCCGCCGACCAGGACTCCTACGTCGTGACCCAGGCCTTCGCCGACAAGTGGGGAATCTCCACGATCAAGGACCTCTCGAAGGTCACGGACACGATGACGCTTGGCGGCAACTCCGAACTCGAAACGCGGCCCTACGGCCCCAAAGGCCTTGAACAGACCTACGGAGTCAAGGTTTCCTTCACGCCGATAGAGGACCAGGGAGGCCCGCTCACCGTCAAGGCGCTGAACGATAACAGCATTCAGCTCGCGAACATCTCGACGGCCAGCCCCGAGCTCAAGGCGAATCATCTGCTTTCCCTCAAGGACCCCCAGGGACTGTTCCTTGCCTCGAACGTCGTTCCGGTCGCCAGCAAGAAACTTGACGACAAGGCGGTGAAGGTCATCAACGACATCGATGCCTCGCTGAGCACCGATGACCTGATCTCCATGAACGTTCGCAGCACCACCGATCAGGAGTCCGCATCCAAAATCGCAACGGCATGGCTGAAAGACAAGAAGCTGTAGCCGGGGACCGTCTGTGTGGCGATCTGCTCTGCAGGTTAAGCCAGGGCCGAGTCAGAGGACGGCACGCGATGTGCTGCATCTATACTGAGAAGCATTGAGTTCACTGATCGGGGGAAGGGTCAGAATGCCGAAAGCAAAGAAGCCTGGGAATGTGGTGAAAACCGGCGCCAATGTTGTCAATATCATTACAACATTGGCGCAGCTCGTACCCCCCGAAATGACTCAAAGCGCTTTTACATGGTTGCAGCAACAGCATTTCTCGGACAAGTTCATCGACTTGGTCAAGAAGGTTCATCTCCCGGAGGGCAGCGATCCCTTGGAACGTATCGGCTATCAATGTGATGCGGTCGAGGAGATCATCGAGACGCAATCGGCCGAGTTGTCGGAAGATGCGCCCATCGGTCAGTGGCGTGGCGAGCTCGACAAGATTCGCCTTGGTCTGGATTTGCTCGATAAGGCTCCGCAGAAGGACCGTAAGAAGATCAAGGCGCTCAGGCATCGCGCTGATTCACTGTTCAACAGCGCCTTTTCGGCCGCAGTCAAATAGTTGCCTGACTTATCGAAAAGGGTATCTGATGGATTCATTGGAGATGACTCCTGCGTCGGGCGATGAGCAAGCTATTCGCATCATCAAAGATGATCAGGGCATATTGATTTTGGGCGATGACGATGCCGTCAACTCGTGGCTCGACGATGCAGGTCTCAGTAAGCAGGCACTGCACCTCGGGAAACAAAGTCTGCAAGTCGCAGGTAAGGGGTTGCAGGCATTCGGCGAACTTGCTGCGCAGAGCGGCCGTTGGGTGAAACTCACCAGTGAGTCAGCACAGAAGGTGGCGCAGTACGGGTCAACAGGCACCGGTGTGCTTCGCCAAAGCGGCAAAATCAAACACATTCTCAAGTTTGAGAATCTATCCAAAGCATCGACTCTGGTAAACCCGCAGATGCTGACAGGTGTTGCCGGGATCATGACGCAGATGGCTCTTGAACAGTCGATCCGAGAGATCACAGACTATCTGGAAACCATCGACAAGAAGATCGATGATCTGCTGCAGGATCAGAAGGACCAATCAATCGCGAACCTGGTTGGTGTGGCCCATATGGTCGATGAGACAGTGATGATTCGTAACAAAGTCGGCAGTGTGACCGATACGACATGGTCGAAGATCGCGGGCTGCCCCCAGGATTTGGTGCGTGCACAGGGGTATGCACTATTGAAAATCGAAGGTCTCGCCAAGAAGCTGTCAGAAGCTGGTGACGCTGGAGAAGCCGAACGTGTGAGTGTCCAGATGCAGAAGGACATCACCGAGTGGACATCCATTCTTGGCAACGCCGTCCAGTTGCAGGACAAGTTGTACGTGCTGGAGCTTGATCGTGTGATGGCAGAGCGTCCGGAAACGGTCGAAATGCACAGGCAGGGCGTTATCGAGGCGAGACGTGTGCGCTTGCACGATATCGAAAGCAAGCTGTTCCAACTGAATGCCAGCATAAAAGCATCGGGTCTCAAGGTCCGTGAACAGAAGGTGAAACATCCCTTCGCGGTGACGCATACGCTCCAGATATTGGACGAAGTGAATGATCACGTGGCTCAGTTTGCCATTTCAGTCGGTATCGAAGCCGAACGGATTGAGATCGAGATGGCCCCAAGCTGGGCGGACGCAGCGGGCAAGCTCATTACTGATGGTACGAGTCGCTTCGGAGCCGGTGTGAAGCACCTCGGCGAAGGTGCTAAGCGTTTAGGGCAGGGCGCAGCCAAACTCGGAGGCGAGACGACGCACAAAGTCGCCGAAGGAAGCGCACGTCTCGGTGGTGATGCCGCACAATTAGGGCGTCAGCTGGGTGACGGACTCAGTGCAGGGATAGGCGATGCATCCAAGAAATTCACAGGGTTTATTGGAAGGAAGAAACCGAGAGAATGAACCCTTACTCTCGATACGCTTTGTGCGGATGGTTCCTTGCGGTTGGAAGACCAGATGGAAGGACAGAGTTCTCGATACCGGGTGAGTGCCGTCATCACCTCAGGATTTCTCATAAGGCTGGTGGTTGGCGAAGAGTGCGAAAGTCTTTCCCGTGTTGCTGAATTTAAGAATGACGCTTGAGAAGTTTTGTTCGTGTGGTTGGCGGAAGCCTTGCTGCGAATGAAGCAGCTCGTCGCGTTTCTTGATTGACGAGCGAATTGCTTTGTTGGGATTCAATGAGGGTTTGCAGTGTCCTGGGGTCCTCAGAATGTTCCTGGTTCCTGCAGTGATCGACGAACAATGAGAGAAGCTGAGGGATAGGCACATCAGCCTTGTTCACAAAGGATTCTTGCGATGCGGTTGGCATTGTTCAGCAAAGCGGCAATCAGCGTGCAGAGCAGTCTCGACACACATGTTCCGCGTGCCCATCTCTGATATTTCAGTAAATGCGTCAGTACAACTGTCGACCCATATGGCTGCAGGGTTCTGAGAAACGGTATGCATCTAGTTTCTACACCTCGGTATTCACTCCGGGAGAGTGTTGACTGCCGTCATATCATCATTCATTCCTGATAACTCGACAAGGTAAAGAGGCATCGGCATCATGCTGTCCGGACTGTGGCTGGAACTTCAAAGCGTTTCTCGCCGATTGAGCACAGCAGGTCATTGCTGTTTGGGATGTCTGACCCAAGCGGTGTCAATCATCAGTCGTATGGTGTGCTCCCAATCGTTCGGAGCGGCGGGGTCGCATAGCGCCTTGCTGAAGAGCCAAAGTATGTTGAACAGGTCCTGTTTGCCGAAGTCCTCTGAGAGCACCTTTGCCGCATGGCACTGATCGAGAAGTCGGTACCCAATCGCCAGTAACTCGCCGCAGCCATCGGAATTCGTGGAGGCTGTCGTTTTGGGAAGGGCGTGCAATGCGGCGTTAAGCATGGAATCGGTGCGTTGAAGGTCAATCATGGTGTTGAAAAACAATTCGAGACTGCTCTTGGGGTCGGAGGATTCCTTCAATGCCTCGGTGAGTGTTGAGTTTGCCTGTTCAATCGCGCCGGGCATCAGTGCTTCCAACAGTTCTTCGCGTGTGGCATAGCGGTTGTACAACGTACCGATGCTGACACCAGCCTCTTTTGCGATCGCTTCAAGGGGTGCGTTGACGCCAAGGCGCGCAAAAACGGCCAGGGCCGCTGAGTGCAGCTTAGCCGTGTTGTCCCTGGCATCTTTTCGTGAATTCGCGGTGCGCGCCATTTTTCTCCTTTCCGAGAATCGAGCCTACTCATGATGATATGCTGATATTAACTTGAGGTCATCCTCAACTTATGTGAAAGGTGTTGCGGATTATGACTGACGACGTAATACAGACAGGGAAGAAACTCGTTATCGATGTGTGGGCGGATGTGCTGTGCCCTTGGTGCTATATCGGTGAGCACAGGCTCTCAAAGGAGATTGAATCGTCATCGCATAGTGAACGGATCGAGCTGAACGTGCACACCTTCCAGATAGATCCGCAGGCTCCGAAAGAAGTTAAGCCAACCATGGATTTTCTGGCGCGAAAGGTCGGTATGACAGTGGAGCAGGTGCGTCCCAACGAGGAGATGATCGCACGTCAGGCCCGGCAGGATGGACTCGTGTATCACGTGGACAGGCCGATGAAGAACTCCTTCGATATGCTCCGATTGGTGCAGTTGGGGAATCAGTTTGGTCTCGGCTGGGAATACATGCGGGCGATGCAAGCCGAAGTATTCGGTGGGAATCAGCAGGCCTTCGAGGCCGATACATTGCTACGAATCGGTGTGGCTGTGGGTTTATCTGAACATCGGATATCAGCTGTTATTTCCGGTGGCGAATTCGGGCGTGCAGTGCGTGAGGATAGGCGGTTGGCGCTCGATATGGGTGTAACGGGAGTCCCCTTCACACTCTTGAACAAGAGATTCGGCATTCCCGGGGCCGTTGGCGTCACACAGTACTCGGATGCTATCGAGCGTGCCTGGAAGGATTCGTCCGATGAGTGAAGAAGCTGCCAAGAATGCCGACGAAACGAAGCCTGAGCGAATTATTCTGCTGAATCACTATCTCACATCGGGGTGGTGCGATCCGGTTACAGGAGCCTGCGTCACGGGGCAGAGTGATGAGAGTGCAGTCGAAGTGCAAGGTGCAGGAAACCATCAAGCATCAGGTATGTAGTGTCTGCGCAGGAATTGATATGAATTTCACGGATGTCAGCGAGGAAAGGATATGCGGATGAGGATAGTGGTTATTGGGGCTTACGGTCATATTGGGTCGTATCTCGTCCCGAAATTGGTAAGAAGCGGGAACGATGTGATTGCGGTAAGCCGGGGTCAGCACAAGCCCTATGTGAAAGGAACCGAGTGGGAGCATATCAGCCGGTTGAGCCTCGACAGAGTCAAGGATCACGAATTCAACCGGAAGATAGCGGAACTCGGTGCCGATGTTGTTGTCGATTTGATTAGTTTCAGTCTGGATGACACCAAAGGCATCGTCGGAGCTTTGGAGGGTACCGAACTGTCGCATTATCTCTTCTGCTCGTCGATCTGGGCGCATGGACGTGCCGAAACCCTGCCGGTCGAGCCAAACGCGATGAAGACACCACTCGACGACTATGGCATCAACAAGTACGACAGCGAGTTGTTCCTGAAGGAGGAGTTCAGAAAGAAGGGATTCCCTTCCACGGTGATTATGCCCGGTCAGATATCCGGTCCGGGGTGGACCATAATCAATCCTCAGGGCAACACGGATATCGGAGTATTCCAGGACATTGCTGACGGGCGAGCCATCGCCTTGCCGAATTTCGGAATGGAGACGCTGCACCATGTTCACGCCGATGACGTGGCACAGATGTTCTTCAAGGCAATCGAACACAGAAACCAGGCTCTGGGAGAGAGCTTCCATGCGGTGGCTGCTGAATCAATGACATTGTATGGGTACGCAAAGGCGATGTACCGTTTCTTCGATCAGGAGCCCGACATAGAGTTCATGCCCTGGCCGCAGTGGGTTGAGCACATCAACAATGGGTCGTTGAGTGAGCATACGTATTATCACATTGCACGGAGCGGTCAATACAGCATAGAGAACGCCCGTACCTTGATCGGATATGTCCCAAAGTTCGACACACTCGAAACCGTTGAGCAAGCCGTTCGCAGCTATATCGACCGGGGGTTGGTCTTAACAGCCAATGGAGTCTGATGCGATAAACGGGTCAGCCATCCACTCGACAACAACGTCTTGCTTTGTCCTCTCTGAGCCGTGGTCTTGTTGACCTGCTCATGACCGGAATGCGTTCACCGTTCATAGCTCCGCTGTCGGTGTGCGATTGTCAGAAGGAACAGGTCATGCCGTCGTAGCTGACGACGAAATGCTCGCTTTCGGCCCGAGGAGTGAAGTCTTCGTAGCCTTCGAAGCCATGGTGGGAGAAGTGGTTTGCGACGAATATGGTGCAGTCGTCCGCCAGACCCAGCTGGCACATGGTTTCTCGTACTTTGAGGTTCTGGTCGAAGTTCATGTGTGGCACCCCGACCTCCGGCAGTGGGGTCATCGCCAGAGTGCAATCCAGGGAGACATAGTCGTATTTGAGCCCGGCCTCCCGAAGTTGTTGCCATGTTGCTTCGGAGAAGTAGCCGGTGTCGTGGGCGTAGAGCAGTGATTTCGTGCCGTCGCTGATGGCATAGAACACGCAGTCGCCGCTGTACTGGCCGTGTGCCGCCTCGAAAACATGGATTGTGTAAGTGCCGTTCTCTACTTGGAAGGATTGGCCGGGGACGATGGTGTGGAAGGACAGCATATCGTCGTCGTGATGCTGTTCGAGGAAGAATGCCCTGTCGTAGAATCCTCTGACGGTCTGCGAGCCGTAGACGTCCATATGCGAGTCGTTGCAATCGGCGTACATGCCCTTGCCCATGCGGTAGGCCAGGTCCTCGCCGTAGAAGTGATCGGAATGCCAATGCGTGATGAGCAGCGTGCGGATATCTGGCAAAGGGAAATTGTCGCGAATATAGTGCAGGTAGGTGTCGCCCGGGAAATCCAGGAGCACGGTGTCGTCCACGACGGCCTGGGACTGGGTACGTACGGCCCGGCCTCCGATCCTTCTTGCGTTGTTGCAGGTGTCGCATTTGCAGAATATTCCCGGAATCCTCTCGGCGGCTGCCGTCCCCAGGTGTTGAATCTTCATGCGATGTTCTCCTGTTATCCCCAAGTTTGTTCCCCGAATCGGCAACTCTGTTGATGCCTTGACCACTGCATTATATGTTGTGAATCCCGGCGACACGGCTTCCGATGAAGTGCAGGAAAGCCTGACCTCGTGCTTGTGCAGAGTCTGGTGGAGTGCCCGAAGTGCCGCACGACGAGGCACGCTCGGCTGGGTGGCAGATGGATGCTTTGTGTAGTGTGGGTTGTTGTGCATTTCATGGTTCAAGTTGATGTGATGCTGTGCCGGTGACGGCTCAGGGGTGTGTCGTTCGAGCAGATGGTTGAGTGACGGGATTGCTTGGTATGTATGACTTTTTTCAGCGACACAGATTCCTGGAAGGCGTATGCGGTTGGGCGGTGCTCATAGCTATTGTCGGAGCACTTGCCGCGCTTGCCGGCAGCCGTGGCCTGTCGCCGGTTTGGCGGGTGCCGTTGTTGCTGAATGTGTTTGCCCTGGGCGGCTTTGCCTATGTCAATTTCACGGGTGAGCCCGCGGGAAATAGGATGAATACAGCCGACTGGCTGAATCGCATCCAGTGGATTAACGGGCTTGGTCTGCTGCTGCATGTCACCATCGGCTTCTTCACGCGTGATGGGATGCGGCAGCTTCTCCCATCATTGTGGAGTGCTCCCGTCATGGATGTCGTGATAACGGTGAGTATATACGCACTCTTGTTTGCCGGAGCCACGACTCTGGCTTGGGTGCTCAAGCATCACCGCAAGAACTGATATCAGTCAGACTGCCGAACAAGGTACTGACCGCTTCCGGTGTTTGCCTCCTGGATGGCTCCTCAATGCCTGATGGTCGGCAGTTGATTGAGAGGCATTCACCTGATTGGGATTCGGCGTCATACGCCCTGGGTTTCCTGCGTTGCGCAGTGCCGAGGAACCGTGCACCTTGTCTATGTGGTTTGTTCGATCTTCCTGAGGAGGGGGACAACTGCCGGTGTAGGAGTTTGATCCTTTTTCGGCCTGCTCCGCTGTGGCATCGCGTGTTTGGGAAGTGTGGATATTCAATCACCGAGGCGACAACACCGAGTTGCAGGAAGCAGGGCTGAACGTCGAAAGCGGGTCCGAGGCTCTGACTGGCCTGATTTCGATCGACACACAGGAGACTAGAGGCCAAGGGGTCATCGCTGCTCAGCAAAAGGCGAGTGAGTCATCCGATGATCGGAGGCAGGCGGAAAATACATGCCCTCCCTCATCCTCCGCACGAGTAGTTCAGTATCTGCAGGCAGCGCCTTGGTGCCGTTGATGACAGTCGTGGTGTGCCTGCAAGTCGCGGGGGCTGGATCAGGAGTTCTAATACAAGCTACGCTAGAAGATATCGGGATGAGGTGCATGCAGCGGCACCCAAGTTCTGGTCCAAGCTGATGATTGGTTACTGACGACAGGATTGTTGTAAGGAGTGAAGATGAAGAATATTTCGTTAAAGCAGATATGTGCGATTGCCGTTCTTGTGATAGTTGTGCTGTTCGCCTTTTTCAACTGGCATTCGGTTGAGGTCAATTTCCTTATCTTTTCTGTAAGGATGCCGGCATTGGTCCTTATCCTTGTGAGCCTGGTGATCGGCATCGCCATAGGATGGATATTCAAGCGATCAGATGTCAGAAAAATCGTTGAAGAGGCTAGGGCCGAGGCGGAACAACGGCTCAAGTAGCCGGCTGATCGATACCCCATTACGCAGGCAAGCGCAGGGCGGGTATTTTGCTTGGGAGCCTCGGGGGCGCCATGTGACGGGTGCGGTTTGTATAGCGACATGCGAATGTTTCGGATGCAACTGCGGCACTGAAAATGAGGCGGCCAAACGGCACATCGGAGTGGGGCGATGAGACGGGCCGAGGCAAGACTTCGGGTAATCTCGTGCCATATCAGAGATCTACCGCAGGAAGGTTCTGTCGTACCCGCTTCGGATCTCCTGCGACCTTCCAGAACCGTGTGCCGATGATTTTTTCCGTATCGGTGTTCTCGGCGATGAGTTCCAGTTTGCGCGATTGAATGCGGAATCCTGGCTCAGAAAGCACTCTGTCAACCGCCGTGCCAATGTTCACCGCGTTCCAGTGTCTTCTGCTGATCTTGATTGCGGCACCGAAATCTGCGAGATGCTGTAGGTTTATTTCCTGCTCAGGTTGCATGGCTACGCCGATTACAGGAGCGCCACCTTGTATGGCAGTCTGTAATGTGCCTTGCCCTCCATGACAGATGACCGCATCGACTTGTCGGCAGAGATGCCGAGCAGGCAGGAAGCTATCGGTCATATACATGTGGCGGTTGTGGAGCATCCGTTTAGCTTCGGCAAGATCACAGGTTTCCTTGGGCACTCTAATAACACCACCGAGATCGAGACCTTGCGGAGAATTGAGCATGGCTACGATTTCCTGCAACAACTCCTTACTCCCCACACTTCCCAATGAGCAGAAGACTTTTTTCCTGTGATTGCTCAGTGAGAGTGCCTTCAGCACGCCGGGATCGGAGATCGAGCTCTCTGTGGTCTGTGGAATCAAAGGACCTGTGAATACGACGTTCTCGCCGTAGCTGTCCGCATCATAGAAAATCGAATAATCGTTGATGAGATAGCATCGAGAGGAGAGCATATCGAAAATGTTGTCGAGCTTTTCCGAACATCCCATTTCATACGCCGCGCGGGCAAGTGTCCGATGTCTCAAAGCAGGATTGGCGCACTTCGCTTTAGTCGGAATACATCGCATGATGGCTCTCTGAAGGCTCTCGGGCAGTCGTGAGAGAGCCGATTCCTCGGGGAATCGGGTGACCTCTTGGGTGAACCTTCTCACCAGGGGTAGCGGCAGGAAAGAGATGCCGATTGCGCTGCTGCATGCCATGCGTCTGGCAATCGTCGAGACGGGAAAGAAACCGTTGACAATGACATCGGGTGATTCACGCTTGTACACCTCGATCTCGCCTTGCAGCAATGCTTTGGCGACCTGCAGGTCACCTATCAGATCACCGAATGCCGTATGAAACTCATCATGGAAATTTGCATGCGTGATATGTGGTTTTGCGGATATTATCCTGAACCCGGAGTCCTCGGCAAGCTGGTTGAATCCGCCTCCCCGTGATACGAACGCGATGTCGACCGGCTTGTCGACCGGGGCGTACCGGCGAATGATGCCGGCCATGCGCAATGCCCTAGTGGCTTCACCGGCGTCCTGGAAAATAGTTGATATAAGAATCTTCATCACACTCTCCTTAAGTGCTGACATGGTAATGCTTTTGTCCTCGTAGATAGACAATCTTCTGTTGCAGAAGTTGAGAACCAACATGCAGTCCTCAGAATATTCCGGTGTGGTTTGCCGTAAACCGAGCGGATCCAAAATGATGTAATCGCGGGCGAAAGGGCTTCTCCGGGGCCCGGTTTTGGAATTTACGCCCATGATAAGCTTGTTCTGTTGGGTTTTTCTAGGGGATGGGGATAATATGATTCGATTGAATTCAGACGTGGGAGCCCGAGCAAAAGGACTTTCTCCGTTTTTTCGGAGTGGGGACTCTGAATCAGATGTAAATGCGAAAGGATCTCTGTTCCGCAGGATCTTTCTCGTGGTGACAAGTTTCTTGTGCCTGCTTGCAATGACGCTATCAGGTGCTGTGGCTGATGCGGCCGAAATTACCGGGGTGCTGAATAATTTTTCGGTCACAGGCACAAATGGTAATTCTTCCCCAAATGTGGGTAGATGGGATGATTTTCGCATCAACGGAGATTTCGATCTTTCCGGGAAAGATGTCAAATCCGGGGATACGACGACTATAAAGCTTCCTGATCAGCTGACCCTGGAGGCGACCTCATCATTTGATTTGAAGTCATCAGATGGGAGTGTGGTGGCATCGGTGACGGTCGATGCGTCTACGAAGACCTTGATTATCACCTATGCTCCGTACGTTGATACGCATTCCGATGTCAAGGGATCGTTCTTCTTCTACACGCGCGTTGACTCCACTGTGGTAAAGGAAGCCACGAGCGTGCCGATAAATCTCACCATCGACGGCAAGGTCGTTCATGCGGGTGATGTGAACTATACGGGTCCCGATAAGCCCAATTATGCGCCTATCGGGAAGTCCGGATGGTTCAATAATGATGGCACATTGACCTATTCGATTTACGTGAACAGGGATGGCACGGCACGGACGGATGCATCTGTAAGCGACAGGTTGCAGTTCGATGGCGGCACCATCGTCCCAGGTTCGATTCAGGTGACCAAAGGCCGGTGGGTTTGGAATGACAACACGTCCGGCTGGGGATTTTCGGATGTCACCGATGTGACATCTTCGTACGCCAGCACAATAGATGCTGACGGCAAGGGAATGAATGTCAAGCTCGGTGACTATGCCGCTTCGGATGGTTTCAAAATCTCCTATTCCGTCAAGCTTTCGTATACGCCTATAGATGGTGAGGTATTCGCCAATAAGGCAGAGCTGCTGTCGCATGAGACCGTCATCAAAGACACCACCACGAACGTTAGATATACCGTTTCTGGTGGTCAAGGCGAGGGCAGTGTCTTTACCATACGGATACACAAGACAGATGAAGGGAACAGCCCCCTGGCCGGTGCCGTCTTCTCGGTGACCCGAGACGCAACGGGCGCTGAGGTCGGTAAGATAACAACCGACGCGAATGGCAACGGAGAGCTCCATGGTGTTCTCAAAACCAGCTACACCCTGATCGAGACCGTGGCACCGGATGGGTACCAGTTGGATGCCACGCCAATCAAGGTCGTTGCAGGAGATTTCACCTCGGATCATGCAGTGACCAAAACGGTGGTGAATAAGAGAATTCCTGAGGTGGTTGGTGTTGCGGGTGTGAAGTCTTGGAATGATGATGGTAATCGTGATGGTCTTCGTCCTGATCATGTTGTGGTCAATGTGTTGGCGAATGGTGTGAAGGTGGAGTCCAAGCGGGTTTCCGCGGCTGATGGCTGGCGGTATGCGTTTGAGAATCTTCCCAAGTTCGATGGTGGAAAACTGATTCAGTACACGGTCAGTGAGGATGCCGTTGACGGGTACACCGCCACGGTCGAGGGTTTCGACATCACCAACACCCATACGCCAGGTAAAGTCGTTGTTCCTGGGAACAATCCACCTGCAAAGAGCAACGGTGGGACACTTGCAAAGACCGGCGCCCAAGTGTATGCGGCGATTGGAGCGATGCTGGCGTTGGCAGTCGCAGGTGCGGGGATCCTGCTGTCCTCAAGAAAGCGTTCCAAAAGATAATCGCCAACATGCGTGGGCAGTAACCGAGCATGACGAGACACTGCCCACGTCTTGAACGCGGTAGGATCACGAATGCCTTTCGCGTTGAGGCCCGCCACTCCGATTGTGGGGTGGTGGGCCTCTCCTTGTGCTGGCCTGTTCCTGCGCTGCGAAACGGTACGACAGGCACCGCGCACTGGTATTCGGTCATGTTGAGGCCACTGACGAAGAACCATCCGAGTTTCCGTGATTGAGTTGTATCGATCGGAGCGGAGGGCGGTTCCGTGCATATTGACTTGCCGCAGCGTGAAGGTCGGGCATCTGGGGCGAGCCTGTCAATATGATGATTCATTATAGTTTCATTTATGATATAGTTTCCAATATGAAATCAAATGACGGGTCTTCCGCTTCCTTCAACTCGGCTCTCATGCTGTTGCAATGCGAATTCGTGGCCGAGAGAAATCGTGTGAATCCGCAAGGCATAACGTGGTTGCAATACGACATCATGTTCGCATTGACGGAGGGCTCGGTTCTACCTTCCGCATTGAGTCAGCGTTTGGGAATCACGCGTTCAAAACTGTCCAAGAATCTTGGCGAGCTGAAATCGCTTGGCTACGTCGATCAGGTGCCGGGCACGGGTGACCGACGAGAACTGCAGACAAACCTGTCTGCTTCCGGCCAGGCTTTCATTAGCAACGTCGATCGTCAACATCAGGAACTGGCCGATGTCGCGAGATCGGTGTGGACGGCAAGTGAGCAGGTACAGTTCGAAAAAATGTCGCAAAAGCTTGTGACAGCGCTTCGCAATCGCAGGTCTGCCAAATGAGCAGTCACGATATCGTTGTCGAGAATGCCTGTACGAACAATCTCAAGAATGTCACAGTGCGCATTCCCAAGCACAGAATCACGGCGGTCACGGGTGTATCAGGGTCGGGAAAATCCTCGCTGGTGTTCTCGACTCTCGCCGCGGAATCGCAGAGGAACGTGAACAAGGCATACAGTGCCTATGTTCAGCAACTGTTGCCGAAATATCCTGCACCGACGGTCGGACGGATAGATAATGTGCCCTTTTCCCTGGTGGTCGGTCAGCAACAGCTCAGCGGAAACGCACGTTCCACCGTGGGAACGTATAGCGACCTATACACCGCACTGCGTCTGCTGTTCTCCCGTATCGCCAAACCCTTCATCGGATATTCGATGGCGTATTCCTTCAATACCCCGTCGGGGATGTGCACGACGTGTCAGGGTCTTGGTTTTACGAGAACCATCGTCCCGAAATCTCTTCTTGACATGTCTAAAACCCTGAAGGAAGGGGCCATCCGTTTCCCAACCTTTCAACCCGGGGGTTGGAGACTGACGAGATACACGGAATCCGGTTTCTTCGACAATGACATGCCGGTCGAAGATTGGCCTGCTGCTACCTTGGAGCTCCTGCTGTACGGGAAGCGGCAGAAACCGGCGCACCCGTCGGCGCAATGGCATAAAAGCGCAAGCTACGAAGGTCTCATTCCGAGGATTGAGGCAATCATGAATCGGGACTCAAGCACCTACGAGCATGACATCATGCGAATCACGCAGACCGGAATATGCCCGTCGTGCAAGGGAACGAGGTTGAATGAGCAGGCGCTTTCCGCGAAAATCAAGGGAACGAGCATTGCGGAGTGCAGTTCGATGAGCATTCGGCAGCTTCATGAGTGGATGAGCGGAATCGATGCCGGCTCATCGGCGGTGATAGTCAAGGAGATAACCGCAAAGATAGATAATCTCGTCAAGGTGGGATTGGGCTATCTCAGTCTGGATAGGGTGACGACAACGCTTTCCGGCGGCGAGGCGCAGCGTCTCAAGCTGGCCAACTATCTCAACAGCCCCTTGAGCGATGTGCTGTATATCTTCGATGAACCCAGTGTGGGTCTTCATCCGCATGATCTCGTGAGTGTGGCGCAAATATTCCAAGGGTTGCGAGATAAGGGAAATACTCTCGTTATGGTCGATCACGACCCGGAGCTCATCAACATCGCCGACCATGTCATCGATATGGGGCCCGGAGGAGGGAGCCACGGGGGAACGGTAACGTTCCAAGGTACATACTCTGGGCTGCTGGGCAGCGACACCGGAACCGGCCATGCTCTGCGAAATCGCGGGACGATGACTCAAGGCTCGACGGCAGATGGTGAATTCATTGAAATCGAGAACGTCACCAGACATAATCTCGTCAATGTCTCCGCCAGAATTCCGAGGAACGCGCTAAGCGTGATAACCGGCGTCGCCGGTTCAGGGAAAAGCACCTTGGTGTCGGAAGGTTTGCTCAAACAGCAGCAAGGAATACTGCTGGATCAACGACCCATCCATACGACCCACCGCTCGAATCTCCTCACCTATCTGGGCGTTTTCGACGCCTTGCGTTCCGATTTCGCAAGCGCCACGAATCAAGACCCCTCGTTGTTCTCATACAACGGTGAAGGAAGATGCCCCACTTGCAAGGGCAAGGGCGTGATTACGCTAGACCTCGCTTATCTGGCCGACACTTCGGCGGTGTGCGAAGACTGCAACGGAACGCGATACTCCAAACAGGCATTACGGTATCGTCACCATGGGCTGAATATCGCGCAGGCCCTTGCCTTGACGGCGCAAGAGGCTCAGCGACTGTATTCCAGATCACTGGGGCCGGCCATGCGCCATCTGCAAGAGGTCGGACTCGCATATCTGTCAATCGGGCAGTCGCTGGACACCCTCTCGGGTGGTGAGCTGCAACGTCTGAAACTGGCCAAGTTCCTCATGAACGAGAGCACGAAGCTGCTGGTTCTGGACGAGCCCACCAGCGGGTTGCACGAATCAAACATCCAGCAGATCATCGACCTGCTCAAGTCCTTGATTGTCAACAGGTCGGTCACCATCGTCGTCATAGAACACAATCTCAGATTCATCGGGCAGGCCGACTGGATTGTCGATGTCGGACCAGGTGCGGGGGGCAGACGGCGGGCACGTCCTCTTTGAAGGCCCGCCGGAACAACTGCTTATGCACGGTAATTCGTTCACGGCTCAGGCGTTGCGCAAGTACTTTACAGCCGAAATTCAGCGGTAGACACGGTCTTGGATAATTCCTAACCGACCGTGATGTCGCTGTTCGTGCAGGAGCTGCGTGGTGATTTCATCAGTTTCTGCCGGGATTCAGGAAGTCCGGGATACTACGGACCTTGCGAAGGCGACAGTGGTGCTGGCCTCGTTTCAGACGCAGAAACGTGTGAGGTGTTGGTGAATTTCTCAATCGTTACCAGGTCTTAGAGCGCGAGGAAACGCCCATAGCGGGTCTCCTCGTTGTCGTATGGGCGCGGGATATGTGGCGTGTTACGGCTTTTGACAGGCCACAGGCTACCCGCTATTCTAAAAACGGGGGAATACTACACGGTATTCATTTTTTTGGGCAGTACTGTGTGAATACTGATTTGAAGGGGTTTCTTTTGTTCATTAAAAGCTCGTCACGCAAAGTTTC